>DAIDMG010000079.1 GCA_027449105.1 Acidiphilium sp. | reverse complement strand
AATTAGCCGGCCATGAGATGGAGTTGCCCAGGAACTTTATGCGAGGCTTTCGCCATGAAGGGTCTCATCAAGACCCTGACGTTCTTCGTCGCGCGTGATTCGAAGTCCGACAAGCCGATCAACAATCCAGAGCAACCCTGCTGTCCCCGCGCCACAGTATAAAATCGTCGCCGCAACCCCGACTAACTGCACGCTAAGCTGATGTAGGCCAGCACGTACCATCCCATTGGAAAGGGGAGCAAACGCAAATATGCCGGTCGCAATCGTACCGAAAATGCCACCTACGCCGTGAACGCCAAATGCATCCAGAGAGTCGTCGTAACCAAGGCGAATCTTGGCCACTGTAACCGCCCAAAAGCAGAGTAGGCCCGCACCGACACCAATAGCGAGCGCGGCCCCTGGCAGCACAAAGCCAGCGGCCGGAGTGATCGCCACAAGGCCTGAAACGGCCCCTGAGATCCCGCCAAGTACGGTCGGCTTTCCACTAATGATCCATTCAATGAAGGTCCAAGCCAACGTGGCCCCAGCCGCGGCCATTTGCGTAGCAAGTATCGCCATCGCTGCGTTTGGGTTCGCGCCACCAGCACTACCTGAGTTAAAGCCCAACCAACCCACCCAAAGGAACGATGCTCCTGCTACAGCATACGACAAATTCCACGGCATCATGTTATCCTGGCCAAAACCGACTCGTTTACCGAGATAGACCGCACAGATGAGCCCTGCGATACCCGAATTCGTCTCTACCACAGTGCCGCCCGCATAATCAGCGATCCCGAGACGGTAAAGCCAACCATTTGGGCTCCATACCCAGTGCGCGATGGGCACATAGATCAGGATTGACCACAAACCCATCAATACAAGTAACGCAGAGAACTTCATGCGCTCTGCAAAGCTCCCGGTAATAACCGCTGGCGTAATAATGGCGAATGTCATTTGAAAAAAAATAAAAGCGCTTTCGGGTATGCGCATATGTACAGCTCTAGCAAGCCCATGTCCGAGAACTAACGGGGCGTTCCAATCTCGAGCCAACCCCCCAAGCATCGCATTCGATGCCCCTCCAATAAATTCGTTGCCATTATCAAATGCCAAGCTGTATCCGATGATTAACCACAGTACCGAGACCAAGGCGCAAATCACGAAACTTTGCATCATGATGGAAAGCACGTTCTTTTTGCGTACCATTCCACCATAAAACAGTACCAAGCCGGGGATAGTCATCAGTAATACGAGTATAGAACTGACCAAAACCCAAGCAGTGTCGCCCGCATTTACGCCGCTTTGTGCTGCTTTTGCAGGCACGCCAAACATAATCAGCGGGAATCCACATGCCGCCGCAAGCCAAGTCCGTCGCTCCATCGCGACCACTCCCCTGTTTATTCCGTGCCGTCCAGTCGGCCCGGTTCACCGCGTAACGCCCTTCGCACGCAATTCTCATGCCACTTCTGGATAACGATCTTGGTGTGACAGAAACAAAGCTTGCGACGTTGGGCAGCCTTTACCGGCGAGGCAAAGTCAGGTAATTTTTCCAGTGCCGATGACGATATGACGGCGTCTAATCATCGCCGGAAGCAAATTCGACGTCACGATGGACATGCACGGACATAAGAACGCCTAAGCCCAGCATGACCGCCGTCAATGCAGAGCCACCATAGGAAACCAGCGGTAATGGCACGCCACCGACCGGAATTAAGCCCATCACCATCGCGAGATTAACGAAACAATAAAGAAATAGATTGGTGCCGATACCAATTGCCGCAAGACGGCCAAACTGGTGCCGGCAACGCAGCGCAGTGTAAAACGCCATCGCGACCATCGAAAAAAGCAGGCTCATTAGAACCATAGAACCGGCGAACCCAAACTCTTCAGCTATAATCGTGAAGACGAAGTCTGTCTGCTTCTCTGGCAGAAAATTCAGCTGATTTTGGGTGCCGTGCAGAAAGCCTTGCCCCCACATACCGCCAGAGCCCAATGCTATCTTCGATTGGATGATATTATAGCCCGCCCCTAACGGGTCTCGACCCGGATGAAGGAAAGTCAGGATACGTTGTTTCTGATATCCATGCAGATGATGATAGGCAAATGGCGCAGCAACGGCCACTAGCAACATGACGATCGCAAATTTCCACCAACGCACACCAGCAGCTAACAGCACCGCGCCTCCTATGGCCATGGTGATGACAGCGGTTCCAAGGTTTGGCTCCTTGAGAATAAGAGCTGCGGGACCCAAAATTGCCAATACTGGCGCAATCAGGAATACAGGGTTCCCGACCTGCTCATAGCTTGCCCTTTGAAACCAGTGCGCAAGAGCAAGAATGAGAAACAGTTTCATAAGCTCGGAAGGTTGGACGTGTAGACCCCCGATATCAAGCCAACGGCGGGCGCCAAGACCGACGTGGCCAAATTTCCACACCGCAAGCAGAAGCAGCAATCCAATCGCATAAAGGGGCCAAGCGCATTTGGCGATTATTCGTATATCGATCATGGCAATCATAATCATCATGATAAGTGCAGCGGCAAAGCGAATGAACTGCGGGATGGCGTATGGCTCCCCGCGCCCGCCTGCGGCCGAATACAGTGCGGCGTAACCAATGCCTGCTACTGCACAAGTAACGACTACGAAGAGCCAGTTAATCCGCAAAAACTTACGAGCAAGCCTGAAGGACCTTAGGTAATAGGGCCGGTATTCGACGAGAGTGCTCATGGCATTCTAGATTTCATGTCTCACTGAAGCCGCTTGGTTCAAATATCATGCAATCGTTCCCGCTGGTGCCGATGGCATTTCCGCCTCGCGAGAAAGCGCTGCCGTAATCAAGTCGCGCGCTATTGGTGCCGCACAAGCTGCACCTTCGTTGCCGTGCTCCACCACGATTGCCGCAGCATAGCGTGGAACATCTGTGGGTGCGAACGCAATAAAAAATGCATTGGGGCGAAACGCTAGCGGAAGCAATGCATCGTTATAGTTAGCTTTTTCCTCGCCTGTCGTTAGTCCGTGGACCTGAGCCGTGCCTGTTTTTCCTGCCATATGCAGGCCCGGCACATTTAGGCGCGAAGCGTACGCTGTACCTAAAGGCGTATTTACAGCCTCAATCATACCCTGGCGGACGGCTGCAAGATGGCGATCATCGAGGCCAAGGTCTGGCCAGCTGGTCTCGTCGAAATCGCGGTACAGCGTCTGGCCAACCGCTCGCGTCAGATGCGGCTGTACGGCGCGCCCGGTCGCGATCCGGATCGTCATGGTCGCCAAGCCGAGCGGCGTTACCTGTGTATAACCCTGCCCAATACCTTGAATCACCGTGTCACCCTTTGTCCAAATCAGACGACGCTTGCGTGACCATGCCCGGGTCGGCAAAAAACCCGGCTCAGTATTAGGCATTCCAATATCGAGCGGCCCGATCAGTCCAAGCTTGCGCCCCATCCTAGCGATGCGGTCAATCCCGGTTGCCAATGCCGCATAATAGAAAAACACATCACAGCTTTGCTCTAACGCGGAAATAACATTAACATTGCCGTGTCCTGAGTGCTGCCAGCAATAAAAGACGTGATCGCCGAGCTTTAGATATCCCGGGCATAAGAAGTGCGTTTCCACCGTGATCGCGCCACAATCGAGTGCGGCAAGAGCAACGTTGGGCTTAAAGGCCGAACCCGGCGCATATAGCCCGCCTGTCGCGCGATTGGTCAGAGGTCTGCGGGGATCATCCAACCATTCCGACCAGATCTCGGCCGGGACACCATTGTCAAAAAGCGCGGGATCAAATCCGGGGGCACTAGCCATTAGCAGTACATCGCCCTTGGCTCCAAGCATCACTGCAGCCCCCACATTTTCCCCAAGGCTGTTCGCAGCCATGATCTGCAGTTGGGCGTCTAGCGTCGCCTGAACGGTCGCACCGTGCTTGCTGTGGCTGCGATCGAGCTCCCGTACCACCGAGCCGTGAACATTAACCTCCGTCTGAACAATCCCGGGTACGCCCTGCAGCGCCTCGTTATGGGCACGCTCAACGCCAGATCGGCCAACCCTCGCACCAGGTAGCGCTAAGACGCGATCATGCGCGACCTCTCTTTGAGTTGGCCTATCGACATAACCGATGACATGCGCACTTCGCTTGGCGAGGGGATAAAATCGTACGGAGCCAGCATCGATAAAAACCCCCGGCAAATCAGGCGCATGAACCTCGATGCGTGCTGTCGCTGACCAGTCCAGATCATCCTTTAAGAGAATCGGTACAAAGCGCGGTTTATCCTTGAGATCACGGTCGATCCTGCTGCACTCCCCCTCTGATAGCGGGATAATATGCGCGAAGCGTTCGACCACCTTGACCGGATCTCGTGCCTGAACCGCTATGAACAACGCTCGCCAGTATCGCCTATTGCCTGCCAAAACAGTACCCAAGCGGTCGGTGATGATACCACGTTCAGGAGCAATTAGCCTTTCACTAATCGAGTTCTCCGTCGCCAGTGCCCCATACGGGCGGTGGTCAAGCACTTGCATCCGGTAAAGCTGTAGGCCCAACGCACCAAAAGCGGCACCTTGCGCCGTACCCAGTAATAGCCCTCGACGGCTGACAATTGGACCTAGCCTGTTTCTGCGGCGCATGATCAATAGACCGTCCGTACGGACCGAGCAATCACGCCAATTCCGGCGCCGCCGGGCCGCGGTGGGCTGCGATCAAGAGCGGTACAAGCAATGGATAAAGCAACGATCCAAGACCCACTTGCAGGAAAATCGGGCTAATCGGCAAGACGGTGAAATCAAGTATGCAAAAGGCGCAGTATTCGAACGCCGAGGTCATCAGCATGCAGGCAATGAGTGCAGCCCAGATCAATATAAAGCCTTGGCGCACCAATATGCGACGAGATGCCAGAACACCTGCCTGGATAAGCAACAATAACACTGGCCAGACACCAAGAGGGGCGCTCGTGAGCAAGCCGAGAAAAAGCCCCAGAACCACCGTGATCGGCGCAGGCAAGGAGCCTGGCCGATACAATGTCCAGAAGTAGACTGACATCACCGTAAAGGTATCGCGCAACGCCGCCACCGCCGGAAATAGTCCAGGAACGCCGAGAAAAACGATGGCCATAATGATCGCAAATGCCGGCAGACTGGCCCGTGCGAGGCGATCTAGCTCGAGCCATAAATTCCGCCGCACCATCGTGATCATGGCCGCGTTTTCTGCACAAAACCCTCCGAAGCTTTTGAGGAAGACGAATCGAAACCACGCTGGTATTCAAACAATCGAAGCACTCGCAACCGATCCATAGGCGCAAATGGCAAAACCGCTGGGTCGTTGCGACCTAGGTAGTGGACGACACCGATCGGTAAGCCATCCGGAAAAATTCCTCCCTCGGCACTCGTCAATACAATGGCTCCGTCGGCAGGTGGTCGCGCTGGCGGCCAAAAGAGAAGGCGCGGCGCTGGCCCATTGGTTCCTGCCATCAGCGCGTGTTCACCATGCCTTCCGATTGAGACGGGAATTCTGCTATTTAGATCCGTAATCAGCAGGATGCGTGCACTACGCACCCCCGCTTGGACAACACGCCCGACAACCCCTCCCCCATCCATGGCAATCGCATCAGCAACACCATGGGAATCGCGAGGCACGGTAACCAAAACCGACCGGGCATAAAGACCTCCAACATCCGCAATCACCCGAGCGGTAAAGAAGGCCGGTGTAGGCGTTGGCACAAAATGAAGCTGCGACTTAAGCGATTGGTTCTGTGCCGCAAGCGCGAGGGCAACGGAGCGCCAGCGTTTCAGCTGGGCATTTTCTGCCTGCAGCCGAAGAACTTCTGAATGCATCCCAATCCAGGCCCCAAGTGCGTTCCGGTCTGAAATAAGCACATCCACCGGCCGCGACACCACACGATAGAGCGGCGCCAACGCCTCATCGACCGCGCCACGCAGCACAATCCCGATGTTGCGATTGGCTTGCCCCGCCACAATCATCCCAAGCGACAGCGCCAGCATGACCGGTAAGGTCAGCCGCGACAGCACCAAACGAACCGGCACCGAAAGCCTCAACATGGCGTCGGGCTCCACAAAAAATCGAACCAAAGCCTCTTACGCCACTAGGCGCTGACAGCCAAGACACGTCGAAAATTTTTTACCGCGATCTTGCGAATCAACCGAGTTGAGCTCCTCGCACCAATCACAAAACAAGAGCTCGGACCCAGCAGCCTCACAGAGCTAACTAGCTCCAACCACCTCTTTTGCTCCTGCCACCCAGCGCAAATGCGACGGATTGAACGTTGTAGCCACTCAATTCTGATATCGTCCTGTTTAACGAAGATGCCCTGGCGTCAATGGTCCCTCCGTACGTCGATAGGTCTTGGCGGAGAAACCATCATCTAGGCAAGGGGCGAAATGATTTCAGTTGCGCCCCAACCCTTTGGATGGCGACGCTTTGCAATGGTCTCTGCCCAACCAATTATATGTGTGTAGCTTGGTCTCAAGGTTTGTCGGAAATCTGCTTGCGCATGGCTACATCGAGTACAGAAAAATCGAACAACTGGCGAGCCAATGCAACGACCTCTCTGTCCGCCGATGAAGTTATCCATCGTACTACGAAAGCAACCTCTTTGGTACGCAACCGTCCAACACAAAAGCCACGCCGTGGCTTTTATAATGCGGCATTCGATTTAGACTTTGGAAAAAAGCGCAGTGCCAGTCGCGCCAATCTCGGCATCGTTGTGGGTCGTCGCAAACGGTGATCATAACCAGCGAAACGCCGATCGTTTTCTTCAAGGCAGATCGCCATAAAATCGCCCGGACTTACATCCTCGGCGCTCACCGATTTGCTTCCTGTAACAGTGAAATTATTGTCTTGCTGCTTTATTTTAGTTGCTGCTGTCTTACCGCCGTCAATACTGCGTGCAATACTGATCCGCTCCCAACCAAGGAACATCCACACAGCGACGACGCGCATTTCGAACCAAGGTCGCCGCCATCTGGGCATTGTTGCACGATGCCAAGCGAGCCAATTGGCAAACAATAAGATATGCCGCCCTTCTTCTTGAATCACCGGCTCGAACGTGTCGACCAGCTCCGCAGGAAAAAAGCCGGAACGTTTGGCAAGTTCAAACAGTCCGAAAGCAAAAAAACTGTCGATGCATTCTGAAAACCCTGTGACGAGGTAGGCCCATTCAGTGTCACGCGGCTCACGATAGACGGGTTCAGGTTCCAGTGGGATCCCGTATGCCTCGACTAATCGCGAGAGAACCTCCTTATGACGATTTTCCTCCCAACCATTGAGTGCAATCGCCTCCCGCATGTCTGGATCAGATATTGTGCGAGCATATGCCGCCATCCGCAAGCGCGCTTTCCCTTCGGTCTGCACCGCAATGTCCCAGATTGGGAGTGAAATGATCTTGTCGCGCGCCGAATCATCAAGCGTCGGCCAGGCGATGACCGAGGGCTTATAGGGATTAAACGTTTCACGGAACATCCGGCAAATCGCATCCTTGTGAGCCGGAGAGCCTGGCTTGAGTGGCCCCTGCTCCTCGCTTTTCCAGTACCGGGCGGCATGATCAGCAGCGGCAACCGTCGCAGTATCCATGATAATGACTCTCCTGTTCTGCACAGTAGATATTAACGATTTGGCCTCAATTTTAGCTGTAGGGACCGAGCTCGCAAAGCTGCCACGACCGGCCCACCGTGACAAAAAATGCGCCCCAGCGGAAGACACAAATATCCGCCGCGAGAGGTAGCGTACCCAAACGGCGTATTAGCCTGAACGAACGCTGAAGAAGGATCACGGTTCACAAAATTCTTTTCTCGTACACAAATCGGTATTCGCATTATCGAGAACGGTACTTCTCTCACATTTTCAATATCCAACGGAGAATTCGCAACGAGATATTTCCGCCTGGATTTCTGGCACCTGCAGGCTCCGCATCCCTGCTAACAGACCTTCAGGCTTCCGGTCACGTAGCATGACTACACGCATGCCGTTGGTCACGCTTACATTGAGGGGGGCACCCGTACTAGGATATGTAGTATTTCTGCATCGCGCGGCCTGATCCGACATAACCCGTTCTTCTTGCCATTCCGGCGCACACTCTCGTTATCTTATTGTTCTCATCTCCAGATACGGATCATACCCGGACCACAATTACAATCCTATCCAAGAACGACATTGTGCCGCGTCATTAATAACTAAAATATCCCTTCAATTCTCCGGTGAGAGTGGGCAGAAGACCGGAATGTCGCCGGCGGCCTGATGCCCCGGCGACAATCTCCATCAATCCGTGCTACTTACTTAGCGCTTGCACAATTTCCTCGGTCATTTTCTTCGCGTCGCCAAAAAGCATCATCGTATTATCTCGAAAAAACAGCTCATTATCGACCCCAGCATAACCAGAAGCCATTGAACGCTTGACGAACAAAACAGTCTTAGCCTTGTCTACTTCGAGGATCGGCATACCATAGATAGGCGACGCTGGATTCGTCTTGGCGGCCGGATTGGTTACGTCGTTGGCCCCGATGACATATACTACGTCGGTCGTGGAAAACTCGTTATTAATGGTCTCGAGTTCAAACACCTCATCATACGGCACTTGCGCCTCGGCAAGTAGAACGTTCATATGGCCGGGCATACGCCCCGCCACCGGATGGATCGCGTATTTCACCTCCACGCCCTCTTCTTTAAGGAGCTCGGCCATCTCGCGCACAGCGTGCTGCGCCTGGGCCACAGCCATGCCGTAGCCTGGCACAACGATAACTTTCGACGCGTTACTCATAATAAACGCTGCATCTTCGGCGGAACCAGATTTTACCGATTTATCACCAGTTGCACCAACCAGCGCAGCAGCGCCAGAATCTGTACCAAATCCACCCAGCAAAACGTTGATGATCGATCGATTCATTCCTTTGCACATAATATACGAAAGAATCGCACCCGAAGATCCAACCAGCGCACCCGTCACAATCAACGCGACATTACCGATCGTGAAACCGATACCGGCCGCCGCCCAACCCGAATATGAATTCAGCATCGAAATCACAACCGGCATGTCCGCACCGCCAATCGGAATGATAAGCAACACCCCTATCGCAAGTGACAATGCAGCGATAACCCAGAACAGTGTCTGCGATCCGCCAGAAATAACGAACATAACAACCAGAGCCAGAATTAGGATTCCGATACCAAGATTCAGCTTGTGCTGACCACGGAAAATGATCGGGGAACCGCTCATCAGAGCCTGCAGCTTGGCAAATGCAATCACGGCACCAGTAAAAGTAACGGAGCCGATCGCGAGCCCCACTGACATCTCAATCAGACTCTCTAATCGTAGGTGACCGGGAGTGCCAATGCCAAAACTCTGCGGAGCGTTCAATGCCGATGCAGCGACGAACACCGCTGCCAACCCGACAAGCGAATGAAAGGCTGCAACCAATTGTGGCAATGCCGTCATATTTACACGACGAGCGACGATTGCTCCGACCGCGCCGCCGATAGCAATGCCAAGAATGATAACAGCGGCGCCACCAAGCAGCATACCGGGATGGTCCAGCGTTGCCAAAATGGCGATGGCCATGCCCGCCATACCAAGCAAATTGCCGCGACGTGCCGTTTCGGGATGCGAAAGACCACGCAAAGCGAGAATGAATAAGACCGCCGAAACGAGATAGGCGATCGTGATGCCGGGATCAGTTGTGGAATTCATAATGAGTGCCGCCCCTTACTTCGCTTTCTTCTTAAACATGCCAAGCATGCGTTGCGTAACTAGGAAGCCGCCAATGATATTAACGCCAGCCAGCGTTACGGCAACAAAGCCAAACGTATGAGCAGTGAGATTGCCTGGCAGTCCTGTCGCCAGCATCGCGCCAACGATAATCACCGAAGAAATTGCATTAGTCACCGCCAGAAGCGGCGAATGCAGCGCCGGCGTGACACTCCAGATGACATAATAACCGACAAAAACTGCCATCACGAAGATCGCAAACAGGTAAATCAGTGGCGGATGATTCGTGTGGACCACCGCCTGTTCGGCGGCAAAACCGGCGGCGTTCTGCGCGAGCGCCGCTGCCTTATGGGCGAGGCTCGCCGCCTGGCCCGCAAGTTCCGCTGGGGTCATAGTTACGCTCCTCTCACGCCGCCGCTTGCGGCTGGAAATTCGGGTGAACGACCGCTCCGTCTCGAGTCAGCAGCACACCCTTGATAATCTCGTCGTCGGACGGCAGTTTGACATGCTTTTCTTCCTTGTCCCAAAATTGGGTCAGGAATGTCAGCAAATTGCGTGCATACAAATTGCTTGCCGCAACGCCAATCCGTGATGGCCAATTCTTGTAACCCAACACAACGACACCGTTGTCCGTCACAATCCGTGCACCAGGGTTCGTCAGGGCGCAGTTGCCACCAGCGTCGGCCGCAAGATCGACAACGACACTACCCGGTCGCATCTGCGCCACCGCCTCGGCTGTTACAATTATCGGTGCCTTGCGCCCCATTACCAAGGCTGTGCAAATAACAATGTCATTTTTCGCCACCGTTTCAGCGATAAGTGCCGCCTGCTTCTGGCGAAACGCATCGCTCATTTCTTTTGCGTACGCCCCCGTCTGCGTGGCGCTTTCCGCATC
>DAIDMG010000078.1 GCA_027449105.1 Acidiphilium sp. | reverse complement strand
AAGATTCTTGACTACGTGAAGGACCAAGGACGCGTCACGACGCGCGACATGGTGCGTGAGTTTGGGGCGAGTCCGAATACGTTGAAAGCAACATTTACTTCACTAGTTGATAAAGGCTTGCTACTGAGGCATGGCGGCGGGCGTTCCACATGGTACGGATTGCCGTAAGAACGGAGATGTATGGCATTCAAAATTCCTGAGAAGCGCGCTGTATGCCCGGATGATCCCGAGTCCCTGTTTCGGGATTTACACAAGAAAACCGTGCCTGGCCTCTTATTGCGTAGTTATCTTGCCGTCCACACCAAGCACTCTGATATCGCCCTACAGCTGCCCACGGGTAGCGGTAAAACTCTCGTGGGTCTGCTCATAGCGGAATGGAGACGGCGCAAGTACGGCGAGCGCGTTATGTATCTCTGCCCGACACGCCAGCTCGTGAATCAAGTTGCTGAACAAGCAACCGGAAAATACGGCATCGACGTACACGCATTCACGGGTTCGAGAGCGAGTTATGACGCACAGGCATCCTCCGAGTGGCTGAACGCCGAAGCTGTAGCCATCACTACCTATAGCAGTCTATTCAATACCAATCCGTTTTTTGACGAACCCAACCTCATCATTCTCGACGACGCTCACTCTGCTGAGAACTATGTGTCTTCGTATTGGTCCCTTGTCATCGAGCGATCGCAGCACGCTGCGGCTTTTGCGGCGCTGGCCGGAGTCATCACGCCCTTGCTTCCGCCATCCGATCGATCTCGGATGGCGGCAGGTGCAGACAATGCGGACCATCCGTGGGTCGAAAAGCTACCGACACCTGTGTTTCAGGGCATCGCGCCGGAAGTGATTGCTCTGCTGGATGAGCATACCCAAAACAATAAGCAGCTTCGCCACCGATGGAGTGGATTGCGTGACTCGCTGCACGCCTGCCACTTTTACATCTCCCAGCGCGCCATACTGATTCGCCCGCTTATTCCGCCTTCGAGCACGTTTGTTCCATTCGCATCCGCAAAGCAGCGTCTGTACATGTCTGCGACCCTTGGAGCCGGAGGGGACCTCGAACGCGTCACGGGTAGGCAGCCGATTCATAAGATTCCGGTGCCCACCGGCTGGGACAAACAAGGAATCGGGAGGCGCTTCTTCTTGTTCCCGAAGCGGTCGCTCGATGATGCTGAGACGGATCAGTTCATCATCGAATCCGTAAAGCTAGGCGGACGGGCTCTTTATCTGGTACCCGACGATCGTTCGGCGGAGAAGGTAAAGGCCGCGATCAGCTCGATATTGGGCTATACCGTTTTCGATGCTTCGCAGATCGAAGACTCCAAGACGCCGTTCGTCCAAAGCAATGGAGCTGTCGCTGTCGTCGCCAACCGTTATGACGGCATCGATCTCATCAACGATGAATGCAGATTGCTTCTCGCTGACGGACTTCCAGGCGGTGCTAACCTGCAGGAACGTTTTTTCGTACTAAGGGTCACGGCACAGCTTTTGCTTGACGATCGCATACTGACCAGACTTGTCCAAGGCTTCGGCCGCTGCACCAGGTCGCCCAACGACTATGCGGCAGTCATCGTATTGGGCGAGAGCCTGAATAACTATCTGTTCAAGAAGGAACGACGAGAATTCTTCCATCCGGAGATCCAGGCCGAGCTCGAATTCGGTTTGGATCAGTCCAAAGGTGCTACGGCCGCAGGCATGCTCGAAAATCTCCGCCACTTTCTCGCGCAAGATGCGGAATGGGATGAAGCCGAGAAAGCGATCATTGCGCTTCGTGGCGGCTTGACTCAGCGCACGCTTGCGGCGGCTCCGGAACTCGCAGCTGCGGTGGCCGCGGAACTCGATTACCAATACGCGCTCTGGAATGCCGACTTCGTTGCGGCACTTGAAAAGTGCAGGATTGTGATTGGCAAGCTCACTCATTCGGATTTGCGTGGATATCGCGCACTCTGGCTCTATCTCGCCGGATCAGTTGCGTGGCTTGCTCACCAGGCGGGACAACTGCCGGACGACAATATCGCAAAAGATTATTTCCGACAGGCTCAGGCTGCTGCCCCTGTATTGCGTTGGCTCGTAGCTCTACGCACTAACGCAGCAGCTCCATCCGCCTCCGACGCTACTGAAGATCCTCGTCTCACTGCAGTCATCGAACGGCTGGAAACCATACTGGAAAAGATGGGCACGATTCACGATCGAAAGTATGACGCCGAGGAGGCAGCGATTCTTAACGCGATCCTGCAGGACGATGACGGGAAATTATTTGAAGAGGGGCACAAGCGATTAGGAACACTGCTTGGATATTCTTCGGACAACTCCTTGGACGACGCGGCTCCTGATCCCTGGTGGATTGCTGACGACTCGTTCTGCATCGTGTGCGAAGACCATGCCGGCGGAAAGGCAGACACGGTGTTGTCCGCAACGAAGGCCCGGCAGGCTGCATCACACCCGGATTGGATAAAGACGAATCTCCCCGATCTTGCCGATGCTGAAATTGTGCCGGTCATCATCACGCCTTGTAGCAAAGCTCACAATGGTGCCATCCCTTCACTGAAGCGCGTTCGTTATTGGGCACGCGAGGATTTTCGTGCTTGGGCCAAAACAGCGCTCCAGGTGCTGCGCGAGATCCGACGTGACTTTCCCGGCCCTGGGCATTTGGGATGGCGGGCGACTGCGGCGACAAGGTTCAAAGATGCGAAAATCGCACCTACTGAGATTGACCAGATGTTGTCGAAAACTGCCGCCGAAGCAATGACGGCGGTTGCAGGCGGGGAGGAGATGTAGTGGCCGATCTCTTTCTCTCTCTGGACGCTTTTATCCGGTCAGTAGGCATCAGCAAGATGCCTCACAGCTTGTTTCTCGGTGCCGGTGCCTCGATCACTTCTGGCATGCCGTCCGCTCAGATGTGTATCTGGGAATGGAAGCGCGATATTTTTCTGACGAATAATATTGGGCTGGAGACACAATTCTCCGAGCTTTCCCTCGCGAGCGTCCGCGAGCGCATCCAACGTTGGCTTGATAGACAAGGTCTCTATCCGGTGCAGGGTGCGACTGATGAATATGGCGTCTATATCGAAGCCTGCTATCCAATCCCGGAGAGTCGCCGGGCTTACTTTCAGCAGAAAGTGCGGCTAGCCAAACCCCATACCGGGTATCAACTGCTCGGCATCTTAGCAGAGCACAGTCTCCTCCGCTCCGTATGGACGACCAACTTTGACCAACTGGTAAGCAGAGCGCTGGCCAACAGCGATGTCGCACCGATCGAGATTGGGATTGATTCAGCCCACCGCATTCTCCGGCCGATAAAAAACGGTGAGCTGGCAATCGTTTCCCTTCATGGGGACTACCGATATGACCGCCTGAAGAATACGTCTGAGGAGATAAAGGACCAAGAATCGCGCCTTGAGGCGGGCTTGATTGAGCATCTGAGGGATGCTCCGACAATAATCTGCGGCTACAGCGGCCGAGATGATTCCATCATGAATGCCTTCTATCGAAGTTTAGAGGAGAGCGGTTCGGGAAGTATCTATTGGTGCGTCCAGGATTCGACGACTGTACCCGAGCCGGTGACTGACCTCATCAACCGAGCCAGGGCGCAAGGGCGTAACGCATACCTTGTCGCGACACAGGGATTTGATGACCTGATGATTCGGCTTGCTCTGCACTGCCTGGGAGGATCGGCGCAGGCCAAGGCGACTGCGCTCATCGCTGAAAATAGTGGCGGTTCGGATGCACCTCGTTCTCCGTTCCGTATCGAGTTACGGGAGCCTGGTGCAATCATTAAGAGCAACGCGTTCGAGATTGATTGCCCTTCGGAAGTTCTGGAGCTTGAACTCAAGCAATGGCCTAAAGCACAAGCTTGGCGCTGGGTGCGTGAGCAAACTGCGAACAAGAATGTGGTTGCCGTGCCGAATAAGGGTAAGATCTTTGCGCTCGGGACTATGGACGATCTGCGAGCCTGCTTTGAAGGCAATATCAAGGATGCTCCCAGACGCACTCCGCTGCCCGAAGGCAGTCTGCGCGTCGAAGACGGAGCCATCGCCTCTTTGATGCTGGAGGGGCTAATGCGCAGCATGGTAGAAGCTACTGGAGCACAATGCGAACATTCCGTGCTCTGGTTCCGGAACTCCGGCAAACAGGAACGTCTCGATGGCACATCTTACGTCGCCTATCCATCCGTTCATCTCTCCCTGCGGCCAATCGAACATAAGCTGTACCTTCTCTTCAAACCATCGGTTCGTGTGGAAGACGCTAAAGGGCAAGCCGCTCCGCGACTCGCAGCGAATGCAATCAAAATGCGTGTGCTCGGCTGGCAGCACAACAAAGAATTTAATGATGCTGTGAACTTGTGGCGGACCCATCTGCTTGGAGCAGAAAAGTCTCAGAAAATTTATGAATATCCTCCGCGTGCGGGAGCGTTTCGTTTTTCGATACGCAGAGCGCCATCCTTCGCCGAGATCGCTTCGCTACAGGGGGTGAAAACAGCACCCCTCGAAGCACGCTTCCGTCCCCTAGTGAAACAGAAGGGATTCCAGGTTCCGGAGCCGGAGCTTGTTTTTTCGAACCGCGCGGGCAGGGGGATTGCAACAGATCCCCATCCGGTTCGGGGAATACTAAGAAACCGTCCTTTTGACTTTCCTCTTACCAACCAGGAGTTCGGCTCGGAAATCAGGCTGGGAGTCGTTTGCCCGGAAGGAGAAACCCAACTAGCCCATGCGTTCCTTTCCAATCTCGGAAGGCATATCGAGCCTACTTCGCAAGAAGCGGACTACCTACCTGCGTATCCGGGATTTCGAAATGCATTTGGCGTGGACCTCGCGGTCGCCGATCCTGGAGGCCGTGGATGGATTGCCTGCCCCGAACCCGAAGGGGCAGACGATCGAGCTAAGACCTTAGACGTCGGCCGTAATATCAATCGCGCGATCGAGACGCTTCAAGCCTCATATGCGCCCAACGTCGTATTCATTTTCTTCCCTGATAGGTGGAGCAACTATAGGGGATTTGCGAACGAATCAGAGCGGTTCGATGTTCACGACTTTGTCAAAGCCAGCAGCGTGCATAAAGGAATCGGCACACAGTTTCTTGAGCAAAGCACACTGTCAGATCATCTCCAATGCCGTGTGTGGTGGTGGTTGTCGCTTGCCTTCTATGTGAAGGCGCTACGCACCCCCTGGGTGCTAAATGACCTGGACAAGGACAGCGCGTACGTTGGAATCGGTATGAGCTACGACCCCGGACAAGCGCAGGGCAAACGGGTTGTCATGGGTTGCAGCCATATCTACAGCTCGCGCGGTGAAGGTCTGCAATACCGACTCAGTCAGGTAGAGAATCCTGTGTTCTACGGTAAAAACCCTTTTCTCTCGCGCGATGATGCCAGGCGTGTCGGAGAGCAAATAAGGGAGCTATTTTTTGAGTCTCGCTCCACGATCCCGAAGCGAGTGGTCATTCATAAGAGAACGCGGTTCACTAAAGATGAGCAGATTGGACTCAAAGAAGGCTTGAGCGGGGTCGCTGACATCGAGATGCTCGAAATCGTGATCGACGAGTCGCTGCGGTATGTCGCCTCGTCCGTCGACAGTCGCGGGATGTTGCACGAAGACAACTATCCTGTGTCACGCGGAACGGTCGTTCGCGTTGACGATTTCAGCGCACTGGTCTGGGTCCACGGCGTGACGAATGTGATCGGAAACCGGAAATACTATCAAGGCAAACGCCGCATTCCAGCTCCGTTGACGGTTCGGCGGCACTGCGGTCAATCAGATATTAAGGATCTCGCAACCGAAATAATCGGCCTCTCGAAGATGAACTGGAACACCTTCGACCTTTACACAAAGCTTCCTGCGACGGTGCAGTCATCCAACGAAATCGCACGAATTGGCTCCCTTCTGGGAGCGTTTCAGCCGAAGTCTTATGACTTCCGTTTATTCATTTAGGCCAAATCATTAGGAGACAAGAAGCATGGAACTGTGTGATCAAACAGCCCAATAGCTTCTCCTTCTACACGCCGAAGTGGCCGACGAGCTTCGGAAGCGTGGCATCACACGCAGCTCGAACAGCCCCACGGGAGATTTGGCGGAGTACCTGTTCTGCAAAGCATTTCAATGGAGTCCCGCGGATAACTCTCATGCCAATATCGATGCCGTCGGGCCTGACGATCTTCGCTATCAAATAAAGGGACGCAAGATCACGCGCTTCAACAAATCGCGGCAGCTCTCCGCGATTCGCGATCTGGCGGGAAGCCATTTCGATTATCTGGCCTGTGTACTTTGTCGCGAAGACTACACCGGCTTCCGCGCGGCACTTATCCCGCATGCAGTGGCCCTGGCGCATGCAACATTTGTTCAACGCACTAACAGCCATCGGTTCCTTCTGCGCGATGACATCTGGTGTGGTCGTCAGAGCTTCGAGCGCATCACCAGTGCCTTTGATCGTAGAACCGAGGATTGACCTCACCGTAACGAGGGTCCCTCAGGCGCGCTTTCAAGAATTAACCAGTCATTCATCAATCCTGGCTTATACTTTGGCCGTCTTTATACGTAGTCCGCTGCGTTGCGCCTACAATCAGGAGTTACCATGGCGGCGAACTCTTTCCGCTCGTCCAAACCGACGCTTCGAGCAGCCCAGTACGTACGCATGTCCACCGAGTTGCAACAGTACTCCCCAAAGAATCAATCAGACGTGATCAGTCGATACGCAGCCAGCCGCGGAATGGAAATCGTGCGCACCTACTCGGACCATGGACGAAGCGGACTGAACCTGAGCGGCCGTGATGGCCTGAGACAGCTGATCCGCGATGTGGAAAGCGGGGAAGCGGACTTCGACGTTCTTCTCGTTTACGACGTGAGCAGATGGGGACGATTTCAGGACGCGGATGAGAGTGCCTACTATGAATACATTCTCAAGCGAGCCAATATTGCCGTCCATTACTGCGCCGAGCAATTCGAAAATGATGGAAGCTTAACGTCGGACCTGCTCAAAGCCGTGAAGCGGACAATGGCCGGAGAGTACAGTCGGGAATTGTCGGTGAAGGTTTTCGCCGGGCAATGCAGGCTCATAGAAATGGGCTACCGCCAGGGCGGACCCGCCGGATATGGACTACGACGGCGACTCGTAGATCGGAACGGCCTTCCCAAGGGGCAATTGAATCGCGGTGATCGCAAGAGTCTCCAGACTGATCGCGTGGTGCTGGTTCCAGGGCCAGACCAAGAGATTGCTGTGGTGCGCGGAATCTATGACCGCTTTACTCGGAGAGGAGCGAGTGAAAAAGAGATTGCTGCTGACCTGAATGGTCGAGGAATTTATTCAGACCTGAACCGACCCTGGACCCGAGCAACGATTCATCAGATCCTGACCAATCCCAAGTACATCGGTACGAATGTTTATAACCGCCACTCGTTCAAGCTGAAGCAAAAGAGAATCGTGAACCCGCCGGATATGTGGATCACCCGCGAGGGCGCATTTGAGCCGCTTGTGTCGACCGAGTCCTTCGTGCAGGCTCGTGCGAGAATTCATGCTCGCCACCAACACCTGACGGACGATGACATGCTCAGCCGCTTGCGGACGCTTCTCGCCAATCGCGGGAGCCTGTCAGGTCTCTTGATTGATGAAGCAGACGGAATGCCTTCCAGCTCACTGTATGCAAGTCGGTTCGGTGGCTTGCATAGGGCGTACCAGCTTATCGGCTGGGAGCCGCACCGCGACTTCAGCTACGTTGAAATCAATCGGGCGCTGAGGATCATGCATCGGAACCTGGTTGAGTCCATCCTCAGCCAACTTCGCTCCGTTGGGGCTGAGGTCCGGGAAGCGACAGATTCGGGGCTTCTGGTTGTGAATGGTGAATTCACAGCCTCTCTGGTTCTAGCGAGATGTCAGGAAACATCAACCCAGTCCGCTCGCTGGCAATTTCGATTTGACTCGAGCCTGCTACCGGACATCACCATCGCCGCTCGGCTGAGAAGCGGCAACGAAGAGATAATGGACTACTATCTATTTCCCGCCGTTGACGTTCTGTGGGACAAGCTTCGGCTTTGTCCGGAAAATGGCGTCGTGCTTGACCTCTACAGGTTTGACGACCTGCGGTTCTTCGAACGCCTTGCGCAAAGAGTGGACGTGGAGGCCGTCGCATGACAGAACAGAGCATCGTCAACATTTCGATTTCAGCGATCCGGGTTGTCAATCCCCGCTCCAGAAGCAAGGTGAAGTGGCAATCCATCGTGCAAAGTATCCGCACGGTTGGCCTGAAGCGCCCCATCACCGTGTCCAAACGACCTGAGCCGGATGAACAGGGAAGACTCTTTGATCTTGTCTGTGGCCAGGGCCGGCTGGAGGCCTTCCAGGCTCTGGGCGAAGAAAAGATACCGGCCATTGTCGTGGATGTCTCCGACCACGACTTGCTGCTAATGAGCCTGGTGGAGAACATTGCCCGCCGACCTTCATCGAGCACTGCAATTCTTCATGAAGTTCGAACGCTCCGTCAGCGTGGATACACCACCGAAGAAGTGGCTCGCAAACTCGGAGTGGACAAAAGCTATGTTCACGGCATTGCTCACCTGATCGATCGCGGAGAAGACTATCTTGTTCGGGCTGTAGAATCCGGCCGGATCCCGCTCTCCGTAGCGATCGAAATCGCTGCAGGCCACGACCAGGAGGTCAGCCGTGCTCTTTCTGAGGCATATGAAAAAGGGGAACTCCGGGGTCATCGCATTACTGTGGCCCGCCGCATCGTAACGCAATGCATTGCGAGGCGCAGAAGAGACGGCAAAGCTCAGCGCAATCGCAAACCATTGACGGGCCAGGCTCTGGTGCGTGAGTACAAGGAGAAGATCCGCGAGCAAAAGGCTCTCGTCGCCAAGGCTGAGCGCACGAGGGAACAGCTGATCCTGATGACATCGGCGGTTCGAACGTTGGTCGCGGATGAGAACTTCACAACATTGCTAAAGGCTGAAGGGCTGCCGAGCATGCCGACGGAATTGGCTGTTCGGCTCAACTAGCGGATTCCATCATGGAAAATTCGGCACTTCTGGCGTTTCAAGACCAAGTTTTTACCCTGCCTCTGAGTTCCATCATCCCGCAGCGACCCCTCACCCCGCACGTGAAGAATTCGCAGTCCTACTTGCAGATAAAAGCTTCCGTCGTAGAAATTGGCCTGATTGAACCGCTGGTCGTCTTTCCTCAGAACGATAGGGGCTTCCTGCTCCTCGACGGCCATTTGCGGCTCGCAATTTTGAAAGAGCTGGGTGCTACGGAAGCAAAATCCCTCATTGCAACAGATGATGAATCTTATACGTACAACAAACGCGTCAACTACATACCACCCGTGGCTCAGCACCTCATGCTCCTTCAAGCCCTCAACCGGGGAGTTTCCGAGCAGCGCATCGCCGCGGCATTGAACGTAGACATTTCCATGGTTCGTCAAAAGGCAAGAATGCTGGATGGGATCTGTGATGAAGTTGTCGAATTGCTGCGCGATCGAAAGCTGAGCCCCCAAGTCTTTACGATATTGCGAAAGATGAAGCCAGCAATCCAAATTGCGACGGCGGAGTTGATGATATTGCGCAACGACCTTTCCATCTCATTCGCAAAGACGCGGCTCGCCCTCACCCCGCCCGATCTGTTGACCAGTCCGACCAAGAGCATGCGCAAGCAGAAAGCAGATTCGGCCGCTGCGGAAACGCTTCTTGAGGAGGACACAGAGACTCTCGTGCGCAACTTGAAGGCAATCGAGGCATCGTACGGAACGGACATCTTGACGTTGACGGTAGCCTGTACATACTTGGAACAACTGTTTCAGCACCAAAAGGTGATCCGCTATCTGGAGCGGCACCATCCTGGCTCGCTAGGTACGCTGCAATCGCTTGTGGTGGAAATGCGTTCCTCGAAGAGGCGAATCCCATTCGCTCCTCTACGTGTATAGCCGCCATTCTACGAAATCGCGCTGGATGCCTTGGGAACTTGGATTCTTTGATGGTCATAACGGGCGGCTTGGAGTATTGCCGGTGACGCAGAACCAGGAATAAGCTTTCAAGGGCGAAGAATACCTTCATCTGTATCCGTACGTGGAGCTTCTCAAGGGGGAGGGTTTCGATGTTTTCGTCGAAGGCCTGTGCGGGAAGTTTTATGCGCAGAAATTTGGACGCCCATCGCTTCTGCCGGGCATTTATTTTCGTTCGTTGTTGATTGGCTATTTTGAAGGCATCGAATCGGAGCGCGGCATTGCCTGGCGGTTGGCGGACTCGCTGGCGCTGCGGAGCTTTCTGGGTATCAGCCTTACCGAGCGGACACCGGACCACTCGACGATCTCGCGGACGCGCCGTTTGATCGACGTAGAGACACACGGGCAAGTCTTCTCCTGGGTACTTGGCCTGCTTGCGGATCGGGGATTGATTGAGGGCAAGCGAATCGGCATCGACGCAACCACGCTGGAAGCCAATGCGGCGATGCGCACTATCGTGCGGCGTGATACGGGAGAGAGTTACAACGAGTTTCTAACTGGGCTGGCCAAGGCATCGGGGATCGAGACGCCGACGCGCGAAGACCTGGCGCGGCTGGATCGGAAGCGGAAGAAGCGCACGTCGAACAAGGAGTGGAAGAGTCCGGTCGACGAGGATGCGCGGATTGCGAAGATGAAAGACGGGCGCACCCATCTGGCACACAAGGCCGAACACGCCGTGGATATGGACACGGGCGCTGTGGTT
>DAIDMG010000077.1 GCA_027449105.1 Acidiphilium sp. | reverse complement strand
CCTTGGCGCAATCAAGCCATTCTCCTGGGCGGAAACCTTTGCCACCGAAGTGGCGCGGTCGTCGCCGTCCGTTGGCAAGGTCGCCAAGTCCTTCATTAAGGCGTTGGTCAATGCCTTGGGTGAGCGAGATCCGGAAGGCGAGCCGGTGCAGGATGCTGATGGGGAATTGGTGCCCGATCCCGACCTGACCGACTACGAGAACGTCCCGCTCGCCGAGAGCATCGAGGATTATGTTACTCGCGAGGTCCTGCCGCATGTGCCGGACGCCTATCTTGACGAGACCTTCCGAGACGGCAAGGACGGTGAAATTGGCCGCGTCGGTTACGAGATTAACTTCAACCGGTTCTTCTACAAGTACGTCCCGCCGCGTAAGTTGGTAGAGATTGATGCCGAACTTAAGCAGGTTGAATCGGAAATCGCTGCGTTGCTCGCGGAGGTGACAGAATGAGCAGAATACTTTCTATAGCAGAATGGGAATCCCTAGAGGTACTCCCTATTCCGAAATTGGTATCGGAAAACGAAAAAGGAACAGTCTACACCGTATTAAAAGTTGGCGTGTTGTTCGCAAAAAACGCTACCGATTATAAAGAAAAAGAACACAAAGAATACCTTTACTTGCCGACGATTACGGTTGGTCCGGGCGTTAACAAATGTGCGTTTCGTTTACCGTTAAGTCTGTCCGCATGGGCTTTTGATCAGGTAGCCTTGACTCATAGTGGGGACATTGCCTTTCCCGCAGAGGTTGAGTTTGGCGTTCTGAACGATCGTGTATATGCGGAATACATTTTATGAAAATAGCAAACTATCCAAGAGACACAAAGTTTGGCTTGGTGTACTGAAACAACATGAGTGGATTGGCGAGATATGAGTAAATACAAGAGTAAATACAAGGGCTATCCGACCTATAAGGGTTCCGGCGTGGAGTGGATTGGGGAGGTGCCGGAGCATTGGGAAGTTAAGCCTGCCTATGCAGTCGCTATAGTCAGAAACGGCTACCCTTTCAAATCAGAACTATTCAAGAGAGAGGGTGTCGAGTCTGACCGTTTAATTCGCATTCGTGACATCGCTGGAGATGACGAATCGATCTTTACCAAAGAGGTGTGCCCAGATAGTGCCACTATTTCGAATGGAGATGTATTGATTGGTATGGACGGTGATTTTAATGTCCATAGATGGAGGCGCGGGCCTGCAAAGCTTAATCAGCGAATGTGCGCTGCTTCTGGTCGAACGGAAGCAATTACTCAGTTTCTGAGCAGATGCCTACCAACCCCCCTTCGGGTCATCAACGATCTGGCGTATGCGACCACCGTTAAGCATTTGTCTTCGTATGAAATACTACACACTCGAATTGCGGTTCCGCCAACGCATGAACTGACAAATATCAACGTCGTCCTCGACCGCGAAACCACCCGCATAGACGCCCTAATCACCAAGAAAACCCGCTTCATCGAACTCCTGAAGGAAAAGCGCTCTGCCCTGATTACCCATGCCGTCACCAAGGGGCTTGATCCCAACGTGAAGATGAAGGACTCCGGTGTGGAGTGGATTGGGGAGGTGCCGGAGGGTTGGGAGACACTACGTATTAAGCGCGCGGCAACCTTACGAAACGAGCGGCGCAACGATTCACCGGATGGATGGACATATGTCGGCCTAGAGGATGTTGAACCGGAGTTCGGACGCTATGCCCCGACAAATGGCGAATCGCGGCAGTTAAAAGATTCGATGGTCGGAGTGTTCCGCGCTGGCGATGTACTTTACGGAAAGCTACGTCCTTATCTTCGCAAGGCTATCATTGCAGAGCGGGATGGTGTGTGCTCCACCGAATTTCTCGTGTTGCATGCAGGCCGAGCCACTGCATCTTGGTTGCATCGTTGGTTGCTAACACCAGATGTGACACAGCAGGTCGAAGCTGGATGCGATGGCGCGAAGATGCCCCGCGCAGACTGGGAGCACGTTGGCTCAATTCCCATACCGTTGCCACCACTCACCGAACAATCCACCATCGCAGAGTTTCTCGACCGCGAAACCATCCGCATCGACGCTCTGGTCGTCAAGGTTCAACGAAGCATAGACCTCCTCAAAGAGCATCGTTCCGCTCTCATTACCGCTGCTGTGACGGGGAAAATTGACGTGAGGGACGCAGCATGACCGCACGAGCACTACCGGTTCAAGGCCACATTCGTTCCGAGATGCTTGGCGAGCTGCGCAAGATTGAGTGGCTGAAGCCTCTTCTCGGCCCCTTAGCGCAATTCGTCATTGTCGTGGACACCAATGTCATTCTTGGCGATCTTATCTGGCTTGTCATTAAGCGTAAGAAGCCAGATGCCGTCACGGAATTGATGGAGTGCATCATGGCCGGGACCATCGTTGTTTACGTCACCCGATCCGTGTTGGCAGAGGTGGATGAACACGTTACAACGATAGCTGCGGACCAAAATATATCCGAAGTTGCGTTGCGTCAAGAGTGGGTAAAGTATCGCAAGCTCATCAGGGTCAGGACGCCACGCAAGGCGCTGGTTGACCGCTACAAGGATGGACAAGACCCAGACGACGCTCCCACAATTGCGCTCGAAAAAATGCTTCGTGCCGATGGCATCCTCAGTAAAGATACCGACATCGTGGCGATGGGTGGGCTCGTGATTGAAATGGATTTCACGAAACAGGCAAAAGACTATTCAAGAAAAACGGCTATTGCTGCCACCATCCGATTTTCAGGTGGTACGGTGATGCTCGTGAGCTGGAGCACGCTCGCGCTTATCTGGAAATCCATCCAGGGCGCTACTGCGTCGTTCAAAAGATTGCCAGCCCCTGTGCAACTGATTCTTTTCGTCGCTATCGTGGCGGTTGCGTCAGACAGGCGCGCCAGACAGCGCGTTACGGCCATGCTCGTGCAAATGAACGAGTCGGTATCATGTTATTGGCCGGATGTGCTCAGTTTATTGACAAGCATGGGCACGAAGCTTGCCGAGAACACCATCCCGCCGCCCGTTCCTACATTCAGCACACCAAAAAATCGCGCTATCGACCTTCGGGGGAAAGCATGACTGACACCGCCCATCAAGAAAAGCATTTCGAGGCCTACGTCGTTTCCAAGTTGGAATCCCAAGGCTGGCAGGTCGGAAACACGCTCAAGTACGACACCGAGCGTGCCCTCTACCCGGACGACCTTATCGCCTGGCTTAAGGCCACCCAAGCCGAGAAGTGGGACAAACTCCAAAAGGACAATGGCGAACGCGCCCGTGAGGTGCTGGTGGACCGGCTGGCCAATGCGCTGGAACAGCGTGGCACCATGCACGTGATCCGCAACGGCTTATCCATTGTCGGCTGCGGGCATATCGACCTTACCGAGGCGGCCCCGGAAGATAAGCGCAACGAAACCGTGCTCAAGCGCTATGCTGCCCATATCCTGCGCGTGGTGCCGCAACTCGAATACCACCCCTCCCACAAGCTGGCGATTGACTTAGTGCTATTTATCAACGGCATTCCGGTCGCCACGGTGGAATTGAAGACCGACTTCACCCAGTCCGCCGAAGCCGCGATGGAGCAATACAAGAACGACCGGCTGCCGTATGACCCCAAGACCAAACGCCGCGAGCCGCTGCTGACATTCAAGCGCGGTGCCGTGGTCCATTTCGCCATGTCCGATTCGGACATTCAGATGGCGACCAAGCTCGATGGCGAGAACACGACCTTCCTCCCGTTCAACCAAGGCAATGAAGGCCACGCCGGCAACCCGGCACGCAAGGACAAGGAATATCCGGTCGCCTACTTCTGGGAGTCGGTCTGTCAACGTGATGCTTGGCTGCGCATCTTCCACAGCTTTGTCTATGTGGAGAAGAAGGATGTCGTTGACCTGAAGGGCGATTGGTCGAAGAAGGAAACCCTGATTTTCCCGCGCTACCACCAGTGGGCGGCGGTGAATAGCATGATCGCGGACGCCCACGCCAACGGCCCCGGCATGCAATACCTGGCTGACCATAGCGCCGGATCTGGCAAGACCAGCACCATTTCATGGACAGCCCATGATCTAGTCAAGCTGCGTCGGGACAACGGCGATGCCATTTTTAACAGCGTGATCATCGTGACCGACCGGAACGTGCTGGATAGCCAGCTGCAGGATGCGGTCAAGCAGATCGACCATCAGTTTGGGGTAATCGCCGCCATTGACCGGCAGAAGTCCTCCAAGTCGAAGAGCAAACAACTGGCAGAAGCCCTGCTGGCGGGTACGCCCATCATCGTCGTCACCATTCAGACCTTCCCCTACGCGATGGAAGCCATTGTTACCGACAAGGCGCTGAAGGGCAAGAGCTTTGCCGTGATCATCGATGAGGCACATGATTCGCAGACCGGCTCGACTGCTGCCAAGCTCCAGACAGCGCTTGCCATGAGCGGTAACGGCAAGATGTCCACGCTGACAGTGGAAGAGCTACTGGAGGAGCTTCAGAAATCACGGGTACGCCCGAAGAACATCAGCTACTTTGCTTTCACGGGTACGCCGAAGCACTCCACCCTCATGCTGTTTGGTCGCCCGCCCGATCCGTCGCGTCCGACATCGAAATCCAACTTGCCGCAGCCATTCCACCGGTACCCCATGCGTCAGGCCATCGAAGAGGGCTTCATCCTCGACGTGTTGCGCGGTTATGTGCCCTACAAGACCGCCTTCAACCTCGCCAAGCAGGTCGGCGACACCAAACGTGTGAGCGGCAAGCAGGCCAAACGGGCACTGGCCCAGTGGATGTCACTACATCCCACCAATGTCACACAGAAAGTGCAGTTCATCATTGAGCACTTTCACAAGAATGTGGAATTCCTGCTCGATGGCAAGGCCAAAGCTATGGTGGTCACCAGTTCGCGGGCGGCGGCCGTGCGTTACAAGAAGGGCTTTGACCGCTACATCGAGAAGCACCCAGAATATGCCGCCATTCGTTCCCTGGTGGCTTTCTCCGGCAAGCTCACCGGAAAGCAGGTCATTCATTCCGACGACGAACGCATCGCCGGAGAAGTCTTCATGGTGGATGAAGGCGAGGAATTCACCGAGATTAGCATGAACCCCGATGTCGCCGGCCAGGATTTGCGGTTGGCCTTTGAGCGTCCTGAATATCGCGTCATGCTGGTGGCCGACAAGTTCCAGACCGGATTCGACCAGCCGAAGCTGGTGGCCATGTACATCGACAAGAAGATCGCCAATGACGTGGAGATCGTGCAGACATTCTCGCGTCTCAACCGCAAAGCACCAGGTAAGGATGCAATTTTCATCATCGATTTCGTCAATGATCCGGCGAACGTACGCAGAGCGTTTGCCATGTACGATAACGGTGTGCAGATTGACGACGTGCAGGATCTGAATGTGGTCTACGCAATCAAGGAAACGCTTGATGCTCAGGGGCTGTACGAAGCATCCGACCTTATCGCCTTCAAGGAAGCCCGCTTCAAGACCATCCGTGACATCACGCAGGCACAGGAGCCGCAACACAAGGCGCTTTATGCCGCCACCGAACAGCCGACGCGTCTCTTCAATCAGCGGCTAAAGATGTTGCGCGAGGCCGTGAACACTTGGGAAGCTGCCTACGAGAAGGCGCGCGACCAAGGTGACGACGCGGGAATGAAATCGGCGGATCATCAACGGCGCGAACTCGCCGACCAAATCAAGACCCTTATGACCTTCAAATCCAGCCTGGGTCGTTTCTGCCGCACCTATGCCTACATCGCTCAGTTGATTGACTTCGGCGATCCTGAATTGGAAAACTACGCGGCATTCGCCAAGCTGCTTCAGAAACGTCTCAATGGCGAATCGCCTGAGAATGTCGACCTGAAAGGTCTAGTGCTGATGGGGTTTGACATCAAGAACAAGGATGATGTCGCCGTCGATGAGGACGAGACTCCGGTTTTACAACCCGTCGGCCCCGGTACCGGCGGCGGGAAAGATGATGATCCCCACTACCTGCATGAAATCATCGACCGCCTGAACAGGCTGTTTGGCGATGCGACGCCACTGCGTGACCAAGCGACATTCGTCAATCACATCGTTGCGATTGCGCGGGAAAACGATATCGTGATGGCTCAGGTGGAAAACAACAGCCGGGAGCAGGCGCTGAAGGGAAATTTGCCAGGCGCCGTACAGCAAGGCGTGGTTCGCGCACTAACCTCACATCAAAAGCTGGCCACTCTAGTGCTCAAGTCCGACCGTCAGGCAATGTCCGCCCTGACCGACGTGATTTACGATCTGATCCGGGAGTGCCGCGACATCGATCTGGACGACCTTGGTGTTTGATCTGTTGAACCTTCCCGGCGTTGTTCCTGTCGATCTTCGTACAGGCAACAAGTGCATCATCGTTGTCGCCAACGTGGCCGATGGTTATTTGCCGCAATGCCCTGATTGCGACAAACCCATGTACCGGCATGGCCGCCGAACGAATGTGTTCGCTGATACGCCGATGCAAATGCAGCCGGTACGTCTGGAAATCTCCCGGCCACGCTATCGCTGCACAAGCTGCGGAGTAATGGTTACCCCGGAATTGACGTTTCTGGATGAAAAGCGCCGTGCCACCAAAAGGCTGGTGGACGCCATTCGGGAGCGCTGTCTTGGAATGACCTTCCATGCGCTCGCCGAGCAAACCGGGTTGGCGGTCAATACCATCAAGAATATCGCCCTGGACCTGATTAATGATTTGGAACGCACAGTTCATTACGAAACCCCAGTCATCATGGGCATAGATGAGGTTAATCTGGCCGGGGGCATGCGATGCGTCATCACAAACCTTGCGACGAACAACGCATTTCAGATGCTGGAGTTCCGGACACAGGAACATCTGAAGCCCTTCTTCAAGAACTTGCCTGACAAAGAAAAGGTGGAGTGGGTCTGCACGGACATGTGGCGCCCGTTCAAACGCTCATTCAGCAAGTACCTGCCGAATGCCCGTCTGGTCATCGACAAGTTCCATGTGGTTGCAATGGCGTCCGAAGCGCTGGAAACGGTGCGCAAGAAGTACCAGGCGACGCTGGACAAGACAGAACGTATCAAGGTCAAGAAGTCGATCCGGTGGCTCACCTTAAAGCGTCCCCAGAATCTCACCCCAGCCGAAGCGGAATCTCTTGAAGTTGTTCGGCAAGTGATCCCAGAACTTGCCGTTGCCTATAACTTCAAGGAAGCCTTTTATCGGATTTACGATGAACCGATCAAGGAGTCCGCCATGCGGGCGTTTGAGGCATGGGAAAACACGCTACCTGACACGGGGCTGGATGGCTTCCGTAGCTTGGCCAAGACAGTTCACAATCATTACGAGGACATCTTTGCCTACTGGGACTCACCCAGCCGGATCACGAACGCCTACACGGAAGGCTTGAATGGCCTGACCAAGGTCGCTAACCGCATGGGGCGCGGATATAGTTACGAGATCATCCGGGCAAAGATGTTGTATGCTAAGTACGCGCGGAAAGTCGGTAGCGGAGTCCGAATTGCGGATATGACGGAAGGCCCGGTGACTGTCGAGTATGGCCCGCACATTCCAACCTTGGTGGACATAGCGGAGTCAGGCGGCCTTGACTGAAACTGGTAGCGATACAGATTCCATGAATGGTAAGCGGTGCTTCGGCGCCCGGTGGAATTGGGTTGCTGTTTGCAATGAAACTGAACGTCTCCATGCGGGCTGAAGCGGAAGTTGGCAATCAGCGCCGCCGGCAAAAGGACAGTGAGAATGCGGAAGGTTGCTAATGAGAAATCTATGGCTCCTGTACTAGACGACCTACTCAACGACGGCCGGCTGGCGCGGCTGTTCTTGAAGGACGCCCGCCACTGCGCACTGCAGATGTGGATCTTGCAGATCAAGTCCAGGCAATCGATTGAAAACCGGGTTATCTACGGGCGCTTGGTCCCCTACTGGTATTCCAGTGAATGCTGGTCCTCTAGCGTCGATGATAACTTCCAGTCCTGCGGTCAAGTGCAGACACAGGTCGTCCGGCTCAACCTGTACCTAAAGAGTACCCACTGCGCGGACCTCGTACAGCAATTGAGCGCCGGACGAACGGTTTCGGCAATCAGCGAAGAATTGGAACTCGAACTCTCGGACAAGTTAAGAGCACGGTTCGGAACGACTGCGCTCGCCGCCGATGACCTGGTCTACCGCCCCGTCGCTTATCTGCTCAACCGCGACGCGCATGACTGGCATTCGCCCTCCAGCCCGCATGGCGGAGCTGGGGCCTTCAGCGCTTCGATCACCCAGACCGACAAGGGGGCGCTGTTCCGGCTCGGTCAGGACTATGACGTCGCGTTGACCGCATTGGCAGTCGAGCATCTCAACGCCGATACAGGTCTCGACTTCGGTGGCGCAGATACGGTGCGGTTTGGTGACCTCGAGATGCTGGTCTTTCCTGCACTAGACGACTTTGAGCGGCGGTTGCTGGACGTGAGTTGGGCGGACGCCCGACGCACCCTGCTCGCCCGATTCAATCCAATGCAGGTGCCTCACTTTAGCGGCTTCCATTTCCGCCTGAGCGTGGCGAATAATGCCCAGATCATCTACTCTGGCATCGCCTCCGCAGAGCGCCATGCAGATGGAGCGTTTGAGTGTAGCTTTGAGGTAGGAGAACAGCTGGGGGCGATGACCGACAGCGCAGAGCTGGAGATATTCGGCGCCCAGAGCAACCGCTCCCCCGAAGGCACGCTGTGTTGCCGGTGGCGAGTCGGGTACGTTCGAGAGATCCGTCTTCAGGGTCATGTGGTGGATCACGGGGCTGGCCCGGTCAAGTTCGACTGGCTGGAAAAGACGGCTCGACGGGTCGAGTCGGCACGGGTACAGGCAGCCCTGACAATCAGTCGCGGCAATCACGGTTTCGCCGGCCGCGTTGGTGGGCGTGAGGCGGACCCTTGGGTTCCCGCAAACCGTGATCTTATCTCTCTTTTTGAGAGGCTCCATCCACCGAAGTCAGACGGGCAGTTCTTCCCGCGGTGGGGACCGAGCGATGGCGAGGGACGGCTGCAATTCGTGGAGTGGTTCAAAGTACTCCTAGCCAAGTACCAGCAGCACCAGGTGGTCATTTTCGATCCCTATTTTGAGTCCGCAGGCCTAGGTTTGGTGTTGCTCTGTGCGGCACCGGAAGCCAACTACATCGTTTTCAGGTCCCTCCCCAAGCCATCCAAAGAAGGCGAATCCTCGCCTGACGAACCGGACAAGTCAACCCGGAGCCGGATTAATAATCTGGTCGCGAACTGTGAGCACAACCGCCAACTACTGAAGCGTATCAAGTTACGCATCTACGGCCTGAAGGACGGTCGGCTGCATGACCGCTACATCCTGATCATGGGACCAGACGGCCTACCAGTCGCAGGTTTCAACCTATCCAACTCGTTTCAGAAAGCTGCCGAGAACTACCCGTTGCTAGTCACCCCAATCCCTGCGGATGTCCTGCTCACGGTTGAGCAATACAAATCCGGGCTGGTGCAGGAGGCAAAGGCTGCACAGCCCGAAGGCGAGACCGAGAATCCCTCCATGCGGCTTCTCTTCGACTCCACGGTGCCGTTGGCGGCGCCGCGACTCTACGAGCCATTACGCTTCCTCGATAAGGCAAAGGCAGGCGACGCGCTCAGCGTATGGACCGGCGAGCGGTCCCTACAAGGCTTGAGCGGCGATCTCTTGAAGGAGCGGATGGCGGTGCTGAACCTGCTCAAGGATGACTCGCTCGCGCTGCCTGAGGAGGCAGGCCTGCGCAATTGCCTGGATTCGCAGGCGGGCAATTTCGTGGACTTCACGGCGACCTGGGATGTGCTCGGCGAGGTGCTTGCGCATTCACACACCGAGGACCGCTGCATTCACGAGTTGGCATCCGAGCGTCGCTTTCTAGAATTCCTGGCGCGATTCCTCGATGAATCGTTCAACCGCGCGCACGACGGGGTGGACAAGGAACTGGCCGTGACGGACGCCCGGCTCTTTCGGGAGCCGATCGAGATCCTGCTACACAGCCCCTATGACCCGGAGCACTTGTTCCATCCGACAAAATACGTAGCCCTGACCTGGGCGGAGTACTACACCATCAAGTTTCTGTGGTGGTATGCCCCAGACGCTCTGCTGCCGATCGCCGAAGCCCACATGGCTAGCGTACCAATGGAGCCTCAAGGCTCCGACGCGGTGCGTCTGTCCCTATTGAGCCAGATTATCAGCGAGATTTCGCTGTCGGTACAGTTCGACATCAGCGAGGGGCAGCGAGATCGGCTCGTTCGTAGCGGCAATGGTCTGCTGCAATGGATGGGGTTGAATGCGATTAAAATGCAGCTGGAAAAACCGGAAGGACTTGCCAACGTGCTGCAGTCGCTGGCCGCCTTTGCCTACCAGGAGCGGGTGCGCGCCTTGGGCTGGATGGTTCATCATGCGGCGCGGAATCCGAAGAAGACCGAGATCTATAAAGCCCTAGTCGCGGCGCTGCACGAAGCCCTGCCGGCGACGATCCCCGCCCAAGAATTGAAGCGCCTAGTCGACACCATGCGGGGCCATATGCATCAACTGGCTTGGACCGGGCCGTGGCTGTTCCAGGATGTGGTCTTTCCCTTACTGCAAGACGACCGGGCCAAGGTCGATGATGCCTGCGTTATCTGGGTGCAGGAGCTGGCCAGCATGCTGGAACCGCAGTTGAAGGACCGGGCGCAGCTGTTCGACCAGGCACGCGAGGGCCAGACGACCAACATTACTGCATTCCTCTTCGCCAATAGCAGCCCCGAGCGACAGCAGGCCAGCCTGAAGTCGCTGCAGGCGATCCTGAAGCGGCAGAGGCGGATCGTGCAACAGCCGCTCGCCAGTACCTCGAACTGGACCCGGTGGGACAGTGCCCTCAAGG
>DAIDMG010000076.1 GCA_027449105.1 Acidiphilium sp. | reverse complement strand
AGATCCCGTCGTCGATGCTCCCGGATTCGGGTTGGGAGCCTGTTCCTGGCCTGGTGGAGGCGGAGTGCCAGCACCAGGTGGAGGAGCCGAAGGTGGAGAATTGCCTGGTCCGGGTGGAGGAGTCGATCCACCGGCCCCACCCCAGTTGGGCGGCCGAAAAGCGCTAAAGTTTTTGGCGATTTCGTCGGAGAGTTCTTTGTAACGTTGTAAGGTGTCTTCGAGCGGTCGAAGGCCCGTCGTATCGACGCTGGTGGTGACATGAATGTTAGGACTCGGCATCGTACTACTCCTTCCAGTCTACGGTGTACCGTTTACGGTTTACGGTATACGGTATACGGCGGACGGTGAGTTCGAGATGAACCTTTGAGGGGAGGCGCGGATACTCAGCGGCCTTTTGGATCGGTAAAATGCTGTCGGCGTAGTGGGGTGGGATCGGCGAGCGCCGACGCTTCGAGATCGGCCACCCACGCGCAGCAAGGGCGGCAGGTACAGACGACAGTCTTCTCCAGAACAGCACGAGTCATTTCCACCCAATTGCGCGTATGCTGCCCTCCACAGGCGGAACATTGCTCTTGCTGGGCCACCTGATCTTCCAGTTTTTCGATACGGGTTTTGAAGTTCATGGGCTTCTCCTTTTGGCGGTTGGGACCAGGCGTTCGATCGTGGCTTCGAGGGTCGTCAGGCGTTCCTCCAGGCTTTCGGTCTCGCGGAGCTTCAAAGCCAGGTCGAGCACGGTTTTTGCTGCCGCAACGCGACTCGAGGGTGGAGCTTCGACATCGCCCATAATGGTCCGGAGGGTGTCTACCGCTTGCCCGGTGCCCTGTTGCAGTTGGGTAATGGCGTGCTCGACCGATGCGTACCGTGCAACGCGATAGGCGGCTTCGAACTCCGAGCGTTGGAGCCATCGCCAGAGCGTGGCTTCGCCGATTCCCGCTTGCTTGGCCGCGGCCGCCAAGGTCGGGCACTGGAGCAACGCAGCGATGGCGAGTTCTTGTTTCCGACTAAGTTTTTCTCCGTGGCCGCTCATCTGGTATCACCTGGAGTCCCTTCGATAGCATTTTCAGGATCCGGTCGAAAGAGAAAGTCGATGAAGGGATCAGCGATTTCCGGATGCTCGTATAAAAAGCGTTCTAGGGCCTTCGTGTCGGAGCGAGCCACCGCGACCTTGCTTTGAACGTTTGCCTCCACGCGGGTGGTCAAAATGCCTGCGAGATCTGCGAGGAGTCGGGCTGCAGGAATGTCGCCGTCTTGGGCTTTCGCCACGACGGCGCTGATCACTCCGGGAAGATGGCGCTTGATGGTCCCGCGCCAAATGTCTTCCCAGGTGCTCTTGAAGGCCGCGTCTTTTTCTAGCCATCGATAAAATCCGCGACGGTCCACATCGGCGGCTTCACAAATCATGCTGATGGATCGGTTGAGCCCCGCTTCCTGCGCGGCTTCGAGGACGGCCGCTTGTTTGGGTGTCGGGGTCCAGTCTGAGGAATTTTGGGACATGAAATCGCCTCCTGGGATTCAGATTTGCGAGGGGGATCAGCCCTCAGCGTTCTCGGGCATCGCGCCCAAAGGCTGAAAGCCTAACGCTTCTAGCAATGTGTTCATCTCTTTCGTGTTTTGCTCTTGCGTGAACGCGACGGAGGTCGTTGTTTCCACATGATCGGTCGGTTTATAGCCTGCTCGGTCAAGGAGGTCTTGGGCGGCACGCAAACGGACACTCGCTGGGGCCTCTGGATCATCTCGAATGGCCACCAAGGTTTTGAGATTCGCGTAGGCCTCTTGCCGAAACAGCGCGAAGAGGTCGCCCTTGGCTGCGTCGAGTGCTTCGCGAACTTGTCGGCGTTGGAGCAGGCGAGCCGCCGTCACGTCTGCATTGGCCGCACCATAGCCAGCGGCAATCGCCGCTTGAGTGGCATTGTCGGACTTCAAGTATTCGGTAACAAACCGTGCTTGCCGTGGGGATAATCGTGTCATGCGGTCCTCCGTTTTTGCAAAGTACCAGCCATTCCTAACCGAACCACTCGATACCCTCCTTCGAGAGGGACATGTCGGAGGCATTAATTGACTACTGCTGGTCGCCCGCTGAAGTGGGCGGTAACGGGGAACAATGCTGCCAGAGCGCCAGCAGAGTGTCCTGTTGCGCCGGATAGAACAACCGGTCAGGCGTGGCGCTTGGCCATCGCTCCCAAAACTCCGCCATTTGTCTATTCAAAGGGGCAAAGATGGCCTCGACGACTTGCTTAGGGGAATGCTCCAGGAACACTGTGCACACTGCATCAAACGCATGCCAATAGCCTGCGATGCGGGCAGCCAGGTCCTGGCGATGGTGGCGCATGGGTTGTACATGGACTTCGCGCTTCCGAAGCCAGGGTGTCACACCGTCAAGTGTTTTGAGTTCTGTGAGCGTGGTCGCCAGGTCGATAGTGACGATCAAAATGAATATTTCTAGCGCTTGAGCGATGGCTTGAGTTTCCTGATCAATTGGCGCTGTGTAGTCGACCTGGAATGACTCTAAAACGGTGTGTATGCGTTGGTGAAGTGCAGTCATGCGCTGGGTCCTTTCTGAGGGACGTTGGATGGCCCTGGAGACATCGTGGCATCTCGCAATCGATGCAGGAGAGCTACCCACTCGGGTTCGCTCATCGTCGTAGGTTCCGATACAAAGGCGGAGGCCTCAACATTACACGGGGCCACCCGCCAGGTCGTGAAGTCGGGGTCATAGCGGGCCACGAATACCGACCAGGGGCTCAAATGCTCAATGTCCGCTGCGGTGGGGAGCGGGACATCGGCTTCAGGGCCCGTGTTCGGACGGTACTCCACGAGCGCCGTGACGCCGCCATGGCCGTGGATCAGCCCGGCCGATCCCGTGATCATCTGGTCAATCCCCCAGGTCTGGGTTTGGGCCATGAGTTGGGTTTTGTCTTCGGATGTCATGAATCATGCCTCCTTGGTGAGATGAATTTTTCGACCGACACGTCCTGGGTGACCCATCGCCGACACCGCTTGCACCACACGGAGGAGCTCGGCGGCAGGTCGGCCAGGTGTTGATGACACTTGGGACAGTCAAAGGGAATGAGTTGTATCACCGTGAGACCTCCTCACTTCTGCCGGCTCTAAATGGGTCTAGCGAGCAAGCCGCTCACGCTCAGTGGCTTCTAGGGCAAGGACATCGGCATAAGCCTCATCGTCCCAATAGTCCGCGATCGCGGCAGCATACAATTGCCGGAGGACATCGGGAGGCAAGGCATCCAGTTCCACTTGAACCAAACGTCCATGCCGGGCAATGAACTGACTGGCGCGACTGTCTGAGGATTTGCCGGGTTGGGGTGGCAATCGGTAGTCCGTCACTTGATCGGCCGTGAGCGCTACGCGAATCACCTCCGCGAAGCACCCGGTCCGTTCCAAAAAGTCTCGGTCAATATCCTCGCCCGAGGGGTCGAAGTCGCCCGCATAGATCAACACGGCGCGGCGGTCTTGCTCTTGAACGGCCACTTTCACTTCCTCGACGTAGCTCTGTGAGGCGTAGCCACCGAGGGCTAACACCGGAATCCCGAGGTCGCCGAACCAGGCCATCAACTGTTCGACAATGCCGTTTTTCTCCACGCCGAGATACAAAGACACCGCCTGCCCGATGGTCCGGTCCTGCCGATAGATCGAGGCGAGCCAGTGCCGAGCGGTGGCCGCGCTAATGAATTGTTGATATTGATGGATCGATCGCCCGCGATCAATAAGAGCGGGAAACCCGCTACGCCGTCGAGCTTCAGCCGTGTGGGCACTGAGCCCTTTGTAGGCATTCTGCGTGTTGGGGAGCATTTCAGCGGCCACCAGGCGATAGAACAGTTGCCGCAAGGTCACTCCGGTTTCGTAGGACGTGACGATCTCGGTAGCGTGATCCAGAATCGCGGACCAGTCGGTCATATGGGAAGCCTCCTTGAGAGTCTGAGTGTCGAGTCACGGACTTGTCCGCCGTGACTCTAGGACTTCGGACAGGTGAACGAAATCAAGCGTGGCTGCTCCATTCCAGCATCCTTAAGCAAGTTGTTCGGCCTCGTTGCGAACCGATTAAAATAACAATGAGGTCAAGGCCTCGAGTCGACAAAGGAGAGATGGCCGTGATCGGTAATCGATCGTCCAATAGTTTGGCAATGATGCTCCAAGCGACCACCAAGATCGCAACGCGTCTCGGTAACCGCCAGATACGGTCCTGGAAGTGGCGCGTTTTAGCTGCTATAGCTCAAGGCGGGGGCGGCCTATGGATGGCATCGCGGACTAAAGATTCCATGGTGCGAGCGGGATCTGCTGGTATCGTCTTAGGTGCCGTGGATACACTCGAATCGCTTTGAGCCGATGGGGGGTTGCCCCGGAAGGAGATGGCCCTTCGGAGTTCAATAGCCAGTGGCGAGGTCCTTATAGCATGCCTCGCCATTTTTGCGTTTTTAGCATTTTTAGCAACCTTCGCATACGTAACACGTACACGCGATCCTTATATCTCTCTGCTAATAATGCTAAAAAAGCTAATTATGCTATCTATGTGTAGAACGCTAATCACCTCCTCCGCCTTCGATGACTTGAAACGTCCGCGGGAGCGCCCAGATCACGACCTCTTTGGGGCCGGACTTGGCCGCACTGGTGCCGACCGTAATTTGTTGACGATCCAATAGGGTAGCTTCGATGTCATCGAGCAGACGTTTCGGCACATGAGCGTTCTGGGCAATCATACTGCGTGGGATGGCCGTGTGAGTTTGCACGAGTTCCAGACACTTGGCCACCTTTTTTTCAAAAAAGCTTTCCCCGACTCGCCCAGCAAAGGTGACCGCGTCGGTGGACCAGCGTTGAACGACCTGCACCGCAAATTCAGCGTCTTCCTTGGCGACCATGAGTCGAGTAGCCGTTTCGGTGAGGCCTCCGGACCATCCGACGGCCGAGAGCATGGCGAGCTTCACCGTCATCGCTACGAGGCGTTGCTGCATCGTGCGGACGGTATCGTTGGTGACCGATTGCGTCTCAAGAGTTGCAGCGAACCGGTCTAGAACCTCCAAGGCCCCGTCTTGAAATCCCACATCATGCGGATGGGCAATCGCCGCGCGGAAGATGGTCTGGAGGCGTTGGACGAGGCCATTACGCTCGATCTCGATGTCCGAGGACACTGCGAAAAACGGTTTCCGGGCCGGTTGATCCGTCGGCATGACCACGGCAAAGCGAGGCAATAGCCCCGAGGTCACGTCGGCGTCCGTCAACGTCTCGAAAATCGCCGGAGTCGTCGCTCCGAGGATTGAGAGATTGGGGCTTTTGATAAAGTCGACATCTTCCACCTTATCGCCGCCCTTGACGCGCTTGGAATGGCGCCGATACTCATAGTCACTGCCTCCATAGACCGTCAGGAGGAGCCCTTGGAGACCGGCCATGTACTTTGACGACCGCAGTTTAACGAGAGTCTCGCCGAACTCATCCGGGGCCCAGAGCGTTGAGTTATGAGGCCGAGCAGCGAGCGTTTCTACAAAAGCCTCCGGGCTAAAGGCATCCGCGATGCGACTGCGCGGAATCGACGCGTCGGCCACGTCCGTGGCCAAATTGATGGCTGTGGACTTCCGGGACCGGGTGGAATCCCCAACGAGCAGTAGATATAAGTTCGTCGGCAAGCCATACGGGTACGGGGCGAGATGTGCTCGCACATTCGGAGTGGCCAAGGCGAGCAATGCTAACCCAGCTGCTTCGTGATAGGCATGACTGGCATCGGTCCGCTTGGCCGCATACTCGAGGTAATCTCGAACGAAATGCCCCTTCGGAAATGGGGTCTCAAACCGATATTTTGCGCTCATGCGCTCACCGTCCCTTGGGCCAAGATTTGGCGAGCGGCTTCAATCGAGCAGCCGAGGCGTTTGGCCACCTCCCGTGGGCTTTCAAGGGAACTTGGAGTTGTTGGCCAGGTTGAGTCTTTCGTCGCCCAACCGACGATTTGTGCCAATTCGGTCTGGGACTTCGGAGGCTGACAGCGGGCTTCATTCCAGGCCTGAAGCAGCGCGAAAATCACGGTCGGGTCCAGATGATACCCGGCGAGATAAGCGGCCAACGACACCAAGGTCGGATGCCGGCCTCCCTTTCCTGTCGGCGTGTTGAGCAGGTCCACCCAGGCTTCGGTCGTTCGTTTGCCTTGGGGTTTCGCCAGCTCTCGGACCCAGAGCGGACACGGGGAGACCTCTCCGAAGCGCCAAGGGTCTCGGCCCGGTTCCCAGGCATAATCGGGGCCCGTCTTATGATGGCTGGGCGGAATGACCATCTGGCGGCCGTCACTGAGCACTTCCAAGCCCTCATGCTCACCGTCTCCCGAAAGTTTGAGGGATCGGAGGCCCTCCTCATAACGGTAAATTAGGCGCCGGCCACCACCGGTGCGATATTCCCAGGTCGGAGGCAAGTCGCCTTGCGCGTGGCGAGAGAGCAGCACTTCGCCACCAGGGCCATCGATATCCAAGGCAACCACGCCGGAGACGCGGCCGGTAAGGCACCCGAGATTGGCGCGGGGTGCCAACGGACTGCTGAGCCACGCATCAATCTCGTCCAGGGTCGGAACCCCGCGTTGTTGCCAACCGGAGAGGTGACGGCCCGTGGCAAGATCGACCGGGACTTTTCCGGGGGTCGCGCATCCGTGGTGAATGCCACAGAGAGGGAGAACGGCCCATTGGAGCTCTTGATAACTCGCGGCAGTTCCAATGGGATTAGTCATGCCGGCACCCCCTCACGAATCACTTGGGCCCCGAGGGGTTTGTAAACCTTCCAAAAGCGGGCTTTCGCCTGAGCGGCCAGAATGGGAGATTTTGGGTCGATAATGTCAAACACAACCGCGCGTTTGCCTACTTGGGATCGTAAGATGCGGCCCACTTGTTGAGTCACGCGCCCTTCATGCCGGCCGCCGCTGGCGAGAATGAGGCGGTCTAACGTCGGGATATCCAGTCCGAGATCCGCTAGTCGGGTAGCCAGCAAAATTTGGACGGTCCCTGATCGGGCGTCCTCAATCGCCGCTTCTCGGCGTTTCGCGGCGGTGGAACCAGTCACGACGGCGAAGGTGAGTTCGGACGCCTGTTCGCCAATGATGGAGCCGAGCCGTTCGACGTGGGCCACGCGTTCGGACAGGACGAGCACCTGATGACCGGCGCGAGCCTCTCGAATAGCCAGATTCGCAATGAGCTGATTCCGGTCGGAATCGGTCGTCAAGGCCGTGAGGAGTTTGGCGTATTCCTTGGAGTAAGGGTACGCGAAGGAGCTCGCCACTTGATGCACGGTTGGTCGCACCAGCCGATCGGCAGCCACTAAGTCGTCCATGCTAATATTCGCCACAATGGGTCCTAGCACGGCTGACACGAGCCCTTCCATACCATCTCGACGCTTAGGGGTGGCCGTCACGCCAATCCGATAATAGGCCGGGAATTGCTGCAACACCTCTTCGAACAAGGGAGCAGCCGCCAAATGCGATTCGTCGCAGGCCACGAGTCCAAATTGGTCACGAAGGGCACTCAGGTCTCGAAGCTTGAGCGTATGCGGTAGCGCTACCGTAGCATGCGAACCGATCTCCCAGTGGCCATCTCCGATGAGGCCGACCGCTTCGGGGGCCACGTTCCACAGTTCCAGGAAGCGATCGTGGGTCTGATACAGCAATTCTTTCGCGGGGACGATGACTAACGCTCGTTGTCGCCGTTTGGCGGTGATGGCGGCTAACCAGTTCGTCTTGCCACATCCACAGGGCCCAACGCACTGACCGTGGTCATGGGACATCGCTGAATCGAGTGCCGACTTTTGAAAGGCGAACAAGTTGGGTCCGTGCCAGCCGAACGAAATCGACGGCAGCAGCACCCGGTGATCTTCAAGGGGAGTCGCCTTTCCCAGGAGCGGCTTGAGGGTGGCCCATAATCCTCTGGGAACGACTAAGGCGCCGTCCGTCTCCCACCACCAGTATTCGCGGGTCGCAGGAATGCCGAAAGTTGAACGTCCTTGTTTCAGGGCGTCCGCAAAGTCAGGATTGTCGAATGTGGCTTGGGCAATCGCCGCTTGTACCAGGGAGTCGGGAGCATCGAAGATGCGAAGATGCGTATCGAGGACGATCCTCGGATGTGATAAACTAGACGTAGAGTTCATCGGAGTCAAATTCCTTTCTGCCGGAGTCGTGGCCGGCGGGAAATAAGCATAAAAATACCGCGCTTCGGGGGCGCGGTTTTGCTTTGCGATGAGAGGACTATTTTGCCGCTTGCAGGAGTTTCCGACGAGACGCTTCTCCCTCGCACTCACGCCATTCGAGATATTCAGCGCGCAACAACTGAGCCGCGTCATGCCCCATGAGGTCTGTCAGCGCTTTTTCGACCGTGGAGTACGGACGCGGCGAGACACCAGTTTCGAGCGCTTGAAGGGAACTTGCGTTCACGCGAAGAGCCTGGGCCATTTCTGCCAAGCTTAGCCCTCGGGCAAGCCGCATTTTGCGATAGGGATTCATACGTGACCTCCTTATGGTGGTGACGCTGTGGTAGGAATTTTCGGGAACAAAAAACGCCCGAATGGGCGAGGTGCGACAAAATCTTATCAAAAGCTTGCGAACTTGCTCAACTAAACCATCCGCCTGATCTCATTGTATCAGGACGTTTCGGCCTGTCTACCGGATCTACCCGGGATTTATCGGGGATCTGTCGAGGAGTTTTCCGCTGCCGCATCAACCCGCATCACCTTGGTCTCCGTGTTCTCCACAGATCCAACTTGGCTATACAGCGCTCAGCCACACGGTTCGATGCTATCAGTATAGCAGGATGAGCGGCCACGTCTACGCCGTTTGCCCTCCTTTTACCGTCCTTTTACCGTCCGTTTCACCCCTTTTTTCGTCCTCGGCATACCAGAGGCGATCCAAGCGCTCCAGTAGGTCATCCTCGAACTTCATGGCCTTCTTCTCGCTGTCTGGCACATATCCGCGTAGGTGATCGCCATCCGCGAGAAAATACCGCGCCACTTGCTCAGCAGATTTGTTCCGAGTTCTTAGCACGTTTCATTTATCGAGTCGAGAAACACGTCAAAGGCTTGTCGGGCTTTCTTGAGGATGACCGCTCGTCGGGGATAGTCGAGCGGTAAGCGCAGTGCCCACAACAACTCGTCAGTTGGTTGGATCACACGTTGCCGGTAGCGCCGCGGATCAGCTGCGTCCCCGATAGAATCGTTCGGATCGTTATTGCCTAGCACAACGTGGCCATCCGTCGTCATGCGAGTGGAAAGTTCTTTGGGAAAGATGATGATTCCGTGCTCGCGTGTGTTCGGATCAATCCATTGAGCCCGCCGCTGTTTCACCAGCAGTTTCGCGGCTTGGCGCGAGATCGTTTGTGTGCTCTCTTCAAGGCCGTACAATGGAACGCGACTAGGCATAGGATCACCTCCAAAAAGGCAATAGAGTACTAGGGGTAGGTAGCCGATTCGCTCGAAAGAGCCCAGCAGGCCCGCTGGCGACACGGGAAGTTTTACTGCGCGGCACGATTGTCGTTCAGATAATGCAAAAGCTTGGCGCTCTCGGCGGCGCGCCATTCGGCATACCTCTGAACGAGCAGATCGGCCGCGTCTGAGCCGTCAACGGACGCCACGGCGTGCAGAATTCTCGGATGGATTCGGTAGCGTTCACCACTCTCGGTTCCGTACACGATACTGGCGCTCAGGTCGGCCAACAACGCAAGCTGGTTGACGCTAAGCTCATGATCCTGACGCCACACCCGCAAGGGGTTTTCCATGTGATATCCCTCCTTGTTGCCATCGTAAACCGTGGAGGAGGTAGTAGAAATGTGGCTCATTAACGGTTAATGAACACCGCGGTCGTCTTTTAGTAGGTATTGGTGAGCCATCTCAAGGCAATCTTTAAACTCCGTATTATCTTTGTGGACCTCCCTATCATCAAGTTGGCCGCCAGTAACGGCTATGGCGACCTCTCTGAGCGGCCTGCGGGCATACTTATTGAGCAGATAGATGTTTGCGCGGCGAAGGATGGTCTCCCGTTCTTTCCACCAAATACGCCCCGTTTTTGTCGGATTGATAGGAGTCTTCCATAGCACGGAGAGTTTGTTGCCGTAGAAGTCGTTTATTGTGTCGATGGCATCCTTCTTCGATAAACTGGGACTAAGGCGCAAATAGAGCGTTTTGCTAGGATTATCGACATCGGCCGTAGCAATGCGAAACATGCGCTCCGCATCCCAAAAACTCTCGCGGATTGCTTCTGTTGAGATATCTGGGTCATCTAATGCGTTGTTCATTGCCCGGAAATATTCCTCGAGAATTTGGCGGGAAGGAAGCATTTGAGGGAAGAACACCGGGGCAGTCAGTTTGCTTCCAGCCTGGGCCACGGCAGACCCTACTTCATCGGAAGGAATCTCAAAAGCGGCTAACAAAGCTATCCAGAATTCCGCAGCAGTTTGATTGAGAAATGGGCTGGGCCAGTAGGCCACAGATGGCGGAAACAGGGAGCGGGCTACAATGTTCACTTGTGGATTCATGATGATGGTTTGCCATGCGATTGAATGTGCGCGGTCGGGATCACCTAATAGTTGGCGGTCAATCCATTCTTCTGCACGCTGAGTCTCATCCCCATAATCATTCCAGAACAGAGTGTCAAAGAAATGCATCGCCTCAAATTGCTCTTTCTCTTGGTCGGTTAATAACGACTGTTTGTCGGGAACAGCGAGGTCGAATTGAGGCACCCATGATAATGGGCTGTAACCTAACGCAAGGAGAGGTCGACGTAGTTCTTCGAGGTATTGAGTGACCTTCGAGGAGGGATCCTGAGCCTTCTCCCAAATCGCTATCGTTAAAAACACGAACTGTGATTGTATAGGCATCCCCGCGAAAGACTCAGGGATGGAAGGTTTCTTTTGGCCCACGATACTCCTCCTCAGCGATGCTCGACTCGACCCTCAGCAGCACTAATTATTACGCTGTTTCAGACATCCAACTCTTCGACCCACTTTCGTCCGAGTTCCTCTGCGGCGGCTGCAAGCAGATCGGACGGATAGAGCAAATCATGGTCG
>DAIDMG010000075.1 GCA_027449105.1 Acidiphilium sp. | reverse complement strand
AGCACAGCATAGTCGATAGGGGTCAACTCCGCCTATCTGTAGGGGTAATCGGCCGATTCTTGTATGGCCGTTTTGACCTCTTCTAGTGCGGCGGCGATATCGGTGCTGCCCGACTGGACCATATTCGCCATCATCAACCGGAAATGCTCTGGCACCAGCGCCAGATCGGTAAACGCTTGCCATGCCTCCGCTTCATTTAACTGACGCTGGGTCGCATTCGCAAAGGCGCGAAGCATGTGCTGCACGAACTCTGGCCCCAGTTGGGGAAAGGGTATCTGATGGCTAAACTGGAAAAACGGGGCCTTTTCCATCTGAAACATCCGCCGCAGGCCTTCGCTTGATGACCCAGTGAAAATCGCTTTAATTTGGTCTCCATGCTTGTCGAGGGCGCTCCTCAGGGCAGCTACCAGTGCGCCATACCGCTTCTCATCCGCCAGCGTCTGAATTTCGTCCACGAGCAGCAGTGTGGGGTTTTTCTTTTGGGCCAACGTGTTCATCCACTGCCGGAGATCCAGCATGTGGTCGCTGGCCTCTGCCGTCCCCTGTTCCCATGATGCCTGTGCGCCTATTGTACCCGCGTGGGCTCTGACACCTTTTGATCCTGGCCAGCCCAACCGGCGCCATATGCCTGGAATAACACCCTCTCCCTCCGCGGCCGTTCGGATGGCATCGAGCAATACCGATTTGGGGTCCTCTCTGGACTCCCACAGGGACACGTAAATGGTGATATACCCGGCCTTTTCGGCGGCGGGCAGCAGGTCCTTACGGAGAAATTCCGTTTTCCCCATCCGCCGCTGGGCAAAGAGCACCAGGCTCTTGCTGAGTCCGATGCCCAACGTTTTCAGGTATTGATCGGCCAACGCTGTTCGCGGGTAGTGCCAGGGGTCTTTGGCCATTTCTATCCTGTTTGATTGCCATGATAGATAATTATCTATGTTACCGATAAAACCAGGTAATTCAATCGTTCTGCTTTGTTTGGAGGCTTCGGCTGCAAAAAGCGTAATGGACTGCACTTTGGAATACGGGTTGTCGTCGGACACATAGGACCAGCGTCTGAATTTCGTCCACGAGCAGCAGTGTGGGGTTTTCTTCTCCCCACCGTGGTCGACCGATTCATCGATTTACGGTCAGCCAGAACGGAGCCAGACTGAAGGTGGCGGACAAAGCCATCGACAAACTCAAAGACCGCATCCGAGAACTGACCCGCCACATCCGAGGCCACCGTTTGGCCGACATCGTGGCAAAGCTGAGAATAATTCTGCTTGGTTGGAAAATATACTTCGGCGTAGCCGAAGTGCTGAGTCCCGGTCCTCTGCGCGACATCGACAAACGGCTGCGGCGCAAGTTACGCTGCACTATCTGGAAGCAATGGGGCAGGTCAGGCTACCGGCAACTACGCAAACGCGGCGTATCCGTGCGCGAAGCATGGAACACCAGTAAAACGGTCCGTGGCGTTTGTCGAAAACCCGGCGCTATCGCTACAAGAAAGAGGAACTCCAAACATATGGCATTGCACCCGAATTTCCCACGCTCTCCCTACGAGGTATTGCCCCCAGACCTGCGCTGGTTCCCGGCAGCGGAAGAACTACGCAGTACAGCTTATGAAAAGCTGCTGCCTCCACTGGTCGCGAAAGTACGGGAAGAGGTAAAAGCATGGCGCGATACTGACTATGCGGGCGCCTCGTCAACGTCACGCGCACTGCTGGCTTGGTGGTTCGAGACCAGCCATATGATCGAACAAGCAGACGGCACACAAAACCAGTTCCGCTACTACTTCGCGCAGCGCGAAGCGGTCGAAACCGTCATCTGGCTCTATGAGGTGCGCGGCGCGCGCGACAAGTTCGACCTGCTGCGTTTCGACGCCTCTGGCGCCGTGTCGGCCAATATGTTCGATGAGGCGTGGCCGCGCTTCGTGGTCAAGATGGCCACTGGTGCGGGCAAGACCAAGGTGCTGTCGCTGCTGATCGCCTGGAGCTACTTTCACAAGCTCTATGAGGCGGATTCGACGTTGGCGCGCAACTTCCTGCTGATCGCGCCCAACATCATCGTGCTCGACCGCCTGCGCGCCGATTTCGACGGGCTGCGCATCTTCTTCAATGATCCTGTGCTGCCCGACAATGGCCATGCCGGCCACAACTGGCGCGACGATTTCCAGATGGCCCTGCACATCCAGGACGACGTGCGCATCGTTCGGCCGACCGGTAATCTTTTTCTGACCAACATCCACCGGGTCTATCTCGGCGAGGTGACCGAGCCCTCGCTGGAGGATGATGACCTGCGCGATTACTTCCTCGCGCCGTTCGGTGCCAAGCCCGTCGGCAAGACCACTGACAGCAACACCGACTTGGGCGAAATCGTGCGCGAGATTGATGAACTCGCCGTGTTCAACGACGAGGCGCACCACATCCACGACAGCCGCCTGGCATGGTTCCAGTGCATCCAGGACATTCACCACAAGCTGCTACAGAAAGACCTGCACTTGGCGATCCAGGTGGACGTGACGGCCACGCCGCGCCACGACAATGGCGCGATCTTCGTGCAGACCGTGAGCGACTACCCCCTGGTCGAGGCCATCGCCCAGAACGTGGTCAAGCACCCCGTGCTGCCGGATGCGGCCAGCCGGGCAAAGCTGGAGGAGCACAAGAGCCCGATCATCTCCGAAAAATATGCCGACTACCTCACTCTGGGCATCGAGGAATGGCGCAAGAGCTACGCCGAACACGAGAAGCTGGGCAAGAAGGCGGTGTTGTTCGTCATGGTGGACGACACCAAAAACTGCGACGAAGTGGGCAGTCACCTGGAGCGGATTTGCCCGGAGCTACAGGGAGCGGTGCTGGTAATCCACACCAAGAACAACGGCGAGATTTCCGAGGCGGCCTCCGGCAAGAGCAAGGAAGATCTGGAGTTGCTGCGCAAGCAGTCCAATGAAATCGACACCTGGAAATCGCCCTACAAGGCGATTGTCTCGGTGCTGATGCTCAAGGAAGGCTGGGACGTGCGCAACGTCACCACCATCGTTGGCCTGCGCGCCTATGCCGCCAAGAGCAACATCCTGCCGGAACAGACCCTCGGGCGCGGCTTGCGCCGCATGTATTTCGGCAGCGACCAGCGCGAGACCGTCTCGGTGATGGGCACGCCGGCTTTCATGGATTTTGTGGAATCCATCCAGAACGAGGGCGTCACCTTTGACCGTGTGCCGATGGGCGGCGCCGGTGGACGGCAACGGCAAGATTCTCTGGTTGTCGAGGTCGAAACCGAATCGCCCGACAAGAACATCGACGAACTCGACATCACGGTGCCGCGCCTGACCCGGCGCTACAACCGGGAATTCAAAGACCTGACCGAGCTGGAGCCGGAACACTTCGGCAACCCGAAGCTGCCGATCAAGGCCTTCACGCCGGAAGAAACCCGCGAGATTGTCTTCAAGACCATGCTCGAAGGCGAGGTCGATCACACCATGCAATTGGATGGCAGCGGGCCAGGCGATTACCGCTCCGTGGTGGCGTTTTTCGCGAGGCAACTCCTCAAGGACTTGCGCCTTGTCGGCGGTTACGACCAGCTCTATCCCAAGGTCAGATCCTTCCTTCGCGACCACCTCTTCACTCAGCCGGTCGATCTGGAAGACCCGGTGATCCTGCGCAACCTGTCCGAACCGGAAGTCGGCAAGCTGGTGTTCGATCATTTCCGCGCCGCGATCAACGCCCTGACGATCTACGAAGGCGGCAGCTCGCGCATCGACGGTCATATCCGGCTTCGGGACACCCGGCCTTTCCGAACCGAGCCGCGCGACTTCGTGCAGGCAAAGAAGTCGGTATTCAACCGCATCGTCGGCGAAGCCAACGCGGGCGGCCTTGAGCTGGCCTTTGCCGCGTTCCTGGAGGCTGCGCCCGACGTGCGGGCCTTCGGCAAGAACTACATGGCCGTGGGCTTCAAGATCGAATACGTCAAAGCCAACGGCGAGTTGTCCACCTACACGCCGGATTTCATTGTGCGCATCAGCAACGGCGAGGTCTGGATCGTCGAGACCAAAGGCCGCGAAGAACTCGACCTGCCGCAGAAAATGGCCCGCCTGCGGCAGTGGTGCGAGGACGCCACCGAAGCGAGCAAGGACGACGGCGGGCCGAGTTACCACTTCGTCTATGTCGATCAGGAGGGCTTCGAGCAGCACAAGCCCTCGACGTTCGCGGGCTTGGCCAGCGTATTCCGTGAATACCAAGACGAGGGCCGCTGACCATGGCAAAACAAGACAAGAAAGCCTACGACCTGAGCGAAGCCGAACAACGCGACCTGGTGACCCTGATCCAGCAAGGCAAGGCCCTGCCGGAGAAATACCGCTTCATCCTGTTCGAGGACAAGCGCGAGGTCGAGCTGGTGTGGAACGGCAAGACGCGGGACGTGTGCACCACGGTGCTGCCCTTCCAGACCCTGGAGCATGTGGACGAGCCGCGCGCCGAGACTAAAACCCAGGGAGATCTGTTCGACCCGCGCGGCCGCCAGGTCAGGGGTTGGACCAATAAGCTGATCTGGGGCGACAACAAGCTGATTCTCTCCTCGCTCAAGAGCGGCGCGCTGCGCCGCCAGATCGAGGACGCGGGCGGCTTGAAGCTGATCTACATCGACCCACCATTCGATGTCGGCGCGGATTTCAGCATGGATGTCGAGATCGGCGGTGAGACCTTCCACAAGGAAGCGAACTTACTCGAGCAAATCGCCTACCGCGATACTTGGGGGCGGGGGGCGGATAGTTTCATTTCAATGATCTATGAGCGCCTGATCCTCATGCGCGATCTGATGGCAGAGGACGGGAGCATCTATGTGCATTGCGATTGGCGACTGGCAAGTCTTGTCCGTATCGCATTAGATGAAGTATTTGGGAAAGGAGGCGATAACGAAGCTCCTGGATTTCGGAACGAGATCATTTGGTACTTCAGTCAAGGTGGAAAGGGGGTAAAGCACTGGGCGCGAAAACACAATACCATCCTTTATTATTCTAAGACTGATTCTCCTATCTTTAACCAAGATGCGGTCAGACTTCCGTTTACTCCACATAAGCAGGATGAGAAGGGCGAGAACTATGGCGGGCGTATGGGCGTTGACGAGGACGGACGGCGTTACGTAGAAAAGTGGGGAACTGGGAAGAAGAAGCTATATCGGTACTACCTGGATGAAGGCAAATTACCCGAGGATGTTTGGACCGACATTCAGTCTATTCAGTCTGCGGCAACTGAACGCATGGACTACCCGACTCAAAAGCCGGAAGCCCTTCTCGAGCGCATTATCAAGGCTAGTAGTAAAGAAGGAGATTTGGTTGCCGATTTTTTCGTTGGTTCCGGCACGACCGCTGCCGTCGCCGAAAAATTGGGGCGCAAATGGATTGCCACCGATCTTGGGAAATTCGGTATCCATACGACCCGCAAACGGCTCATCGGTGTACAACGCGAGAAAAAGGCCGCCGAACAAGACTTCCGTGCTTTTGAGGTGTTGAACCTTGGCCGCTACGAGCGCCAAGCCTACTTGAATGTCGGTGGGCGGCTCTCAGGCGAACAGAAGGCCCAAGCCCTCACCCAGAAAGAAAACGAGTTCCGCGACCTGATCTTGCGCGCCTACAAGGCCACAGAATTTGGCGGCACCGAAGGCACGCAGGCGCAGGACGGCTTTTTCCACGGCGCGCGCAATGGCCGGCTGGTGGTGATCGGGCCGATCAACCTGCCCGTGGGTCGGCTGTTCGTTGAGGAAGTCATTACCGAGTGCCGCAAGCGCGGTGCTTCGCGTGTAGACGTGCTGGCCTTCGAGTTCGAGATGGGGTTGTTTCCGGCCGTGCTTGAGGAAGCGCGTGGCAAGGGCATCGACCTGGCCCCGAAATACATTCCCGCCGAGGTGTTCGACAAGCGGGCCATCGACAAGGGTCAGGTGGTGTTCCACGACATCAGCTTCGTCGAAGCCACGCCGCGCTACGACAAGAAGAACAAGTTCGCGGTCACCATTGAGCTAACGGATTTCTCGGTCTATTACACCCAGGGCGCCGCCGAGGCCGCGATTGCCGCCATGAAGGAAGGCAAGAGCGAGGTCATGTGCGAACAGGGTCAGCTCTACAAGGTGAGCAAGAACAAAGAAGGGATCGTCACCAAGGCGCGCCTGACCAAGCACTGGACGGACTGGGTGGATTACTGGGCGGTGGATTTCGACTATATGAGCCGCAGAGAAATCATCAAGGTGCCAGTGGGCACCGGCCTCAGTGGAGTCGCCTCACTGCTAGGCATTGAACCGCCGCAAGACGAACTGATTACGCAGGAATTCGAGGAGCGCTGGACGGGCGGCTACATCTTCGAGAATGAATGGCAGAGCTTCCGCACCCGCCAGAATCGCGACCTGGAGCTGGCAACGGCCGTGCATACTTATGACCGGCCGGGGCGCTACACCGTAGCTGTCAAGGTAATCGATATTTTCGGCAATGACACGATGACGCTCGTGCCAGTGAACATTGGTTAATCGCAGTTCCCCGTGCGAAAACATATAAACAGTGAGTAGGAGATGGGTGATAATGCAAAGCAAGAAAACACGGTCCCAAGCGATCAACGAGGCGCTGAAACAGCCGAACGGCGCGCGGTTCTACCGGTGCGCTCTGCAGGTTAATCCGTTCGCCTATCACGACCGCCATGCCAAACAGACCGCCTTCCAAAACGAGGCTGATTATAACTCCGCGATTATTGAGGCTTGCCATGCCAACAACATCGAGGCCATTGCCGTCACTGATCACTATCGGATCAGCGATTCGCGGGGTTTAATCAACGCGGCTCGTGCGGCGGGAATTTTCGCCTTCGGTGGGTTCGAGGCGGCATCAGATGACGGCGTACATTTCTTGTGTCTCTACGATCCCGACAAGGACGACAGCCTGGAACGCTTAATCGGCCAGATGGGCGTGGGGGATCACAAGGCAATCTCCCCGAATGGGGATAAGAACTGCCTCAAGTTACTGGAATGCGTCCGCAAACAAGGTGGCATCTCAATCGCTGCCCATGTCGCCGCTGACAACGGCTTGTTGGCGACGCTTGAGGGCCAGCCGCGCATGAATGCGTGGCAGTCCCGTGATCTGTACGCCTGCGCACTGCCAGGGCCAATTGGCGACGCCCCGCAAAATGTACGCGCCATCCTGGAGAACAAAGACGCGGCGCACAAACGCGAGCGCCGTGTCGCCGTCATCAACGCATCTGATGTGAACAGCCCCGAGGATTTGGCTGAGCCACGGTCAAGCTGCTTCATAAAAATGTCGGCACTGTCGGTAGAAGGCCTTCGCCAAGCGTTCCTCGATCCAGAGTCTCGGATACGCTTGCATAGCGATCCAAGCCCGGAACCGCATGCCGAGTTCATTGCCATGGCTTGGGAAGGCGGCTTCCTTGACGGAACGCGACTGCATTTCAACGGCAACCTAAATGTGCTGGTGGGTGGCCGGGGGACCGGGAAATCGACCATTATCGAGAGCCTTCGCTATGCGCTGGCGATCGACCCCATTGGAGAAGAGGCAAACAAGGCCCATCAGGGCGTTCTGAAATACGTCCTGAAAAGTGGCACCAAGATTTCGCTGCTCGTGCGGTCGCATCATCCCGCCAAGCATGATTACACCATCGAGCGGACGATACCCAACCCGCCTGTGGTCAAGGACGAGCTAGGTAACGTTCTAAACCTGTCGCCCCTTGACGTAGCACCGAGCGTCGAGATATTCGGCCAACACGAAATATCGGAACTGACCAAGAGTCGCGGGAAGCTGACGCTGCTACTGGAGCGGTTTGTCGAACGTGATCCGAACGCGGGTGCCCAGAAGGCGAAATTGCGCCTGGATCTGGAGCGCTCGCGTGGCCGGATCACTGATGTGCAACGAGAAATCAAGCTGATCGAGGAGCGCCTTAGCCTTTTGCCGAGTCTGGAAGAGACGCAAAAGCGATTTCAGGATGCCGGTCTGGAGGAACGTCTGAAGGAGAAGAGTCTCCTGGTGCGGGAAGAGCGCATTTTGGCGACCATCAAGGAAAGGCTGGCTCCGGTTTCGACGTTACGCCAGGAGCTGGCCGGGCTCCTGCCGATCGATACTGCTTTCCTATCCGCCAAGGCGTTGGAGGGTTTGCCGAACAGCGCGCTGCTCATCGAGGGCGCAGCCATTCTTGATCGGATGACGGCGCAACTTGAAGCGGTCGCTGGGCAGATCGAACAGGAGCTTTCCGTGGCCGATACTAGCCTGTCGGCATTGCGCGGTCATTGGGACCAACGCAGGCAAGCGGTAGAAACCACCTACCAAGCTCTCTTGCGTGAACTTCAGAAATCCAAGATTGATGGCGAGGAGTTCATCCGCCTGCGTCGGCAGATCGAGGAATTGAGGCCGCTCCGGGAGAAAAAGGAAGCCCTTACCCGTGACTTGGCCGCATACCAACAGAATCGGCGCAACTTGCTTGATGAGTGGTTCAATCTTCAATCCGCCGAGTACCGTGCCTTGGAGAAGGCAGCCAAGCGTGTTTCTAGGAAACTGGGCGGTCGAGTGCGTGCCATGGTCATGATGGGGGGCAATCGTGAGCCGCTCGAAAAGCTTCTGCGTGATGAAATTGGCGGCAACCTTGCCGCGCTGCTGGAGCGTTTGAAAAGCCGCGATACTCTGTCGCTGATGGACTTCGCCCAATGCTGCCGCGAGGGCAAAGATTCGCTTATCAGCAACTACAGCCTGCCGTCGGCAGCGGCCGAACGCCTAGCCCAGGCGGATCCCGACATTTTCATGAGGATGGAAGAGCTGGAATTACCAGCAACAACTCAGATCGAACTAAACACCTCATCCGAGGGCGAGCCGGAAACCTGGCAAACGATTGAAGCACTTTCGACCGGCCAAAAGGCAACAGCCGTTCTTTTGCTACTGCTGCTTGAATCGGAAGCTCCTCTCGTCGTTGATCAGCCTGAGGATGACCTCGACAATCGCTTCATTACCGAAGGTGTTGTACCGACGATGAGGAATGAGAAACGCAAACGGCAGTTCGTCTTCTCGACCCACAATGCTAATATCCCCGTGCTTGGTGACGCCGAGTTGATTATCGGCCTCTCAACAGGTATTCAGAACGAAGTCGTTCAAGGGCGTGTCAACGAACGGCACATGGGCTCGATTGATATGCAGCCCGTGCGCGAGATGGTCGAGGAAATCCTTGAAGGCGGAAAAACCGCTTTTGAGATGCGCCGCCAAAAATATGGATTTTAGACATGACCATGACCTACACCGAACTGCTAGAAATCATCCGCAACGGCGAGAATTCAGGCGTTGAATTCAAGCGTGACGATATTCAGAACCATGACTTGGCAAAGGAACTCGTCGCCTTGACCAATTTCGAAGGCGGGATCGTCCTGTTGGGGGTTGAGGATGACGGTAGCATCAGCGGTATCACACGGCAGAAACTTGAAGAGTGGGTAATGACTGCCTGCCGGGACAAAATACGACCTGGCCTTATTCCGTTCTACGAGCAGATTAGGGACGTTGAGCCAGGAAAAGATGTCGCTATCGTGCGCGTTTCACGTGGTCTCGATGTTCATACCCTATGGCACAACAATAAGAACAGCTATTTCATCAGGGTGGGGACTCAGAGTCGCGAGCCGACCCCGGAAGAGCTCGGTCGGCTGTTCCAGCAGCGTGGTAGCTTCCGAGCTGAGCTGCGACCAGTATCCGGCGCAACACTCGCCGACCTGGACATGCGGCGCCTATCGAATTACTTCGCTCAGGTGAGGGAGCAGGTCGTGCCGGAAAACAATGATGAAGCCGCGTGGAGGGCCCTTCTGTTCAACACCGAGATCATGGTCGAGGACGGCATCACTGTTTCAGGCATTCTTCTGTTCGGTAGGACACCCAATCGATTCCTGCCTCAAGCTGGTATCGACGCCGTTGCCTTTCCGGGCGTAGATAAGGACTATGCCGCCCGTGAAAGGGCCGCCTTGCGGGGGCCGATGACTCCGCTGCTAAACGACGCAGGCGATATCGTCGAAGCTGGCTTGGTCGAGCAAGCCATCGCCTTCGTCCAGCGCAACACTGCTATCGGAGGGCAACTTGAAGAAGGCGGTGCGCGCCGCGAGAACCTCCCAGCTTATCCCCGCGAGGCCATCCGCGAAGCGATCGTCAACGCCCTGATTCATCGAGACTATCTGCTCTCAAGCACTGACATTGAGCTTTCGATCTATGAGGACCGACTAGAAATTACTTCCCCAGGCAGATTGCCAAATGGTATTACGCCGGCGCGGATGCTGACCGGCTGCCGTGCGACACGAAACCAGCTCATCAAGGATGTTATGCGCGACTACCGCTACCTCGAACATTCCGGCATGGGCGTCCCACGCAAGATCGTTAAGTGCATGAGGGAACACAATGGCACCGAGCCTCAGCTAATTGAGGATGGAGAGCTTTTCACGGTCCGCCTTCTTCGGTAACCAACGGCTGGGGCATGAAAGCCTCGCGATACTCAATCACTATGTGGAAGCGGATGGGCCGGGAGCCTCAAAGAGCTTTTTCCTCAGTTTTGCTGCCCAAACGCCATTCTGTTGTTGCTCATTACCTCCCGGATCAGGTCTCATCACCTTCCGCAGCCGCTCATATTGAGCAAGCTGGTCGCCTTCATTCTCTGTAACGTCCCAACGTCCTCCCCGACAATCCAGCCGGTGAAGAATCAACAGGATATGGTTTTCGATATCTCGAAGCCCGATACTACCCTTGAATCGCAGCAACAGCGTAGACAAGGCCATTATGTTACTATGCTCCACATCCAGCAACACCACCGGGAACGTCTTTTTCTGGAAAAATACGGCAACCAGGCATAATCTTTGGCGCTTTCCAACCATGGAAAAGGCCTGCCCGGTTTCAAGCCGGCACAGCGCCGTCAAAACACGGACATCTATTAACCCGTGCGCCATGGTCCGGATCACCTGCATCAATCGCCTTAGATCGTCCGTACCTTCACCTTTCTCGACCGCAAGCACCTGAAACTCCATGGGCAGGAGATCGTCGTGCAGAGACTCAGGGGAAACGCTCACTTTAGGCGGTGGGGTTTTTCCACTTCCCCGATATTTTCGGGTCTTTCCCTCATTTTCACCGGTGTCCGCGGCACCCTTGTTTCTACGCCTGATAACACGTACCCGATCTTTTTTATCC
>DAIDMG010000074.1 GCA_027449105.1 Acidiphilium sp. | reverse complement strand
GCGCGTGGAGATCGGAGTTCAGGGGTGCGCCCCGGTGCCGGTCGTTGAAGCGCGAATGCTGGCAGCGGAGGTCAGGCTTGACTACGAAAGTCAGTAATTCCGAGATTAAGCGTTAAGAAGAGGCATGGAGTCAACTCTTTAAAAATCAATCGTTCGTTGGGTAGCGTGCCATTAAGCCCCTTTGTCGGAGCCACGCTCGAAGCAGTTTCCCCATGCCGTAGCGCTTTACCCCATTGGCTCGCATGGTCGCACCAATTCGGAAGGCTGACCCGTAATGGAAGAACTGCGTTCGGTACGCTTCCACAATAGACGTTTCTGGATCCCAGATATGGGTAGCCTCTGACCCTGCCCCGTTGACCTCAATGATCCGGAACCCTTCACCCTGCCGAAGTGCTGCAACATTGGAAAATTTGACATCGAATCGTCCGAAATGAAAATCAGGGATCGACCGGGCGATAGCGTCAATCCGGGCTGTCAGCGCGTCAGTCGCCAGATGGCGGCCATCCTTGAACGTTGAGCCTCTGCAATGGTTGCCAACGAACACCAACTGTACTGATTCGCCCGTGGCTGGTATAGTTGCTGCCATCGCCCCGAGCTTTGGTAGCAAAATTGTGGAAACGGCGCGTAGCCGGGCATCCGCTTCGATGAGTGTCTTAATGTTCTGCAATCCATCTCCGGTGACTGTTGGGGGATATTTCAGGGTGATCGATGTAATCCGCCCATTTGCCGCGCCAGGTTCACGCATATAGAATATGCCGGCTTCCCCCTCGTCAGTTACCAATTGCTGAAGTTGCAGCCGCGTTGCGCGCGGAAATTCTGCAAGATAGAAAGCTAAGGAGGCCCGGTCGCGAATCACGCGAACACCGGCACCATTACAACTCATGTCAGGCTTAGCTACAATCGGATAGGTAAGCTTTGCCTCTCGCATTGCTGCCTCGGCCACACCCACATGGTCAGCTCCTGGAGCGCCAAGCGTCGTGATTCCTACAAACGGGGTAATCCATTCCCGGCCTGGATCAGTGACTTGGAGAAGAATATCGGTCTTGGATTCGCCGCATATACCACCAGCTTCGATTCGGGGATTACACAAAGCAGGGAGGGTGATGCTTCGGTAGCGGATGGCTTGAGCGATCCAGAATAGCGCCACCGGAGCGTAAAAAATGTACCCCGGCCAGAATTCGAAGAACGAAGTCGTCCGCGGTGCCCTCCGCCGCTGTAATGCAGCCTGCAATCGAGTGGCGAGTGAGGCCTCGTTCATTCTTGATCCTTTCGCATCCGTTCAATTTGCCATTTTGCCAGAAGCCGACCTGACACGATCAGTAGCACCAACAAGACAGCCAAGCCTGCCCAGCGATATGGTCCTAGGTAATGGAGCATTAATGCACCAAGCTTTAGGCTGACAAAAAACAGCAGGCTCGTCCAGATCAACGTAGCCATCACCGCGGCAACCGTGAAACTGAAAAACGGCGTGCGTAGAAAGCCGCACGTCGTATAGGTTGGGAGCCTTAACCCCGGTGTAAACCGGCTTACCAGGACAACAATGATGATACGTCGGCTGACCCAGTCCCGACCGATGTCTCGCCGTCGATGCGGGACCAGCCGCAACGCCCACGGATGGTCCGCAGAAAGTCTTCCTAACCCGTATAGCCCGATATCGCCAAGTACGATCCCGGCATAGAGTGAGCCAAGCGCCAGCGGCAGTGACACTGCTCCTGCGGCGACCTGCATTGCCGCCACCATCGTGGCTGCATCCTCTAGGATGAAGGTACCCAAGATAATAGTCGTTACTTCCAGAAATGGGTTGCCCGTCGCAGACGCCAGCATTGTGGTGAAATCGGACCAAAGCATCTGGTTCCCTTAAGATATTCGTCTCAATGTTACCACCTCTGCATGACGGTCGCACTTTTGGCTCCGGGCGATGCCCCCTGCGACTGCTGGCCGCTCTTTCCATGGACACGGATTGACAAGTTCAACTGACACACATGTCGTTCCGATTGTTGAACGGGAGCCATTCGCTGAGCGATGGAGGTCCGGTGGTCGCATCACTCACAACCCGCTGACCGAGCAGCCAACGGGGGATCGTCGCTCTACGAAAATTGGTGGCTGCGTGGCAACGGTGTAGCGAGATCTCTTTGCGCTCCCCGACTTTATGGGTGGAAAATCCGGAGCACGAGAATTTTTCGGCATTTAAGGTCCTTGCCGTTTCACTCATTGGCGTCGCATTCTAGGATTTTGTCGCACCAAACTGTAAGGAACTGTCAGGTTGACGTAGTGAGCACCAGACTTGGTGCTCTGGTCTGACCTGACATCCGGACGGCGTTGGGTGTTTCCCCGCGGAAGTAGGGATCGTGCAATCGCGGGTCGGCGGTGGAGCCCTTTCCACCGGATCGAGTGCCGGGCATCCTTCGCTTGCGGAACTGGCGCACCAGTTCCGCAAGGATTGACGCCTGCGACTGGAACACGGAACCACGATATTTTCGCCGAGGTATACGACGTGTCATCACAGAAGCCCGCGCTTTTCAGCAAATCTGCCATAGATAAACGTCCAAAGTATCAGGACCCCGATCACGCCATAGCCCACCAACGGGCCGATAATCAGGAACTTTCCAACAGGAAGGGAGAATACCAACGCACTTCGGATTGTCGTTTCAAGGACGAAACCTGCGCCCCAGACGATAGTCATCACATTCATCACCCGCAAGAAACCGGGTTGATGCCGGTAGGTCTCGAAATCTGCGCTGTCTTCGGACGATTGGCGCTTCAAGCTTGCGCGGGCCAGCACATGGATGAGCGGTTTGCCGATGATCGCAGAGCCGATGAACGCCACTCCGATTAAACCAGTGACCAGCGATTCACGCATGAGTAATAGCTTTGGTGAGCCGCCGATTGAGAAGCCCAGCATTGAAAGCCCAATACCGGTCAGAACCAACACAGAAATTGCATCGATTCTTCGGCTACGTATGAACTGACCTAAGCTCCAGACCGTTGGGGGAATCGCAGACGCCATGATCGCATGAATTTCACCAACGTGCGATTTGGACAGTCGATAAAATGCCCAAGGGAGTATGAAATTGAAAAGAAACTCAAACCCAAAAATGATTCGCTTTCGGGTGATCAAACCGTTCATAGAAGCGTTCGGGCTCCTTCGAGAATCTGGACAATAGTGACGAGCGAAGCAGTGCAAAAGACGCTCCGCTGCTTACTGTCGCTATGCGTAGATCCGTTCCTTATCGTCAATGGTTCTTAAGGCGATTAACTAGGCTTCTCACGAGAAAATGGTGAGCAATCGCATTAAATGCCATCCCATTCCGCCGCTTGTGCTTGAGCGAGCCAGCGCGTTTGCCCGGAACTAGAACACGTAGGATGGAAGCTTGCTCTTCCCTTCTTCATTAGGTCACGCTCGATATTAACCGAAAATTTACCACGCAACTTAGGCAAAATGCAAAAAACGCCCACGCTTACACGGCCGCGAGAACAAGCGGGCACGAAACTCCAGTACCCCTGATTCCGCAGTAACCACCAGGATTTTTTGCAAGATATTGTTGATGATACCCTTCTGCGAAATAGAACGGTGCCGCAAACGAGATTTCCGTGGTGATTGTTCCGAAACCGGCCTCTGACAGGCGCCGCTGATAAGCCTCTCTCGAGGCTAGGGCGAGTTGCATTTGCTGGGCCGAAGTCGCATAGATTGCCGAGCGGTATTGTGTTCCGATATCTGCGCCCTGACGCATACCTTGAGTCGGATCGTGACTCTCCCAGAATAGCTTAAGCAACGCACTATAGGAGATGGAAGTGGGATTAAAAATCACCCGCACTGCCTCTGCGTGGCCTGTCATGCCCGAACAGACTTCCTTATATGTCGGATTGGGGGTGCCACCTCCCGCGTAGCCCACTGCGGTAACGATAACGCCTGATGTCTGCCAAAATCTTCGTTCGGCGCCCCAAAAGCATCCGAGGGCAAAGATAGCCTCCTCGCTGTCGGGCGGATACGGGCCCACCAGCGCTCTTGAGTCGTTGACAAAATGTCGTTCCGGAACTGCCGCGGCGGTGGTGCGACCTGGCAAAATTTGGTCGGGGCGTGGCAGATCGACCATTTTGGAAGTCATGGGCAGGTTTCCTTGGCCAGAGTAGAGGAGGACATTTTCAAGTTGATATAGTGCGCACCAAATCTGGTGCTCTGGTCTGACGTGGCATGCGGGGCGCGTTGGGTGTTTCCCCACCGACGTAGGGATTATGCAATCGCGGGTCGGCGGTGGAATCTCTCCCACCGGATCGGGGGCCGGGCACCCTTCGCTTGCGGAACTGGTGCGCCAGTTCCGCAAGGGTTGACGCCTTCGACTGGAACACGGAACCGATAGACAGCGCACGGCGCACTCCAATGTTCCGTGCCGCATTGACATCGGCGTGCATCGTGTTGCCGCACCACAGGCATTGGAAAGTGCTCTGCGATGGGCGATTTTTCTTATTCACGTATCCGCAGCACGAGCATGTCTCCGACGTGCATGCCGGGATCACCTCGTCCGAGATGATCCCGAAGCGGCCCTGGAAGTCAGCCAGCCTGGCCTGGACTGCGGCGCCCCCGCATTTGGGGATGATGCGGTTCAAGCGGCTGGAAGGGGCCGGGTTCTGGAAATTTAGCCGTTCGAGGATGAGGTCAGCGGGCCGTTTCGCGGTGATCAGCACATTCAGGTCGCGGCCTACCTCCGTCCTGATCCAGCCACGCAGAGCCGCCACCACTTTCCGGTTCGCGGGCGGCGGATCGGCATCATCTTGGTCGCGGTACGGCGTCGCCCCCTTCAGCGGGCGCGCGCCCGCATAAATCTCGTTGATCCCAACAACGCCAGCGAGGAAGGGATTTGCCTCTACCATCATCGCGTTCATGCGATGACCGAGATGTAATGCTGATGGATAGGAAATATCCAGCATCTCACTCAATGTTACGGTTGAGATTCCCTTCGACGACGACACGGTCAGGTAGATCGCATGCGCCCATGCCCGAAGTGGCAGATAGGTGCCGAGCATCGGTGTTCCTGCCGTGGCGCTGAATTGATGGTGACAGCCGATACAGTTCCAGCGACGGGGCGTTTTGAGCCATGACGAATGATCGACCGAGCCACATTTTTGGCATTCCGGGCGATGCGGCCAACACGCTTTTTCGAACCAGGCACTCGCAGCGTCGTCATACGGAAACATCATGTTAAACGCGTGCGAGGTCACGGATGAACGCCTCATAGATGTCTAACTACATCTGCTTATCGGCTACGCCAAATTTATGGTTCCAGTATAGAATACAAGCAGCAGCCGGCGAGTAATCAAGAGCTTTCAGACATCGACGGTGACCGCCACCGGCACGTGATCCGACGTTCTTGTCCAGTCCCGGGCATCTTTCAGAACTCGCATCGATCGCAGTTTTGGTGCTAGATCTTGGGACACCCAGACATGATCAAGTCGTCGCCCGCGGTCCGAAGCACGCCAGTCGCGATTGCGATAGGACCACCAGGTAAAAACCTTTGCTGGTTCAGGAACAAAGTGCCGGATAGCATCAACAAACCCCTGATGCTGCCAAGAAAGCAGCCCAGATGTTTCGGCCGGAGTGTGGCTGACGACACCAAGTAACTGCTTGTGATTCCAAACATCAGACGCAAGTGGCGCGATATTTAGGTCTCCGACTAAAAAGCTGGATTTTGGAGGATGCGCATGAAAATATTTGCGGGCTTCGGTAATAAAGTCAAGCTTGTGCGCATATTTATCGTTGAGTGCGGGGTCAGGAACGTCGCCGCCGGCTGGCACGTAGAAATTGTGGATAGTGAGTCGCGTGCGGCCGGCTGTGATGCGTCCGGACACATGCCGGCAATCCGGCCTACCGCACCAGTCGCGCGCGTCGCCAGCGGCCTCAATAGGTAAGCGCGAGAACGTGGCGACGCCATTATACCCCTTCATGCCTCGCTTTAGGACGTATGGAAGGCCGATCCGTACAGCGATCTGTTCAGGAAACAATTCGTCTGGAACCTTGGTTTCCTGTAGACATAAAACATCGGGGTGCAAATCGTCGATCACGTTGGCAAGCAGATCTTGCCGCAATCGGAGGGAGTTAATATTCCAGGTGACTATCGTGAGGCGCTGAGCCATTAATTCACGAGCCTTGCTGTTTCAGCGTATCGAACTGTTGTGCGGAGCATGATCATCCGAACGCGTTTCGAATGAGTTGGGCCCTTGCGTAAACCGTGAGCGCAAGATCGTCTCGTAGACGTGAACTTAACTGGTCCCGGTGCGCGACCATCTTTCCTGCCTTGCAAGCTATTCCCATCGGTTCTTCAAGTCTGCTTCGTGCACTGGTAACTATCGCACACGAGCCAGCATTGGCGGCGCATGCGCCGTTCAAACTCAGTGTCATCACGGATGTGAAACTGTGACAATAGAGCTGATGATCCTCAAACGATCGGTTCGGTGCCGGAGGGGAGAACACAGGAGTTTCGTACCTTGCTCGCGTTGTTGCGACTAATATTGCGACTATGACAGGTGATCGTCAAAACTGACACCACGCAATCCGCGCTCGGTGAGGGCGGATGGCTGCCTTGTTCCTAGTGCCGCCTCGCTGCGCGCACTGCGAGACGTCGTTCTTGTCAAAGAATATCCAGCGACGCGCCTGTTGGTCGGGAAGAGTATCAACGTAATGGTACGATAACGTAGACGGACGAGGAGGGCGTTATGTAAAAAGGTGTCCCCGACGCCGCCGTATCGCCGCACCGAAGCTTTCGAAGATCATTCGCGATGCATCGTCGCTCTGAAAATCGTATTCTGGATGCCATTGCACGCCGAGTACATAATCAGGCCCGGTGCCGCGTACCGCCTCAATTGTGCTGTCGATCGCGCGGGCCTCAACGGTTAGCCCGTGGGCCAGACGGTGGATCCCCTGATTGTGCAGCGAGTTCACCGAAAGCATCTGTCGGCCGACTATTCTAGCCAATAACCCACCCGGCGTCAGTATCACCTGATGTGCCTTTCCAGTGCGTATGGCTTCATTTGCCTGCATAGGCGTTGAGTGATCGATTCGGCCGGGTAGATCCTGGAGTCGTTGGTGTAGAGTGCCGCCAAGTGCGACATTGAGTTCTTGCATGCCTCGGCAGATCGCCAGGAGGGGAATTCCACGCCGGACCGCCTGCCGCGCTAAAGGCAGCGTGACATGATCTCGTTTCAGGTCTTCGGCTAGAGGGTCAGACGCTTGTGGGCGTCCGCCATAGAATTCAGCGGCGACGTTACTGCGGCTGCCCGTCAGGATAATACCGTCAAGGCAGTCGAGCAGCGCCTGGATGTTGGCTGCTTGGCCATTGGCTGGGATCAGTAAGGGTACCCCATGCACTACGTTGTCCACCGCTCGCACGTATGTGTCCGAAGCAGCGTGATTCAACGTGCCGAAAACGCCGAATGGTTTGGTGCAACAGGAAATCCCGATCAGGAAATCGGACTGACAAACCATTACATCTTTCTGCCCAATCGCCAGAGAATCGTTTTCGGAGCGCGTTACGACAACATCGCATTCGTGCCGTTCTATTGGCGATCAACCATCGGGAGACCGGTTTACATCTTCGATATACTCGAAATCCCGGTCTGGGAATGGGTGTGTCTGATGCAGATCAAAGAGACTGACTTGGGTAACCCGCCCTTGTGAATCGGTAATCCTCCACTGCCGCAGTTCCAGGGGGGCCGTGGAGAAAATGAGTGTCAAATGTCCTTCCGCAGCTTTGCGGGTGCGAACCATGGAAATCTGAACCTCACCAGGAGGCTGGCGAATTTTGGTAACGGTAACCCCATCGCCGGAGAGCTTCACATGTTTCGCTAGAAGAATGCTGAGCGGCGTAGACGAGAGCGGAATATTCGTCGTTTGATTGAGGCCAGGATCATGGTAAACTAACAATCCAAAGCCTGCGACAAGCAATTGTGGGTCCGGCTTATCATATTGGAAGCGCATCTTCCCGGGGCGCTGAAGAATTGCGGTTCCGGTTCGGATGCTACCATCCGGCGCGACTTGGAGAAATTTGGCTGTTACGGTGTGTAAGTTATTAAGATAACTGGTTACCTTGTTCAGGATCGCCTCGTCCTGAACCAAGGGTGCATCTGCTGCCGCTTGAGCCACAGCAAGACTCGAGGCATAAAACGACATTGCCAATATGCCCGATAAAATGGTGTGCTGCAGCGCGCGGAAAGTTTTTGATATAGTCATGAATGCTCAGATGGCTTACCGGATCAACCCGCGGCGCGGCGACGTGGGGCCTCGGGCGTTGACGTTTCGCCCCTCGGACGCTTCGTTACGTCTGCCATTATTGACCGAATTTCCCGGAGGAAGGCAGACCCCTTCGACGTGCGCTGCACCAGTACGCTACGGCGGTCGGCTGGGTCAACCTTCCGGCGCGCCAGATCAAGGTTAGCCAGCCTGTCCAGAGCACGCGTAATTGCAGGTTTGGAAACGTTGAGTTGGCCCGCAAGGCCGCGAACGGTATGACCGCTGTCGTCCAAGTAACAGGTCAAGAATACCGCAAGCTGCCGAGCCGAAAGATCGGCGCCATCGCGTCGAACCAGCGAAACGACAGTGTCACGTAAGACTGCGACAAGATTGTCGGCCGATACTTCTGAAGCCATATTAAAGTTTCCCCTCAACCTTAAAAATTCCTAGGTTCATCCGTTTCCAATGACCGTTACGGCGTGGCGAGCGACGGTCAACGGAGCGATCTCGTCAGCCTTAATTCGTTTTGGCCGTTCCATGTTCCGGATCTGGCTTGGCCATCATAAGGCGCGGACGAATTTGAGCAATGACGGAGGCGCCGACGTCGGTGATGTCAACCACGAAATTAGTTATGAACCGATCCGATTTCCGGCAAGTCTATGAAACATGAAATCATTGCAACTTCGTGGCTAGCGCTTCGATTGCCTCGAGTACGGCACGCAATCCAAGCGATTCACCACCTTCAGGCCTGCCAAGCCGATCCTGATCATTCCATGCGTACGTGTCGATATGCCCCCACGCCACATGGTCGGGCACAAAATGCTTCAAGAATAATGCTGCGACAATTGCCCCTGCGTAAGGTTTCTGGGTCACCGTGTTCAAATCAGCAATCGAGGAGTCGAGCCATGGAGCATAACCGCGCCAGAGCGGTAGCCGCCACAATGGGTCGGCGGTACGGTCTCCGCAGACCAACAAATCTCGTGCCATCGTGTCATTATTGCTGAAAAGGGCAGGCAGATCCGGCCCGAGAGCAACGCGTGCTGCGCCGGTCAAGGTTGCAAAATCGATTAGCCAGTACGGTCGCGCGTCAGAGGCATCGGCCAGCAAATCGGCAAGAACCAAGCGACCCTCCGCATCGGTGTTGCCGATCTCGATACTTTTTCCTGCACGGGTATTTATGACATCGAGAGGCCGCATCGCGCGCCCGGAGATGCTATTTTCGACACAGCCAATCCTGACTTCAAGCCGAACATCAAGTGACAGAGCCATGATTGCCCGCGCCAGACCGAGCGCAATCGCCGCCCCACCCATATCCTTCTTCATCCGCAACATTGAAGCGCTTGGCTTCAGGTCATACCCGCCGCTGTCGAAACAAACACCCTTTCCGCAGATTGAGATTAGTTTCTTGCTCGGGTCTTTGCCCCAGTACAGACGAACCACTTGCGCAGGCCTATCCGAGCCAGCCCCTACTGCGGCTAAGGCTGGATAGCCGGCTTCAAGGTCAGGACCTATAACCCGCTGGTACCGCGCGCCAAATCGTTCAGCCAATTCGACAGCTGCATCAGCGAGTTCAACAGGGCCGAGCAGATTGGCAGGGGTGTTAATGAGGTCCCGTGAGTAGCAGACGGCTTCTGCTATAGTGATGGCGCGATCGCAACCAGCGGGGACGGCCAAAAGTGCTGGCGAGCTTTTGCGGGGTTTAAACCGGTCAAAGCGATATGCCCCCAGTGCGGCTCCAAGAACGGCACTCTGTAAATCGTAATCTCCCGGCACCAATCGCCAAGTCGTGGCCGAGGGCAAGGCCACCGGGATCGCACCGAATGGAAACGGGGACCGATCATCGCCGACGGCCAGCAGTGCGCCGCCGAGTCCTTCATTCCCCGGCAGCAGCAGAACTTCCCCCGGGTCATCGCCAAATTGTTTTCCCGGGGTGGCCTGCGCCTCAATGAACCTTCGTGCCCGTGAATCGATATCGGCAATGCTACTTGCCAGTCCAGCCTTGCGCACAACTCGTAGCGGGAGACTGCCGCTCGCATTGAGAGTTAGTCCCGATGGTAGCTGTGATAGGCTCACAATGCTTTACCCTTGTATGGCTTTGCCGCTTTATGCGATATCACTTTCCGCAATGCGCTGGCAGTCGAGATTTGGGTAAGGAAGATACCCGAATTGGATTAGGTCTTCCAGCCCGTTACTGCTCTTCAGGATTTACGCAAGCCTGCTTGCGGTGGGTAAAGTTAGGCAGCAAGGTTGCTGATTGTACCTGGGTCGCCGAGGCTCGTTTCAGGCGGAGTTTGCGGCTAGTCTCTTGGGATTACGGGCGACGTTGAGATTGCGGCTGGTCTCGTATCCGCATTCGTTGCGATGGATCGCTGACCGCGACCGCGCCAACTCGGCCTTTGCTGAGCCGCGGCAAGAGCGGGTCCTGCTTGATGGAAAGCAACGACCGGCAACCGCCGCAGTCACGCCATAAAATTTCGCTGTGTGGGTGTCCTTGTGCGGCGTGTGTTGCTGCTGTCATTCGGCCAGCGCCCCGTTGCAGGCGAACCAGCTTCGCCGGAGGTCTGGCGGAACAGGTTTGCGACTTGTTCGTAGGATCCGGCGTGATGCGGTGGGCGATGGCGATCAGCATGTGGAGGAATCCTCCAGCGCGTTGCGCATGCCATTAAGGAACCTCTGAAAAAATCCTTTACGGTGTGGTTTTGGTATGATTCTCTGGCTTTGACAGAGAGGATTGCCCTGGATGCAGCGCAGTTTCGCCGAGTATGACGGTTTCCGGAAACAGCGGAAGATCACCCGCCGGGAAGCGTTTCTGGCGGAGATGGAACGCGTGGTGCCATGGCGCCGGCTCGAATCCCTGATCGAACCGCACTACCCGCTCGCCGGGAAAGGCCGCAAGCCGTATCGGTTGAGCACCATGTTGCGGGTTCATTTGCTGCAGCATTGGTATGGGTATTCGGACC
>DAIDMG010000073.1 GCA_027449105.1 Acidiphilium sp. | reverse complement strand
CATCTCCTGCGCATGCTCCAGCGAACCGCCATTGGCCAAATAGGCGGTGATCCCGGTCGCGCGGAAGCTGTGATTCCCAATCGGTTCGTGAATGCCGGCGGCAGCAGCGCGTCGGCGCACCATGCGCCACGCATCCGACTGGGTCATCGGCTGTTCGGTGAGCATACTGGCGTTGTGCCGCGGTGAGGTACGGAACAGAAAGCTCTTGCCATCCTTCGCGATGCCCGCGGCGTTGATGTAAGCGCGCAGCGCCTCGGCGAGGGCATGGTGGCACGGCATGGCATGATGCTTGCCCCCTTTCTCGTGCAAGCTGAGCTGCCAACCGGCCCCTTTCGGCCGAAGATCCTGCACCTTCATCGTCAAGGCGGCAGTGATGCGGGCAAAGGAATAAGTGAGGGTGGCGATCAGCGCCCGGTCACGCAGATCCCGCACCGTCTCGGTCGGAATGCTGTCGAGCAGCGCTCGCCACTCTTTTTGGTCGAGCACGGGCGTCTTGCCGGTCTTCACCACATGCTTCGGTCCGCGCACGGCAGATGCTGGGTTCGCCGACACGACCTGGCCGGTGACCATCCAATCAAACAGCATGCGCACCGCGGCAAGCTGTTGCTTCACGTCCGGCGCCGAATGGGTCTGTCCGCGAGCCTCTATATATGTAGCGATCAGTGCAGGGATCACGCTGCCACCCGGCAGCTCGGCGAGTCCGCTGGGTCGTCCTGATAAAATGAGCGCAGGGATCGAGTTGCACAACACCGTCGGGTTGCATAGCGCGTACGGATATCGGCCGCCAGCCCCGGAGGCCGGCCATGGCACCGGAGGTGAAAAAGCGGTAACTTCCAACTCGGACCACTCACCGGGGGCCGGTCAGGAGCCACTTCTAAGCGCCGATTGCCCCCCCAAAGCAGCAATCTATATCATGATATATGGTAAACCTTGAATATATGGTAAATCTTGAGTAGGTCAGCCCTACCGGCCATGTAAGGGCAACAGGACTCAGTCCATCCTAGATAGCGCCATGCGCCACAATTGTTAAAATTGGAACATATTTTGCCGCTGCCATCTAGGTCAGAGCGATCTCAAGTCTTCTGTGTCTGGTTGGAATATCTCATTTTTTCAATGACATACCGTAGAAAGGCAGATTGATCGTGGGATGCTGGTTGTTGGCAAATGGGTGTCGAGCCGCTGGTCGGCAAAAGCCGAAAAAACTTTCGTCCAAGCTTGCACTGGTTCAGGCCGCCGATGATATAAGCTCCATTAAAGCTGATACCCAGCAAAGCTGAACGACCCCACTATACACAAAAAGGTGTATGATTTTATGGAACGGCTGGCGGTCGATATCGAAGCACCATACGATCCAATTGAAGCGTCGATCCATGTCGGTCGCTACGCTTTAGCTCTGCCTTTCGCCGCCAAACGTCGTGTACTAGATGCGGCTTGCGGCGAGGGTTACGGGTCTTGGTTACTCGCCAACGCCGGCGCAACCGAGGTGATCGGCGTGGATATTTCCTCAGAGGCAATCGGGAAAGCACGCACAACCTTCCGGCACGATACGCTGCACTTCGATACCAGTCCCGGAGAATCTCTGGCAGAGCTGTTGCCTGCTGGGCATTTCGACCTGATCGTCTCGATCGAGACGATCGAACATGTGGCAGATCCCGAAACCTTCCTCCATGCCCTCCGTAAAGTGGCTTCCCCCGATGCTATTTTCATCATTACCTGTCCGAATGACCATTGGTATTATGGAGATGCCGGGAGTAATCCGCATCATCTCCGGCGGCTAACGCTCGAACAACTAAAAACCATGACAATCCCGATCCTGGGTGACCAGGTCCAGTGGTTGCTCGGTAGCGCCACACTCGGCTTCGCCGCTGTGGACATCGAACAAGAACAGCTAGTCAATCCTGCTCAATCGCGATTTACACAGGTGATACCCTCACGCCTCACCCTACGCGTACCTTCTGGGCCAGTCGGACCGACACCTACAAACGCCAGCTACTTTATCGGAATCTGGAATGCGCCCGACACCATCGACGGCGCAGGGGCTTTCCAAGCTCTTTCGATGGACGAGTACAGCAAGATGATGTGGACGGCGACAAGCCCCTCTCAGCTTGCCGCCCTGCAAGCAGAAGTCGCTGCAGAACGCCGAGAGAGGGAAATCGTCGGCGTGCAAGCGGCCGCCTTGCGGCGTGAGAACGAGATCGTGTCCTCTCAACTCCTAACGCTACGGGCAGCACTCAATGCCGAACAGAACCAAGCGGCGGAGATGACTGCACGTATCCAAGAGTTGGACGAGGCGCTCGCTTGGCACGTAGCGCGTATTCAGAACCTCGAAGCGGAACCATCGCGTCGTCTCCTCAGGCGTGCGCTTGGCCGTCTCCTCAGGCGCGCGTTGGGCCACAACATTTCGGCATCATCCCCCCTCGCCCGCCTTGCGTCCCGGCTACGCCGACGCCGCGGCAGTAGCTGATCTGCACGGACGGAGACTAACTGATGCATCAGGTTCCATTCTTTGTAGATGTCCGGCATATCGCGCTCACAGAGCCGGGCGGAAATTGGTTGGCCCCCAACATCGGTGCTGACGGGGCAAATCTGACCATTGTTCTACTAACGATGAATCGCGCCAGCCTGACGATTCGAATGGTGGATTCGGTGACACGCCACGTACCGCATTTCGGCGGCCGGATCCTAGTGGCAGACAATGGCTCTTCGCCCGAGGAACTTGCGACGCTCAAGCAGCATCTACAGGAGAACTGCGTCTTTCCCTGGCGGATCCTGGAGTTCGGGACCAATCTCGGCGTGGCTGGTGGTCGCAACCGCGCATTCCGAGAGGCGGAGACTGAATGGGTAATGTCGTTGGACAACGACATCTATCTCGTCACAGATCCTTTCCCCACCATCCAGCGCGATATCGGCGTGTTGGGATGCCGCTTCCTCAGCGTGCCACTACTTAACCCAGGTTGCGACACTTTCTACAGCTTTGGCGGTCATTTGCAGATCAGCGTCCTCGACGGAATGCCGAGGCTGACGCTCGACTGTCTTTTACCGCCGAATGCGGGAGTTGGCGATGCAGAGCGGGTCATCCCCAACGGACAACCATTTCTATGCTCCTTTATGTTCGGGGGCGCATCGGTGATTCACCGAGATACCTTCCTCGAGGCAGGAGGTTTCGACGACGGCATGATCGTCGGGTTCGAGGATCTCGAGTTCTCGCTGCGGCTCTTTCACAAGGGGATGAAGGTCGGCTTCTCTTCAATCCGCGCCTTTGTCCACGACCACCCGTCGGCTTCGTCTACTGAGGACCGAGATTACGAGCGTAAACGTTTCTCTCGGCACATTCTTTATGAGTCGGCGATGCACCTGGAGCGGAAGACCGGCTTCCGGGTGTGGAGCGACAGAGTTGATGAGTGGCTGATCGCCAACGAGCGCAAGCAGGGTTTCACCACCGAAGCGACGCCGGTCAATCTGCTGGGTAGAATGCCAGAAAGAATACGCAGACGCCCCAGGATTGCGCTCGTGACCGATGTAGAAGACTGGGCCTTCCATAACATCTCCAACCAGATACGGCGGCACCTCGGACAAAGTTACGATTTCGACATAATACCGATTGTCCGGTTGGGCGAAATTCAGAGAGTGCGATGGCGAGAAGGTGGATCCACCGCAGCTTATTGGGAAGGCGGCGCAAGTGCGGTTGGTCAGATCCTAATCCAATCCGGCGACTACGACATCATCCACTTCTTCTGGCGCGACCTTCTAACCGTCATCGGTACAGATCTGCTAAACAGCTATGCTGCTTCGCTTGGCATGACGCCTGCCGAATTCCACAACCGGTTTATTCGTCACGCCTGCATCACTACGGCCGTCTATGACCACCTCTACTGCGACGCCGAAGGGATCACTCCACGCAGGCGCATCTTCAATGAGCTGACGGTAGCCTATACGGTCTCATCAGAGCGCCTGGACCGCTACTACCGCGCCATCCCGGACCTTCGCCCCCCTACTCTGGTCATCGAAGATGGCGTGGACACGACGCTATTCTGTCCACAGCGACTGGAACGCTTCGACTCCATCGCGGAGCGCGAAGTCGTCATCGGTTGGGTCGGCAACAGCAAGTGGGCCGCGACGCTCGAGGACTTCAAGGGCGTCCACACCATCCTGATCCCCGCGGTCGAGGAGCTTCGTGCCGAAGGGCTCCCTGTGCGCCTCGAACTCGCAGACCGCCAGAGGGCACACGTCCCGCATGCCGAGATGCCGCGCTACTACGGCTCCATCGACCTCTATGTCTGCACCTCCAAGATCGAGGGCACGCCTAATCCCGTCCTGGAGTCTATGGCCTGCGGGCTGCCCGTCATCACCACGGACGTCGGCATCGTGCCGCAGGTCTTTGGCCCGCTGCAGCGCGAGTTTATCCTGCAGGAGCGCTCGGTCGAGTGCCTCAAGGCGGCAATACGCCGGCTGGTGTCCCAGCCCGAGTTGTTCCGGCAGCTCTCTGACGAAAACTTGCGCGCCATCGAGCCATGGGCCTGGCACCGCCAAGCGAAGAAATTCGACCAGTTCTTCCAGCAGGTGCTCCGCAGCCGTGATGTAGCTAAGGGTAATCTGCCGACAAAGATGTGCATGCTCCCCTTTGCCAATCCCAGCATCGAGCCCGACGGCTCCGTCCGCCTGTGCTCCGCCTCGAGCATTTTCGCCTACCGCAACGAGACGAACATGGGGAACGCCCGCCACGATGGGCTTGATACTGTCTGGATGGGCGAGAAGTACCAAGCGATTCGGCGCTCGTTGCTTACCGGCGATGGATTGACGCCTTACTGCGCCGCCTGCGAATATCGCCATGACGGCCCAGCCTGGATGCTGCAGTTACATCTCGCGCTCCATGCCATTCACAACGGTATCGCTGATGCTCAGGTACGAGAACTCGCAGCTCGGCACATACATCGTTACGCGGAGTATCAATCCGAGGGGGCCGCGCACGGGCTGCACCCTCTTGCGCTGCCTGACGACCTTGCTCCAGCTCTGACGCCCGCGCACCCCATCGCGATGCCCGAGGTGCTAATCAACGCTAAGGCTCTACCCATTTATCTCGACCTCAACACGCTTAACCGTTGCAACGTGAGCTGCGTGATGTGCCCGCCAGCGATCCGACATGACCAACAGGGCATCAGGCGCGATCCCTATTACCGACTGACCCTCGACGAATATAAAACGCTTACTGATGGACTGAACGTAAAAACCGCGCATTTTGTCGGCGCTTATGCCGAGCCGCTGCTCAACAAGGATATATTCAACTTGGTGAAGCGCGCGCACGACAACGGCGCCTTCACCGCCATCACCACCAACGCCATGCCGCTCAGCCGAACCTTCGCAGAACGGCTGGTAGAGGCGGAACTGGATATGATATCGATCTCCCTACACGGTGCCACCAAGATCACGGCAGAGGCCGTGATGCTGAAGAGCAACTTCGACCGGGTGGTGGAGAATATCCGTGTGCTGCAGGAGGTGAAGAAGGACCACGGTTCTGCGCGGCCGGAGATCTACTTCAATTTCGTCTCACAGCTGAGTAATGTGCGGGAGATGGCGGACTTCGTGGATCTTGCCGCAAGCCTTGGAGTCCGGCATGTGAACATTATTCATCTTATCGATGGGGACGAGGCAGTCCGCAAGGATGACAACCTCTTGCTCTACCCATCACTTCTAGTCCCCAATGTCCGCGACGCCCAGCGCCGAGCAAAAGACACCGGTATCAATCTTGTGATTAGCCCAGCTTATGCCGAACTCCTCAAGAACTGGAAGCAGGCTGAGCCAGTAACCGAGGAGCCGTGATTTGACGGCTCTGATTGCACCGATGAATGCAGGCACGTTTTCCGCCCGTGATATCGAGGCTCTGACCGCCTCAGGACGGACAATCGGCACCGCTCTGGGGCACTACATCGTCTGGCTAGGCAGCACCGCCGCGAGAACTTGCGCATCCAGGTTATACTTCCTCTCGCGTGAGGGCGCTTGGCTTGCCGGGCATTATGCACGCCTACGCCGTTTCCACCCACATGGAGGCTCCTGGCCGGAACCGACGACGCTAGCCGTAAGCCGACGCTCTACTTTCCTGCCAAGCCTGTCCTATGTTGATACCCAAACGCTCGCACCCCTGTTAGCCCAGTACGGCCAGATCACAGCCACGACTCTGCTGCAGAGCCTTGGTCTTGATCTGCCACCCGTCGGTGCACGCCCAAGCCACCTACTTGGTCTTCCCCTCGATCGGCATTGGGCCGAGCCCGGTGTGGCGGAGCGCATCCTTGGCAACGTTTGGATTGCGACGGAAATCGAACGGCGCCGCATGAGGCAGAGAGAGGCCCTCTCGCGCTACCTCATCCAAGAGGGGGTAACGGAGACCGAGCCGCTCGTCGTCGCCGACATCGGATGGCGCGGCACTATCCAGGACAATTTGGCCCGGATGATGCCAACACGTCGCGTAATCGGACTGTATCTCGCCCTATTCGCCCCACTCTTGCCGGCGCCTTCGAGCGTGGGGAAGCACGGTTTCATCCTCGGTCAAGCAGATCATATACGCCTGGCTAGGCGTCTGCGCTTCGTCGCACCGCTCGAATTTGTAGCGAGTGGCGAAACGCCATCGACTCTCGAATATGCGATCGAGGAAGGGCGAGCACGGGCGGTACCAGACGAGTTGACCGTCGTACCGCTTGATTCGCCTGCCTTCCGTCTTTTCCAGCAGACCGTTGCAGAAGGCATAGATGCCGGCGCCACGCTCCATAAACCCTCTGCGATCACCGCCCGAAACCTCCTACTTCGAATGATCGAGACTCCTCCTCCTTCACTCGTCCACCTCTTCTTCGAGGCATGGCGGGACGACCGCTACGGTGCCGGCACCTTGAGGCGCGGTGCACCGCCGCTCAGGCCCATGCGGATAGCAGCCGCACTGGCTAGCCGGACGGCGCGCCGCGCACTCGGACTAGAGCTTGCCGAAAGTGGCTGGCCCTGGGGCCTACTCATGCGTGATACGCCATTTGCTGCGCCGTTGCTCCGCCGCCTCATTCTCGGTCTCGATGTTCGACTCTGACGCCAACCGAGGCAATCTCCGCGTACTGCACCTCATCCCGTCCCTAGGGCAAGGAGGCGCAGAAGCAGCGATGGCCAACCTGATTGCCACATACCAGCCCGGAATCGATCACGCGGTCACCACGATGATCGATGTGCCGTCCCATTTTCGCATTGCGCAGCCAATCTTCTACGGCAGGGGACGCCGCGGGCAGCCGAGTCCCGCACTTATCCTACAATTACGGCAGACCCTCCGCAGGGTACGCCCGCACATCCTTCACTGCTGGATGTATCACGCCAATCTGCTCAGCATCGCCAGCCTCGGTTCCAACGTGCGCATCCTATGGTCTATCCATTCGGAGCGTCCTGATAGTCTAAGCAATTCGATGACACGGCTGGTCAGTGCCACCTGCGCCCGATTATCGTCTATCGTTCCCGATCGGATCGCCTATGTGGCAGAGACTGCCCGCGCGCATCACGAAGCAAACGGCTATGCCGCCGCGCCAAGCGTAGTCATTCCAAACGGAATTGACATGCTTCGCTTCCAAATACCCGTCACGCCGCGGCCGGAAAGCAACTTGCTCCGGATCGGACTGGTCGCGCGCTACGATCCGACAGTGAAGGGGCATCATTTCCTCATCGATGTACTGGCAACCCATCCTCTACGCGACAGGTTTGAGATAATCTTCGCTGGACAGGGCTGCGACACGGCAGCGCAGCTCAGGGATCACCTTGCCTCGGTCGGGCTGTTGGACCGTACCCGCCTACTCGGCGCGGTTACCGTAATCGAAGCCATCTATGCAGAGCTCGATATCTTAGCCCTTCCATCTCGGAGCGAGGCATTACCGATGACATTGCTAGAAGGGGCAGCAATGGGTCTCACTATCTGCGCGAGTCGAGTCGGCGATATCGCCCTGCTCGGCTTTCCGGAGGAGGCACTCTTCGAGCCTGACGACGCCGCCGACTGCGCCCGCGCACTCGACGCTGCCGCAGCCCTAGCACATCGGCCGGGAGAGTCGCTGCGCCAACGTTCCCTCGTTGCGGACAAATTCAGCATTAGCACTGTGGCGCGTCGCTACGCCGAACTTTATCGAAGCCTCGCAAAGATCTAGCGTTGAGGAAAGGTCTCGAGAGCACGATATGTTTTCACCCATACATCACCGCAACCGGCACCGAAAAGCGAAACAGAAGCAGCTGAGACTGCCAATGGCAGCCAGATAACAATTCGATGGCAAGTTAAAACATATGCTAAATTTGTGTAGAAATTGGAAGACCCGGCCGATCACATGCGTATAGCCTTATCACCAGACTCGGAAAAAAGATCTACACGTACGGATAGTCGCTTGGCGGCACTGCCCAGTACAGGCTGGTCCTTACCTAACGACCTCTTGGCGGAGGCCTTACTCCTAGCTGGGCCAGTAGTGGCGCTCGACGTGTTTGATACATTAGTCGAGCGCAGTGTAAGGCCAGAGCACGTGAAGATCCTCGCCTGCGACCGGCTCGTGCAGCAGTTGGGGTTGGACGGCGTATGCGCTCTCGATCTCTATGCGCGGCGGCAGCGGATTGAGAGAGCACTCGGCCATCGCAACCTCGCCAAGGCGGGTGAATCGGAGTTCCGCCACTCAGAAATGGCGGAAGAACTGCATGCCGAGCTGTACGCACACGACCTCCTGCCCAGCGGCCTTGGCGTCGCTAGGTTCGCTGCTGCCGCACTCCGTGCAGAGCTTGCCGTGGAACGGCAGGTGCTACGCGTCAAGCCTGGTGCCCTCGATGCCTTGCAAGCAGCGCGGTCGGCGAGCAAGCAGGTGCTCCTCGTCTCCGACTTCTACATGCCCGCTCCAGCGTTGGCCGAGCTCCTAGCCTCGGTAGGCATCGCCCGAGCACTCTACGACTCGCTATACGTCTCATGTGAGCGGATGGCTAGTAAACGCAGCGGCCGTCTGTTCGACATAGTCCTAACGGAGACTGGGCACTCCGCATCAGACGTAACAATGTTCGGCGACAATCCGCACAGTGATGTCGCCATGGCGGCCGAGCGCGGCTTGCGGGCCGTGCTCGTGCAGGATGAGATGCGGATCGCCTTCTACACCTCGGAGGCCGCGGATGTAACGCAACCGCGCCGGCTTCTGGACAACCTGCGTGAGCTGGTAGAGGCGCCCGATGCACCGTCGACACATCTACGCCACGCCGTACCCGGGCTTCTGCTCTTCACCGAACGGCTCTACCGCGCTGCACGCCGGCAAAATCTGCGGCACCTATTCTTCCTTGCCCGCGAAGGGCAGATTTTGGAGCACATGTTCAATGCCTATCAAGACACGCTAGGCGAAGAGACATCAGAGCGGATCTCAACGCACTACCTCCTAGTCTCGCGCCGTGCCTGCTACGCAGCATCGCTGGCGCCCCTCGCGGAAGAGCACTTCGAAGGCCTTTTCGCTCACTACCGCAGCATCTCCCTACGCGATTTTTGCAGTAGCCTCGGTTTCTCCGACATGGAGGTGGCAAGAATGTGCGTCTGCCTAGCACGTGATCCGGACGTGGTGGAACCGGATTTTCCAAACAGCGACACCTTCCGTGCGTTACGCGCCGCCCCCGATTTTGTCGAGCTATACGAGACACACCGCAACGCGCAGCGCGACAATCTGCGGAGTTATCTCGCCGCCTTTAACGTTGACCTCTCCCTGCACCCTCTTGCAGTGGTAGATTGCGGCTGGAAAGGGTCGATCCAAGACTTCCTTCGCGGTGCGCTGCCTTCCGGCTTGGCGGTACAGGGATTCTATATCGGTCTTATTGACGTCGGTCAGGACGTATCGGCAAAGGAGGGACTGCTCTTCTCCAACGTCCGCGGCCTATCTCCTGACTACCTCGTCTTTGCAGAAAATCGCAGCCTTTTCGAGGTACTGCTTTGCGCTAACCACGGCAGTGCAGCGGGCTATGAGCGTGGGCCCGATGGGCGTATCCGCGCCGTTTTGGATGATGACCCGATCGAGCGCCACTTCATCCAGGGCACGGTTCTACCCATAGCTCAAGATGCTATGCAGGTCTTTCGCGCACTTGCAGACATCCGGGCCACGACCGTGGTCGGTCGTAGAGCATGGGAACGCATGGTAGTTGAGACGCATGCCAGGCTGGTCTTCCGGCCGTGGCTTCCCTACGCTCGCTGGCTAATGGAGGCACAACACCGGGAAAGTTTTGGCGTGTTCCATTTAAGCCGCCTGACCTACGGCGGTACCGCGTCGATCAAGGGGCGGCTCCGCTTCCTCGCAGAACTGCTGCGGCATCCTCGAACGGTGATATCCGAATCGTTCTGGCCAGCTTCGATGCTGTACGCACATGGCGGCCGGCTACTAGTCTACCTTTATGTAGTAACGCGCCATTTGAGGGGCCGCATGAGGCAGCGCCAAGTGCCGAAGTCATGAAGATCTGCTTTCTTATCGGCTCCCCGGAGATCGGAGGCGGCACCTACGTCATCTACGAGCATGCCCTTCATCTTCAGGAGATCGGCTGGGATGTGACCATAATCTCCATATGGGCGCCAAACCGCACCCTCCGCCCTTGGCACCGGGCGCTTGAACGCCTTAGATTCGCCACCATCACCGAGGTCGCAGGCGAGGACTTCGACCTCAGCGTGGCAACTTGGTGGCGGACCATCTACGAACTACTGCCGCATGTCAGAACGCAACACTACTGTTACTTCGTTCAATCTATAGAGAGCTGGTTTTATCTGAACTCAGATGTTGCCGTCCGCAACCTAGTGAATGCCACCTATCTGCTACCCATACCGGGTATCACAGAGGCACGTTGGATCAAAGCCCATCTAGCGGAGCGCTTCGGACACGATTACTATCTTGCTCTTAATGGTTGCCGAAAAGACGACTACAGTGCCGATGGCCACGTCATCACGCCGCGGCAGGCTGGGCGTCTCCGCGTGCTAGTCGAAGGACCATTAGGCGTAGACTTCAAGAACGTGGCGCGTACCATCGCACTCGCACGACGCAGTACCGCTGATGAGATATGGCTACTCACTGCATCCCCTGTCACCCACTTCCCGGGGGTAGACCGCGTTTTCTCCCGCGTGCCGACCTCCGATTGCGCCGCAATTTACCGCTCGTGTGACGTGCTGATAAAGCTTAGCACCATCGAGGGCATGTTCGGCCCGCCGCTCGAGATGTTCCATTGCGGCGGCACAGCTATCGTCTACGACGTGACAGGCCACGACGAGTACATCAGTGATGGCCACAACTCGATCGTAGTGCGCGTCGGGGAGGAAGATGCGGTAATCACCGCGATCAACCGACTGAGGCAGGACTCGACGCTGCTCGCGCGGCTAAAGGAGGGCGCGCTAGCAACCGCAGCCGCTTGGCCAGACTGGGCGCAAGCTTCCGCAGGTTTCGTCGAGGCGATGCAAGCGATTCTCGCTAGTCCGCCCGTCGATCGTCAGCATCTGCTAATGATGGTGAGGGAATTCTGGGCCCAGTACGTTCGCGTCGAGAAATAT
>DAIDMG010000072.1 GCA_027449105.1 Acidiphilium sp. | reverse complement strand
TCCTTCTCGACATTGGTAGCGTTCTTCCGGGTACAGGCACAGCTAGTAGCTTTAGCTCGCGCCCCCCCTCTCAACACCCGCCCCCAAACGACGCGGCAACCGGTGGACAAAACCTGACCAAAACCAACCATCCGTGCAAACGTAAAGACAGATGCGGCTTTAATGTTGCTTCATACTTGAGCCTTACTGGGTAAATTGGACCCATGACAGGCAGAACGCTGTCAACGGTCGCGGCAAAGATTTTTTGGACACGGCAACACCCAAATGGGTAAGGAATAACGGATTTGTTGCGGTAGAGCGGCCCAAACAGGTGGCCAATCCACACCACTCAGCATTTTACGTCGATCCGGACCAAGAAATGACGGCAATATTTTCAGGAAAAAGCACGGCAACTCTTGCTGCTAGCGTCGGAGCTATAAAATGACCAAACTGTGCAAGGACTGTGTATGGATGCGTGAGCCAGGCGAGTTCGCCAGATGCCTTTCGCCTCGCAATACCAGTCATCCAATGCACCTAATTGCTTTCGAGCAATATGAACTTGAACTCCATTTTCCATATTGTGCTGCTCAACGTGTATGGTGGCCTTTCATAGATATACTGATGAAGGTGTGTGGAAAACGTGGGCGCTGGTTTGAGGCGAGAGAACCATGACTCGTACCCATATCATGCGTTGCCGGCACCTCGAAGGAGCGCTGCCGGATTTTGACATTTAATCTGGCAGAACGAAGAAATACGGGCGACCAAAACTCGCTGGTGAGCAAAACGCTGACCGTCGTGGATCGAGCCATTTCCTACATTAGCGACTGTATTACGTATGAAGAAATTAAACGCGGTATCCGTCGAAATCGACGTGCTGTAATCTAGATTCTATAGGGCAAGGTACAAATTGCGCGCGAGTTGAGTCGTGCGGTCTGCGCCAAGTTGATGTATAGAAAAATCCCAACGAGATGAGTCGCACTTCGATGCCTCAGATGACTAATTTTGGCGAACAGACACCTTCATCTTAAGGATCATTTATGGGGCCGCATTCTCGCATCGAATCAAAGCGTTCCTTTCCCTTCATTGATTATATCAATGTTCCTGACGGATCTTCAGGGAAAAGCAGAAACATGATCCGCGTATTGGGTTTGATGCTCATCGGCACAGTGTTAGCATCCATCGCCACTGTTCGCCCCGCGCAATCGCACTCTCTTGTCAATCTCGCGGCCATGCCTATCTCGCGCATGGACCTCCCCTGGTGGCGGACTCGCTTCGAGCAAACCCTATATACTGCCCGTTCTGATCCCGGCGCTAAACTCGTTTGGCTTGGTGATTCGATTACCCAGTACTGGCAAAGAACAGGGCCTACGAAACGCGATAACATCCTGCCTATCTGGGATCGCTACTATGCACCCTATAACGCTCTCGATTTCGGCTTTATTGGCGATACCACTGCCAGCTTAATCTGGCGCATAGACCACGGTCAACTGGCCCAATTGCATCCAAAACTCGTTATCATCTTGATCGGCGCCAACAACCTTGGCGCGCCTCATTGGGGTGCACGATACACCGTCCCAGGCATCGAAGCCGTCGTCGCGGATGTCCGCCGTCATTTACCAAAAACCCAGATCCTGCTTCTCGGCATACTTCCCTCGATACGCTCGCCCTGGATCACGACCGAGACAGACAAGATCAACGCCCAACTCGCCTCTATTTATACCCGAAGCCGCCTGGTCACCTACCGCAACGTAGGAATCGTCCTTGAACGCGACGGCCAGCCGGACGCAGCTCTCTATATGGATCCGTTTTTCTCTCCGCCTGAGCCGCCATTGCACCCTAATCGTGCCGGGATGACCCTGATTGCAAAAGCCCTAGCACCAACAGTTTGCGCCCTTATGCGTTAGGCTCATTCTCCAAACCATTCAATTTATCAAACTCCTGAATGGCGGCGCTTAAACTCAGAGCGCTATTCACGAGCGCAATATGGGTAAATGCCTGCGGGAAATTTCCGATCAACCGCTTCCTACCAACGTCGTACTCCTCCGACAACAGCCCAAGGTCATTTTGCAACGCGATAAGTTTCCGGAACAGAGCCTCGGCGTCATCAAGGCGGCCCATTAGAACATAATTATCAACCAACCAAAAACTGCACGCCAGAAAGACACCCTCACTTCCTGCCAAGCCATCGTTGCCACCGTCTGTTTTATAACGTCGGACGAACCCATCAACTAACAATTCTTGTTCTATTGCGGCAATCGTATTAACGACACGAGGATCGTCCGGTGGCAAAAAACCGACTATTGGGATCAGCAGCAGCGACGCATCGACCTCGGTTGAACCGTAGCACTGTACAAAGTGCCGCTCCTCCGGGTCGACACCTTTCTCACAGATTTCGGCATGCATGGCCTCACGAATGCTGCGCCAATGTTCCAGCGGTCCCTCGTAACCGAACTCCTCGATAGCGCGGATTGAGCGGTCGAATGCCACCCAAGCCATAACTTTCGAATGCACGAAATGCCGGCGCCCACCGCGCATTTCCCAGATACCATCATCTGGCTCTGTCCATATCTTTTCGAGATGCTTCAACATTGTAAGCCGGATTTGCCAGCTATTGGAATCCCGAGGCATCCCCGCCCTGTGCCCCGCGACCAGTGCATCTGCCATTTCACCGTAGACATCAAGCTGAACCTGACCAGCGGCCGAATTCCCAACTCGTACAGGCCGTGATCCTTCGTATCCCGCCAGCCATGGCACTTCCCATTCCACTAACCGCCGTTCACCCGCAATTCCGTACATGATCTGGACATCTTCTGGGCTACCGGCCACTGCCCGATCAAGCCAGTCTTGCCATGCTGACGCTTCCTCAATATAGCCAACCCGCAACAGCGCCTGCAGCGTCAGCGATGCATCACGCAACCAACAATATCGGTAATCCCAGTTCCTTTCTCCGCCAATTGACTCTGGCAGTGAGGACGTTGGTGCCGCCACGATTCCGCCGGTCTGCCAATGCGTCAACGCATGCAATGTCATTAATGAGCGCGCCACGGCGTCCGGCCACCGTGTCGTTAAGCGCATTTGCCCTATCCACTCGCGCCAATGCCGCTCTGTTCCCAAAACCGCTCGATCAATGTCAATCAAATCCGGTAACGGCAAATGTGATGGCAACCACTGTAGCGCGAAACGTATGGTCTGTCCGCGGGTCACCAAAAAGTCTCCCTCAGTATGAAAATTAGCACTAGTAAGGGGAACTTCAGATCGTAGGACGATCATATCGGGCCCCGCGATGGCTACTAAATCATGGCCACCGTCAATACGGCGTACCCAAGGGACGATCCGCCCGAAACCGAGGCGAAGCACTAGGTCCAAATGCACTTCAACCTGACCGGACAAGCATGTCACAGTCCGCACCAAATGAGTGCGGTCCGATGGGGGTGTAATCATACAGTCCGTCAACCGAATTGTGCCAGTTTCAGTCTGCATATCGGTCTCTAAAATCATCGTGTCCATGCGGTATCGTCGCGAGAGCCGCGTTACCGCTTCTCGTGGTCCGATCAGCCACCGGCCATTCTCTCGGTCGCCCAGAAGCGCCGCGAAACAGGCATCTGAGTCAAAGCGCGGAAGGCAAAGCCAATCGATCGAGCCATTTCGACCGACTAACGCCGCGGTCGCGCGATTGCCAATCATTGCATAGTCTTCAATTAACATCCGCCTACACCATCTTTTCTCGTTGGCGCCACCAACTGTCTAACATTTCCTTCATCATCACCCACAAACACTCGTTCTACATCCGTATCAAAATATCCAGTTTCAATCACTCCCGTCATGGCCCGAATCAGCCCACTCATCCCAGCCACGTCGCGCTCTGGGCCAATATAACAATCGACAATGGGATTCCCATTGTCACTAATAACCTTTCTTCCTTCCGGACAGCTTCGGAATCTTGCTTCAACACCAAGCCCCAAGATGCGCCGATATGTCCGCTCTGCCCCAAAAGAAACAATTTCGACCGGAAGCGGAACATAAATTCCGAGCCGATCGACCAATTTTTCCGAATCAACGATTATAACAAAGCGTCTTGCCGCCTCCGCAACGATCTTCTCACGAACCAAAGCACCGCCGAGTCCCTTGATCAAACGAAACTCTGGCAACGCGACCTCATCAGCACCGTCGACTGCGATATCGATTTGATCCCTTAACTCCACAATTTTTAGGCCCATGGCGATCGCACGCGCCGCCACCAATTCGGATGTTGCAACACAGGTCACTTCCCGCAATTCATGCCGCTTAACCCGCTCCGCCAGAGCATCCACAAACATCGCAGCAGTCGAGCCGGTTCCCAGCCCGACTGTCATTCCATCTTCTACTAATGCCACTGCTGCGTTCCCTGCAGCCAGCTTTGCCACATCTCTGCTCATCCTAAGAACCGGCCCACCGCCCGGCCGCCTCCCGGTCAACCAACCAAATCAACTGACCTTGCGGCTTTAACCTAGCCACAGGGGCTTCCCGCTCGGTTCCGCTTAACACACGATCTAACATCTCGCGCTTCATGGCACCACTCACCAGGAATACCGTTACCTCAGAACTCTCGAGAACAGGATAGGTAAGGGTAACCCGTTCCTCAGGCCGGCCGCGAGTCACCGGCAACGCCCAGCGAACCCTCTCCCCCAACAGCTGTTTCTGCCCTGGCAGCAAGGATGCTATATGGCCATCCTCGCCCATCCCTAAGAAATTTAAGTTAAAAAACTTTCGCCCGGCTTCCAACTCGCCTTCCCCGTATATCTCCCGCAATTTTTGTTCATATTGCTCTGCTGCCTGCTTAACAGTCAGCCCGTTAAACGGAACACGGACAATTTGGCGCTCTGGGATCCCGACATGCTCAAAGAGTGCTGTACGAATCATGTGAAAATTTGACTCTACATTGTCGGGAGAAACGAATCGCTCATCTCCCAACACCATCACAACATTGCTCCAATCTACCGCTTCCTTCCACGGCGAGCGAGCCAGAGTTTGGTAAAACGGTCGTGGCGTCGATCCGCCGGCCAGGCCAACTACGAAACGCCCGCGGGCCTGCTTAGCCAACCTTAAAAACAACGCAGCAGCCTTATCGGCAAACTCTTTCGAGCTTTCGGCCACCATTAATTCGCCTCGTATTGGCGTCTTCATGACCTCATTCCTAACACAAATTTATCAATCGCTATAGCAAATCCATCGCTATCGTTATCTTCAGTTATGTAATGCGCGTTTCGCTGAACTTCGATCGACGCATTTCCCATCGCAATCGAAATGCCCGAGTTCTCAAACATTGGCACATCTGTGGGCATGTCACCAATTGTGGCAATTTCCTCGTTAACAACACCCAAATGTTCTGCAAGCACTGAAACTGCCTGCCCTTTGTTTGCCATCTTGCTAGTAATATCAAGATAATACGGTTGAGAACATGCGGCAACAACACCATGCCCAACATTTTGATGGATTGCTGCGTGCGCGCTCTTCACCACGTCCGGCCTATCACTGACGCCGACAATTTTAATCACTGCATCTAAAACGTGTTCCGGGAAAGCCGCCACCTCTTTCGGCTCCATCCGTACGGTGTCGGCTTCGCGAGTCACGTGCGGCGCATGGCGATCTCTTACCAACCACGTCTTGTCCGTGTATAGCCAAACATCAAGCCCAATCCGGTCAAGCTCCCCGATCGCTGCGTTGACAATTTGCCTCTCCAGATATCGCGCGGCGATAATTTGACTGAAATCAGACGAAGTCGCCAATCCGCCGTTGAAGCCACATATAGGCGTTCTCACTCCGAGCGGTTCGGAGATCATCCGCATCCCAACCGGCGGGCGACCGCTTATCAACGCAAACGCAATTCCTGCCTTTTGCAGTCGCGTCACAGCCGCAATTGTCCTTGCAGTGAGCTCCTTTTTTTTTGTGATCAGGGTACCGTCCACGTCCGATACCACGAGCGAGATACGCGAGTTTACGGGCAACGTGGTCCACCATTCAACGCGATTGGCCTCCAGTTCCTACTCGAATTGCCGCTGCCAATTAACACGTCTGCTGCGGACGGGCCCTCAGAGCCTGCCTCATATTTTATAATCTCCGTTTTGTCGGAAGACCAGTCGTTCAGAAGCGGTTCGACTGCACGCCACGCCGCTTCGACCATATCGGCACGCTGAAATAATGTCTGATCCCCCATCATGCAATCAAACAGCAAAGTCTCATACCCCACATTCGGCGCAGGCGGAAACCAATCACTGTATCGGAAGTCCATTGTTACAGGCGAAACATCAACCGTCGGCCCCGGTCTTTTAACCTGAAATTCATGCGCAACACCTTCATCAGGCTGAATACGCAATACCAACGTACTCGGCGGTAGCTTCGCAATCGGAGTGTCTTGGAAGGTCGTAAGTGGCGCACGTTTGAATACAATCGCGATCTCGGTCATGCGGCACGCCATCCGTTTTCCGGTACGAACAAAAAATGGCACTCCTGCCCAACGCCAGTTATCTATTGCCAAGCGTAACGCAACATATGTCTCAACGTTTGAATCCTTACTCACATTTGGTTCATCACGATAGGCTGGATATGCATGCCCATTAATGGACCCTCCGGAGTACTGTGCTCGCACAGCGTCTTCCGCTCTAACAGGCCGCATCGCCGAAAACACATCACATTTCTTGTTACGCACGGCATCAGCCGAAAAGCCGACCGGGGGCTCCATGGCTATCATTCCAACGAGTTGAAACACGTGATTCGGCACCATGTCGCGCAGTGCGCCGGTCTGCTCGTAGAATTTACCGCGCCCCTCCACACCAACCGTTTCCGCAACTGTAATTTGGACATGGTCGATATGGTCACGGTTCCACAGCGGCTCAAATAGTCCATTTGCAAACCGCAACGCCATGATATTTTGGACATTTTCTTTCCCAAGAAAATGGTCAATCCTGTAGACTTGATCTTCCGCAATATGGCGCAACACTGCCGAGTTCAACGCCTTGGCCGATTCCAGGTCATGTCCGAACGGCTTCTCAATGATCACGCGTCGCCATGTGTCAGCGTCATTTCGAACCAAACCCGCAGTCCCCAACCCAGCCACGATGGGCGCGAAGAAGCGATCCGCGACCGCAAGGTAAAACAGCCTGTTTGCAGGTCCCTTTCGACCACTTTCAATTTTTTTTAGCGTCCTTTCAAGTTCGGCAAAGCACGAGGCCTGTGTAAAATCGCCCCGAACGTAGGACACTTGCTGCGTTAGATGACCCCACGATTTCACATCGACCGCTGATATTTCATCCTCTGACCCCGCATCATGGGTGAAGCTTTTTAACATGTCGGATAGCGACCCCGTCCATTGCTCCGCCGTAAAGTCGCCAATATCGACGCCAACAAGAGCAAATTCTTCCGGAATCAGGCCCGTTTGTGCAAGATTATAAAGTGCCGGAACCAACAGTCTCTTAGTCAAGTCACCCGCCGCACCAAATATAACCATGGTGCACGCTTCTGGCTTCGTGACGCCCGTCATGCCGATCTCCTTCTTGTTATTCGCCGCCAAGCCCATGCTTCTCGACATGGCCACCAAACTCTTGCCGCATCGCGGATAGGAGCTTTTCTCCAAACGTATGATCTCTCCGCGAGCGGAAACGCGCAAACAACGACGCTGCAAGAACATCGACCGGTACAGCTTCTTCGATAGCCGCCTCCAGCGTCCAACGTCCTTCCCCGGAATCTGAAACTGTCCCGCTATAGTCCGAAAGAGCCTCGTCCTTTGCTAAGGCATTTGCGGTCAAGTCCAGAAGCCACGAGGAAATTACTGACCCACGACGCCACACTTCCGCAATGTCTGCCAGATTTAACGAGTATTTTTCGATCTCCGGCAAGGCGTTAGACATTTTGTTCCGAAGTATGTCAAAGCCCTCAGCGTACGCTTGCATTAGGCCGTATTCGATTCCGTTGTGCACCATCTTCACGAAATGCCCTGCGCCCGCTGGGCCGGCGTATAGGTACCCGTGCTCCGGTCGCGCGTCCGCACCGCTTCGATTTGGTGTCCGCTCGATATCTCCAAGCCCGGGCGCAAGAGAACGAAAAATCGGGTCAAGCTGCTCGACGACCGCCGCATCTCCTCCAATCATCATGCAGTACCCGCGTTCTAATCCCCAAACACCACCTGACGTCCCAACATCAACATATTGAATACCCTTAGCCGCCAGCACTTTGCTGCGTCGAATGTCATCTTTGTAGAAAGTATTGCCTCCATCAATGATGACGTCATCATGGGCCAGCCATTGGCTGAGTGACATGATACTACTTTCGGTAATCTCACCTGCCGGCAACATTACCCAGACTGCGCGAGGCCGAGCTAGATGATCAACCAGCCCCTTCAAATCGCTACTCCCGATGGCCCCCTCCTCTACAAGAGCCTGAACAGACTCTTTCGCTACATCAAACACAACACATTGATGGCCATCACGCATCAATCGTCTCGTGATGTTAGCCCCCATACGCCCAAGCCCTACGATTCCGATTTGCATTGCCAACTCCTATAAAATCGCGCCCTGAATTGCTTTATCCAGGGCACCAAGGCCCGTTTTTGCGTCCCGCAAATGCACGCGCACCGCACGACGTTTACGCTCTGTCAGCACATCAAAGTCGCCCAAGGCTTGCGCCATCTTCACGACACCGAAGCTAAATTTGCGATTGGGCACCGCGATATCAACCGACTCATCTGAAGTAATCTGAAGAAAAATCCCGCTATTGGGTCCGCCTTTGTATGCCTGTCCCGTAGAATGCAGAAATCTTGGGCCAAATCCAAGACAAGTTGCCACGCGAAATCGGTCGCGAATCCCTTGCCTCATACGCGTAAGAATTCCGGTATTTTCATCGTTTCGATCCATATATGCGAGCAAAGCGACGTAATCTCCGTCAGAGGCAGAAGACAAATGGGCTCGGAAAAAATCATCAAGTCGTCGGTGGCGCCCGATCCGTTCTGCATTTGCGGCGTCCGCAAAGATCATAATCCCTTCATGTTCGAAAACCGGCTTCTGTTCAGGTAATTTTCCACTCGCTTCAAATTCGTCCGTTAAGGCCCGCGCCTTGATCTTGCTTGCCTCTACGTCAGGCTGATCGAATGGATTGATTCCGATAACCGCACCCGATACCGCAATTGCACATTCCCACCGGAAAAATTCCTGACCCAGGGCGGATATCGAATCTACCTCAATTTCAATTACTGGATGACCCGCTCTTTCAAGCGCCCTCAACTGGCTAGCCGTGGCAGCCGGAGGCCCTCCACGTAGCGACACAGCAACAAAAATTCGATCCGTACCGTAACATTCACTAGAGCCCAGCGGTTCGCCATCGACAGGAATGAGACCACGCCCGGCCTTTCCTGTCGATTCCGCAATCAGTTGCTCCAGCCACGCACCAAAGCCCGCAAGGCCTGGCGATGAAAGTATGGTGACTTTATTGCGGCCGAATTGGCGCGCTGCCACCCCCAACGCTAACCCCAACTGCGCACCCGGGTTCGCGGTGACAGGAACGTCACCCGCACACGCGTTCACCATCGTACCCGCCGCTTGGAGGAAACGCTGAAGATCGACGCCGATCGCGGCTGCCGGAACAAGCCCGAACTTCGATAGAACTGAATAGCGGCCGCCAATCTCTGGAACACCATGAAAGACATGCCCGAATCCCATTTTTTTGGCCTCTTTTTCTAACGAAGACCCCGGATCGGTGATGGCTACCACATGACGCACCCAGTCATCCCCAACAACATCAGCCATTTTCTGCGAAAAATACGCAAGAAGAATATTCGGTTCGAGCGTACTTCCCGATTTCGATGACACGATGACCAATGTTTTTTGCAGGTCAATCGCTTCCTCCACGCCTCGAATCTGCGCCGGGTCGGTAGAATCGAGAACGTGCAATCGCGGAAAATCTCCTTGTTTGCCAAAGCTCTTACCCAGAACCTCCGGGCCCAAACTCGATCCGCCCATGCCAACAAGCAAAACATCACGATAACCCGCGCCTCGAACATCCGCCTTGAACTGAACTAGCTTCGCAATGTCCTTCATTTCACGTGCTACGGCATCCAGCCAACCAAGCCACCGCGCTTCGTCTTTGCCAGTCCATAGATTTGCGTCGCGATGCCATAATTGCCGCATAGCTCCCGTAGCGTACCACGCTCGACTTGCCTCCGACACCGCTAGCCCACACGCGTCGCCGAGTTGCAACTCCATCGCGTTCACCTTCACTAACTTGGACCGCCTTGCTGCAACTACCCCGAGCAACTGGTCAAAAGCTGAAATGAATTGCTGAACTCCATCAATCACAAGCGCGTCCGTTACGCGTTTAAGTGAGATGCCATGGTCTGCCAGCGAGGTAAGCACGGCCTCCGCTTCACCAACATTCTGCGAAACCGCATCTGCCTGAACAAGCCCGTGATCGCGGAATGCCTCCATGGTAGCAGGTGGGATCGTGTTTACCGTATCGCGGCCGATTAGCGCCTCGATATACATCGTATCACGGTACGCCTTGTTCTTTGTGCTGGTAGATGCCCAAAGCAGACGTTGCGTTGCACCTCCGTGGTCCGTTAGCTTTTGCCACCGCGGCCCCGAAAAAATTGCCGAATAGCGTTGATAAGCTCGCTTTGCGTTTGCGATGGCCACCTTGCCGAGCAACGATCGAAGCACATCTCGATCACCTCCTAGTTCTACCTTGGTCGCGATTTCTGTATCAATCGCGCCGTCGATCCGACTTACAAAGAAACTCGCAACACTCGCGATCTTATTGATATCTTGACCTCGCCCCAACCGATCCTCAAGCCCTGCTAGGTAGGCATTGGCAACCCGCTCATAAACGTCAACAGAAAATAACAATGTGACGTTGATAGACAACCCGTCCCCGATCAAAGTACGGATAGCGGGAATGCCGGCACTCGTTGCAGGGACTTTGATCATCAGATTCGGTCGTTCGACTGCACGCCAGAGGCGCCGCGCTTCGGCAATCGTCTCGGAGGTATCCATTGCCAAGTAGGGAGATACTTCCAGACTAACATAACCGTCTCGGCCCGCCGTGGCATCATATACCGGCATTAGCGTATCGGCAGCCGCCTTGATGTCCGCAATTGCCAGATGTTCATAGATCGCCATCGGCGAACGATCATGAGCAACCACGAATTCGTCGAGTTCAGCTTGATATGCATCTGAGCTTGTGATCGCCTTTTCAAAAATTGACGGATTTGACGTCATCCCGCGCAAGCCGTCTTGCTTGATCATCGCCTCTAGCTGCCCCGACGCAATGAGATGCCGATCCACGAAATCAAGCCAAGGAGACTGGCCTGCCTCATTTAATTTCTGTAGCGGATTCATTTCCGAATTCCTCACACTTTTTTGCAAACATCGCGGCCAGAATCAGCAAGTCTACCGCACGACACTCCGCGCACTTACGCGAACACCATCAACGCGAGCCCAGATATAGGGACCGCGCTGGAGATTTCATTGAAAATGACGAGATGGAAATGTAAATAACGCCATCGTGATTACACTCCTCATACCCGATTGAACCCGTCCCACAACCGTACACCACCAGTAATTCCCGTTTCATTTGACACGACATGAACATCTGAAGGAATTGCAAAGTCGATCAACCTAGCGTTGCCACCACCGAGATATAGACGATCAAAATTCACCAATACTCTTATTGAATCTATGACATTCTTAACATGCCGGTTCCATTTCTTGGCACCGAGGCGCTCCAAGGTGGCGTGACCGACATATTCATCATAAGTTTTCTTTTTGTACGCGTTGTGTTGGCCGAGCTCGAGGTGTGGCGCCGCAACACCGTCCGCAAACAATGCAAATCCCAT
>DAIDMG010000071.1 GCA_027449105.1 Acidiphilium sp. | reverse complement strand
GGAGAGGTGCTTACGTACGCAATTCATGTCGTGGATATTCGCGCCGCTACGGAGCAGGCTCCTGTTAATTGCCTGCTTGACGGTGAGGTCGATACCTGGCGCGGGTAGAGCGAGCAGGGAGGATGCCCCACCTGATATCAGGCAGAGAACGAGATCGTCTTGTGTAAGATTTCGTACTTGAGCCAGAATGCGACTGGCAGCCGCCTGGCCAGCTGCATCAGGAACCGGGTGGGCAGCTTCGATTACTTCGATTCGCTTGCAGTGTTCGCCGCCGTGCCCGTACCTGGTGACAACCAGACCTTGAAGCGGCTTCGATGCGGGCCAGTGTTGCTCGACCGCTTCGGCCATCGCCGCGGCTGCCTTTCCTGCACCAACGACGATGGTCCGGCCCTTTGGCGGCGGTGGCAGGTACGGCGGCAAGCAACGCGCCGGTGAGGCTGCCTCAACGGCGGCGTTGAACATCCGAAGTAGTAGGTCGGCGTGTTGCATGGCCATCGTTTTGCGTTGGTTGATTACGCAGTTAACCCTTTACGACCTCATGGCAGGCAAGGCGCTCAAGGACGCGGACCATACCAGAATGATCCCACGCTGCACCGCCTGCCGCGACGGCCGCGTTGAACAATTCCTGTGCGGTCGCAGTGTTCGGCAGGCTGATGCCTAGGGCACGAGCCCCGGAAAGTGCAAGATTAAGGTCTTTCTGGTGCAACTCAATGCGGAAGCCCGGGCTGAAATTACGTGTGATCATGCGCTCACCATGGACTTCAAGGATGCGGGAATTGGCGAATCCTCCCATCAACGCGGTGCGCACGCGTGCGGGATCAGCCCCAGCCTTGGATGCAAAGAGCAAGGCTTCACCAACGGCCTCAATTGTGAGCGCAACAATGATTTGGTTTGCTACCTTTGTTGTTTGGCCGTCTCCATTCCCCCCAACCAAGGTGATGTTCTTGCCCATTAACTCGAAAATCGGCTTGACTTTTGCAAAGGCACCTTCAGGACCACCAACCATGATGGTCAGCGTTGCAGCTTTGGCGCCGACTTCACCGCCTGATACCGGAGCATCAAGATAGTCACAGCCAAGCGCGTTGATCCGAGCGGCAAAATCTTTCGTCGCTATTGGTGAGATCGAACTCATGTCGACCACGATTTTCCCTGGTGCCACCCCTTCGGCAACGCCGTTCTTGCCGAACAAGACATTTTCGACGTGCGGGGTGTCGGGAACCATGGTGATGATGATATCAGCGTGTGACGCCACTTCACGGCTACTGGCGCACGCTGTTGCGCCTTGGTCAATCAGCGCCTGCGGCACCTTGACGACGTCATAAACGAAAAGTTTATGGCCGCCAGTAATGAGATGAGACGCCATGGGGTTGCCCATGATGCCGAGACCGATGAACCCTATGTTGCTCATGTGATGCGATCCTGTTTGTTAGCGATTGAGAGACGCACGCCAGCCGAGCCCTGCTTCCGTTTCCGTAGCGGGCTTGTATTCACATCCAATCCAGCCGGTGTATCCGAGTTCGTCAATCCGCCGGAACAGATATTGGTAATTGATTTCGCCCGTACCGGGTTCGTGACGACCTGGATTATCTGCAAGCTGGATATGACTGATTCGTGCGAGATTTGTTTCGATTGTACGAGCGAGGTCGCCTTCCATTACCTGAGCATGGTAGATGTCATATTGGAGCTTGAGATTAGGCGCCCCAACTTCATCGATGATCGCCAGCGCTTGTGCGCTACGATTAACAAAAAATCCGGGAATATCGCGCGTGTTAACGGGCTCCAGAAGCAGCGTGAGGCCGGAAGCTGCCAAGGCGGGCGCAGCAAATTTCAGATTATCCACTAAGGTTTCATGAGCAATTACTGCATCGCTCGGCGCAACAATACCGGCGAGACAGTTGAGCTGCTTGCAGCCCAGTGCAGTGGCGTATTCGATCGCTTTGGCGACACCCTCGCGGAATTCGGCGCGGCGTTGAGGGTCACATGCGATACCACGATCCCCTTTTTCCCAGTTGCCGGCAGGAAGATTATGCAAAACAAGCGTTAGATGATTGTTGGTGAGAGCCGCCTTTAGTTCGGCTTTCTCGAAGGGGTAGGGAAAAAGAAATTCAACGGCCTCAAAACCAGCGCGTGCAGCGGCAGCGAAGCGGTCTAGAAAGGGCCGTTCGGTGAACAACATGGTCAGGTTGGCGGCAAAGCGCGGCATAACATACTCCCGATTGAAAATTTTACCCTAAGCAGGCAATGTTCTTTAATTGTTTCCTGGTAAGCAAGGCGCTCTTTCCAGAAAACAACGCAAAGAACATTGGTTCTATCGTCTTGCAGGCGCCAGGGTCTTGTTCGCCTGACTGCCCATATCGCGACTTTCCTCAAGAGACAAGTTAGGATCGAGGCAGAGGATCTCTTCGAACTCGTTGACCGCGTCGATCTCGGTGCCCATCGAGATGTTGGTTACCCGCTCAAGAATGAACTCAAGAACGACCGGAACCTGATGTTCCTCCATTAATGCATGGGCTCGAGCAAACGCATCCTTGAATTCGTTCGGGCTTTTCACCCGGATCGCTTTGCAACCGAGACCTTCGGCGACAGCAACGTGATCGACACCGTAACCGCGTACATTGTCTTGGTCGGGATCGGCATTGATGTTGTCAAAAGCGAGGCTGACTTCATAATCCATCTGGAAGCCTCGCTGTGCTTGGCGGATCAGCCCGAGATAAGAATTGTTTACCACTATATGCAGATATGGCAACTTGTGCTGCGCGCCCACCGCGAGTTCCTCAAGCATAAACTGGAAGTCAAAGTCGCCGGAGAGTGCGACAATTTTTTTGTTCGGTGCCGCGGCTCGCACGCCCAGCGCTGCTGGGAGAGTCCAACCCAGAGGCCCCGCTTGCCCGCAGTTGATCCAATTGCGCGGTTTGTACACATGCAAGAACTGCGCACCGGCAATCTGCGAAAGCCCAATAGTGCTGACATAGCACGTATCACGGTCGAGATTCTGGTTCATTTCTTCGTATACGCGCTGTGGCTTCAACGGGACGTTGTCGAAGTGGCTTTTGCGCAGCATCACTGCCTTACGATGTCCGCATTCAGTAACCCACTCGGTCCGATCCCTCAGCTTTCCAGCAGCCTTCATTTCGCGGGCAACCGTGATGAACATGTCGAGCGCTGCGCCAGCGTCTGAAACGATGCCATAGTCAGGGCCGAACACCCGGCCAATTTGTGTCGGTTCGATATCGACATGAACGAAGCGTCGGTCTTTTGTGTACGTTTCGATTGATCCGGTGTGGCGGTTTGCCCATCGATTGCCGATACCGAGAACGAAATCCGACCGGAGGAAATTGGCGTTGCCGTAACGGTGACTCGTCTGAAGGCCAACCATCCCAACCATGAGTGGATGATCATCCGGTATTGTGCCCCAACCCATCAGCGTGGGGATAACCGGAACCCCGGTCAGTTCTGCGAACTCGACTAGGCGGTCGCTGGCATCGGCGTTTATGATGCCACCACCGGCAATGATTACAGGTCGTTCGGCATCATTCAGCATTCCTACCGCCTTCTCTGCCTGACGGCGAGTTGCGGCAGGTTTATGGACGGCAAGCGGCTGATACGTCTCGTCATCGAATTCAATTTCGGCCATCTGCACGTCAATGGGCAGGTCAATGAGGACTGGCCCCGGACGGCCGGAACGCATTACATAGAACGCCTGCTGAAATACCATTGGTACCAAGGCGGGTTCACGGACGCAAACGGCCCACTTGGTCACCCCTTTTGCGATCGTTTCGATGTCAACGGCCTGAAAATCTTCCTTGTATAGTTTGGCGCGCGGTGCTTGTCCGGTGATGCACAGGATCGGAATCGAATCGGCCTGCGCAGCGTAAAGACCGGTGATCATGTCCGTTCCCGCTGGTCCTGAGGTACCGATGCAGACGCCGATGTTGCCTGCTGCCGCGCGAGAATAGCCATCTGCCATGTGAGAGGCTCCCTCGACATGCCGGGCCAAAATGTGGCGGATCGTGCCCCGCGCCCTCATTGCAGCGTAGAATGGATTGATTGCAGCTCCGGGGACGCCAAAGGCCGTATTGATCCCCTCCCGTTCAAGCACGCGAACGGCTGCTTCGGTCGCTCTCATTCTCGCCATGTGTTCCCTCCATCACAATCCAGCATGCGAGGCATATATGAGATATACGATCGATCGCAAAATTTTTGGATAGTATTCCGTATAACGGGATCCGCAGTATTTTCTCTTGAATATTCAAGAAATTAGTAAATTCCACGAAAAATAATCGAAAACTGCCCGATGGATTTCACGATATTTTTTCTGCATGGTGGGAAAACATCCGTTCTTTAGCGGCTCAGGAGCAACAAATTCAGCATGGCACCATTGCGGGCTGTACTATCCCGCCGACCGCCAACGCGTGTCGGAGCAGATCAGGTTCGGTCGCTTGTGCGCGCTCTCGCACTTCTTAACCGGATTGCCGAAGGGCCTGATTCAGGGGTAAGTCTCACAGATCTGGCACAGCAGGTGGGCTTGCCTACATCGACCGCCCATCGACTGCTCACCACGCTTGAGCAGGAGCGTTACGCGCGCTTCAGTCAGGAAGAACGCCTGTGGTCGGTAGGTGTGCAAGCATTTGTTGCCGGTTGCGCGTTTACCAAGACCCGGGGACTCGTCGCGGTCGCGCGGCCGCACATGCACACGCTGATGGAGCATAGCGGCGAGACAGTTAATCTGGCCGTCGAGGATGCCGGAGAGGCAGTCTATCTCGCCCAAGTCGAGAGCCGACAGTTGATGCGGGCCTTCGCGCGGCCGGGGTCGCGGGTACCGTTGCACTGCTCTGCGGTTGGCAAAGCACTTCTTTCTACGACTTCTGACAAATACCTGGCAAAAATTTTAGCGCGGCATGGAATGCCGCGTTTGACGGCCAAAACGATCATTTCGCCCACGCCGTTGCGGGCTGAGCTCGATCAGGTGCGGATGCGGGGTTACGCAATCGATGACGAAGAACACGAGGTCGGTCTGCGGTGCATCGCGGCACCGATCTTCGATGAAACCGGTGACGTTATTGCGGCGGTATCGGTATCAGGCCCGATGGTGCGGATTGACGATGAACGGATGCGGCAGCTGGGTACGTCCGTGCGGGCGGTTGCGCAGACCATCTCGGCAGAGATGGGGGGGGGTACGCGCGGCTGATTTTCATGGTGAGTTGGACGCAGGCCGGGCAGGGGGGCGATGAAATCAGGGCCGATCGCGGGCAATGGCCAAAATCAATTGCCGGCAAATCAGCTCAGGAGCTGCACCGGTCTGTTTGCAGGCCAATTCCGCTTGAAGGGCCACCTTGATCGAGGTCATAATGTCAGCTTCAAGCCACCGACCCACTGCCTTCGCAACTAGGGGGACGCGGCGAAAAAAAATAGGGGGGCGGGCCGAAGCAATTGCCTCCCGAGCGGCAACTCCGTTCGCCACGGCGTAAGCCAGCAGCCGCAGCTTGCCGAGTTCGTTGAGCATCATTCGGATAATGGCAATCGGCGCGGCACCATCGTCCAAGGCGATGCCAAGGACACGATCAGCCGTCGGCAGGTCACCGGCCAATGCGGCGTCAATCGCTTGTTGCATTGATGCACTCCCCTGATCGTCGAGTAATTCATCGACTGCTGACGTGTCTATCCGGCCGCTCCTGCCCGCGAACAGAATTAGACGCTCGGCGGCATCATATAGCGTTCCGGTATCGCCGCCGAGACGCGCCGAGACCATAGCCAGTGCCTCGCGGCTGATTTCGGTATTGGAACTCCGGAACAGCTCAGCCAACGCAGTACTGCGCGCAGCTTCATCGAGCAGATAGCAAGCAATCGCTGCAGCATTATCTCGATCTGTCGCGAATTTGCGCAGCTTGGAGGCGGTGGAAAGGTCACCAGCAAGCGCAATGATGAGCGAATTACCTTTTTCTGCCAGGGCGGCTTCGATGTACTTCATATGGCTATCAGCAGCGTCGTGAATAAGAACGACTCGCCTGCTGTTGCCGAAGGATGACGCGGTCGCCTCCTCTGGCAGGCAATCGATCTGGTCTGCTGTAAGCTCGCTGACCTGAAAGGGGTCGTTGAGTGAGCCGGCGATCCGCCGGGCAAGGCGCCGGCCATGGTGAACCACCCCGTAGGTGTCGGGTCCGTAGAACAACACCAGCCGCAAGCGGTCATGGTCAGCGACAAGGCGTTCCTCTTGCCGTATGTCGAGCTTCATCAGGTCTTTTGATGAGTCTTCAGATAGATCGCGATCTGCTGAGCGATTTGACCCGCGATCTCGTGTGCCAGTTGGCGGTCTGCCTCCCTGTTGGCGAGAGAAAGGGCAAAATACTGGTTTTCGATGATGTTCACGGCATCCATCGCCATGGCGTCTCCTTGGACGATAGTCGCTGAGTGGTTACCGCTTGGTGTGAGCCGCCAGTGCGCCTGAGCCATCAGACGGTTCTGCGAATAGGAAGTGTCAGGCTGTATGCCCGCAATCTCAGAATTTAACGAGTAGTGTACGGCAAGGTGATAGCGGTAGAAGACGGGTGCCCCCACGCGGTGCAGATCGGCTTCGAGCGCTTCACGCAATAGCTGCCCCCTACGGTTAGGCAATAGACCAATCTCGATTTCATCCATTCGGGCTGCCACGCTGGGCGAGTTCGCCGAGCCTGCACTGCCACCATAGAGAGGCTGGAATCCGCACCCTCCAAGGAGCAGTGGGAGTGGCAACAAGGCGAGGAATTTACGTGCGGACAACAAAGTTCACGATCCGGTCCGCCACATGGATCCGCTTGACAATCGTCGATCCCTCCAATGCGCGGGCGATTCGCGGCTCCGCCAGTGCTATGGCGAACGCAGTTTCTGCAGTGGCGCCGGGCGGCAGTTCTATTGTGCCGCGCAGCTTGCCCATGATCTGGATGGCAATAGTGACGCTGTCGCGCTGTACAAGGGTGGGATCCGCGGTGAGCCATGGGAGCTGTGCGACTAGTCTGCCATTGGGTTCCAACAGGGCGTAGGACTCCTCAGCAACGTGCGGAATGATCGGAGCAGATAGGCGGATCAGCGCCATAATCGCCTCACGGCGTGAAGCGGCCATCCCGGGCGCCGACTTTGGTTCCGAATCAGTAATGGCGTTGGCGAGCTCGTATAGCCGGGCGATGACCACGTTGAAGGCGAAATGATCAATCGCCTCCGTAACGGCCGTGATGGTCCGATGGGTGGTTTGACGTAAGGTGCGCGCCGCGCCCGCGGCATCGTTGAGTGCGATGCTGTCGTGCGGTTCACTGGCAATGGTTCGCGCGAGACGGTAAACACGCTGAACGAAACGGAAAGCACCCTGCGCTCCGGCTTCGGTCCACTCGACATCACGCTCGGGCGGGTTATCAGAGAGAACGAACCATCGCACCGTATCTGCGCCGAAGCGTTCAATGACTGAACTTGGGTCGATCGTGTTGCGCTTCGATTTCGACATCTTTTCGATTGGGCCGATGATGACAGGCTCGCCGTTGTAGATCGCCGAGCCGTCCGCGCGCTTGACAACTTCATCGGGGTATAACCAGCGGCCGTCAGTAGTGCGGTAGCTTTCATGCGTGACCATTCCCTGGGTGAACAGGCCTGTGAACGGTTCGTCAACGCCTAAATGACCGAGGCGATGCATCGCCCGTGTAAAAAACCGCGCGTAGAGCAAATGAAGGATAGCGTGCTCGATACCGCCTATATAGTGATCGACAGGCATCCAGTATTTAGTTGCCAAGGGATCTGTCGGTGTCTTTGCGTGCGGTGCGCAGAAACGCGCAAAATACCACGAAGAATCGACGAATGTGTCGAAAGTGTCCGTTTCGCGGACGGCAGATTCGCCGCACCGTGGGCAGGCAACATGTTTCCACGTGGGGTGATACTCCAGCGGGTTGCCGGGTTTGTCGAAAGTGACGTCTTCGGGCAGGCGAACGGGCAAGTCAGCCTCTGAAACCGGCGTAACCCCGCACTTGTCGCAGTGGATAACCGGGATTGGGCAACCCCAGTAGCGCTGGCGGGAAATTCCCCAATCGCGTAGCCGCCAGTTGACAAGGCGGCGACCAATGCCTCGAGATTCCAGTTCAGCAATTGCTCGTGTTTTGGCCGACTCGACATCAAGACCGTTAAGAAACTCCGAGCGTACGACCAACCCATCCCCGGTGTATGCGGTGTCCTCAATTACGAGGTCCTGATCTTGTCGTGGAACCACGACGGTCGTGACGCTGAGTCGATATTTGCGGGCGAATTCCAGATCGCGTTGGTCATGCGCCGGGCAGCCAAAAATGGCCCCGGTTCCATAGTCCATCAAAACGAAATTGGCGATCCACACCGGGTATGTCGCGCCCTTCGCGAATGGGTGGCTGACTCGCAGGCCAGTGTCAAAACCGCGCTTTTCCGCACTCTCTATCGCTGCCTCTGATGTACCCATTGACCTGCATGCAGAAATAAACTCCGCGGCTTCCGGATTGCCCACAGCGATTACGTCCACCAACGGATGATCAGGAGAGATGGCGAGGAAACTCATACCGAATAATGTATCGGGGCGCGTCGTGTAGACCTTGATGCCCCTGATTTTCTTGACTGGTTTTACCAGTTCGAAGGTCAGTTCTGCGCCTTCGCTTCGACCGATCCAGTTGCGTTGCATCAACCGCACTCGCTCTGGCCAGCGATCCAACGTTTCCAGACCTGCCAACAATTCCTCTCCAAAATCGGTAATCTTGAGAAACCATTGGCGTAGCCTACGGCGTTCGACGAGAGCACCGGATTTCCAGCCGCGGCCGTCTATAACCTGTTCATTGGCAAGCACGGTCATATCGACGGGGTCCCAGTTTACAGCCGATTCACGTTGTTCGACCAAACCGGCCCGCCAGAAATCCAGAAACAGCTTCTGCTGGTGCCCGTAGTAAGCTGGATCGCAGGTTGCGAACTCCCGGGACCAGTCGATTGAAAGGCCAACGCGCTTAAGATCTTCCCGCATCGATGCAATATTGTCGCGCGTCCACTGCGCCGGCTCAATACCTCGTTCGCGGGCCGCGTTCTCAGCCGGAAGGCCGAACGCATCCCAGCCCATGGGGTGTAAGACGTCGAAGCCCTGCGCCCGTCTGGCTCGCGCTATCACCTCGCCAAGCATGTAGTTGCGGACGTGCCCCATGTGGATTTTCCCAGAAGGGTAAGGGAACATTTCCAACACGTACGCTTTTGACCTGTTTCCGCTCGGTCGATCCGCAACTGCAAAACAATTGGCATCTTGCCATGCTTTCTGCCAGCGCAGCTCTGCGCCTCGAAAGTCATAAGCCTCAGTCGAAATGCTCGGCGCCTCGATGTGATCAACCATTGATTTGGCCGGCAGCATTCAGCTGCGCGGCGCGAGCGAGGATGCGATCTTCAATTCCGCGTGCAGTAGCCGGATTGGCCGGTGCACTTACCCAAGTCCCAGATTGATCCACTTGACGGAAGACCGACACCTTGACGTTGTTGGCGGCCAACGTGTTACCGAGAACATAGGCAGTGATCTTGAAGCGCTCGTTTGGTGTTCCGGGAGGTGAGTACCAATCCGTAACAATTACACCGGCAAAAGGATCGGCGGATGCAAGCGGCATGAACGAGAGCGTATCAAGCGAAGCACGCCACAGATAGGCGTTAACGGGGATGGACCTAGGTGTGTTTTCCCCGGTCGGTTTGCCGAAGGTAAATAGCGTTCCAATGCCGCTTCCCGTACTCTGCATCGCGGGCGGAACGTGAGACGTTTGCATGTTCGGCACATCGGGTCGCTTGGCGCCGCTGCAGGCGGTCAAGGCCAAAAGCGATGAAACCAGGATCGCGATGCTGCGGAATTTTGAGGCACGCGCCAAAGGGAATTCGTGGTAAGAGCGCATTTCTTCTCCGTTCGATGCACCGGCTAATCCGGCGGCGGTTCGCGCGTGTTTAGCCGCGCAACAGCCATACGCCAAGAGCCAACGTTGCGGCGCCTGGTCGCAACGGACTTAAAATGCAGCAGCAGAGCTCTGCAGCTACGTAGTTACCGCCCGATCATGCTGTGTCGACATCACCACGTCATCTTGGCACCGACGCTGATTGCTTGTGCCTGAACATTATTGTTGACCGACGATCCGGTCGCGCCGGTGATGAAATCATAGCCAAGTTCGTGGCGGTGACCGTAGAGGTATGTGACATATACTCCGAAGTGCCTGGAAAGTGCATAGTTTGCAGCGACATCAAGGCCGTAATCCGTCTCGGTTCTCGCCACACCATTCCCCGGCAAATGCGCGCCAGCCGCCTGATCGTTGAAGTACTGCGCCGCTAATGTGATCGGGCCTATGTTGTATTCGCCGGTGACCTCATAGAACAACAAGTCCCGTTGACCAGGGTACAGGAACGAATAGCCGTTATTCACTTGGCCCATCTTTACGTTGGCGCCGAGCAGAAATCCTGCATACGTAACCTGCCCCGAAATTTGTGTGATACCCATCTGTTTAAAGGATGTCTCATAGACCTGTACGCCCGTATCCGGAGAAACGATGGTCTCTATCGGGGTGCCGTCGCTGTTGCCGATAGGGGATGAAAAAAGGTAGGCGACACTCCCCTTATAGCCGATGTCCCTAAATGCGCCTGTATACTCGATCGCCGCATCTACAGTATTTTTTCGACGGAAGTTGCCCGCACCACCGGGGGCGCTGGCCAAAGTCGCGCAACTGCCGGTACCGCCGGTGCAGTTGATACCCTCCTTGAAGCCGTTGGAATTCGGCTCGTAGCCGAATCCCCCTTGGAATCCGTCAATGTTTGGCGAAAGGTAGACTAGTTTATTCGCGGTGTAGAGCGCGCTAGCCCACGAAAAGAGGCCTCTCGGGATGGTTTGGTTTGGCACGGCATTACCGACACCGCCATCCGAGTCCCATTCATTTCCGTCTCCATAATTGTAGTACTCACCTGTCGTTAGCAGCCACCAGACGCTGTCTTGCTGCCCGGCACGAAGCAGGCCCAATTCTTTCGTTCCAACGTAGAGGTACGCCCGGCGAATGTAGAGAGAGCTGTTTGATCCCGAGTTACCGGAAATGCCCGTATTTGTGTTGCTGATGGTTGAAGCACTGTCACGAAGTTCAGCCGCAACCCCGTACTCGATCCCGTTTTCGGTCATGCCGTCGAATCCGGGATAAAGGCGCAAGAATCCAACAATACCAACCGGGTTGAGCTTGTATCCGTTGACGTTATTGGCAGACGAACCAATCGCGTCCAGTTGGACGTCCAGCGTTCCGTTCAGGTGGACTTCAATTGTGCCCGGTGCAGGTGGCTTTAATGCTTGGGCGGAGGCCGCATTCATGGCTATGGCAATCAGGCCGAGCGACCCAACTGCCGCCAAAAGGTAATTGCGCATCTTTCCCCTCTTTCGGGTAACAATCTGCCAGCCTAGCTTTCTTCTGGCCATACCCCTCGCGACTGCCAGTGTAGCATGAGTGGCAACAGATGGGTGGTATTAGCCGCCACAAAAGTATCTAAATCAATGATTTAAATCAATATTAGAGGGCCTCGCGGTTCGGCGTCGCTTAATAATAATGTTCGGACTTATCAATTTGCCGTCACAACTACATAGATGTAGTGTTCGGTAATTGAGTCGTTCTGCCGCCATGTCCCTGCGCCCCTTCGGGAAGCGGCGTGTCCGGTCCACGCGACCGGGCGGAACCGGGAGCAGGGATGCCCCTGCCGGACCCACGGACAACGAACCCTTACTTCGGCGGGATGCCGTTGGCCGTGATGAGGTCATCCGAACGCCGCGAGGCGTCCGCCAAATCAGGGACGACGCAAGGTCTTGGCGGCTTAGTACTCCAACTTGATAGTGCCCATAATATTCATAATGTT
>DAIDMG010000070.1 GCA_027449105.1 Acidiphilium sp. | reverse complement strand
GGGCGCTGGCGGATCACTCAGGCCGACCTCTGGGATCAAAACTACCTGGATCTTTGCGGGCCAACCACTCTCCTCATTGCTGCCGACGGACATGGCGAGATCGGCTTCAACTTCCACAACGGCGACGAAGCCGTACTCAAAGCCGTCAAAATCTGAATTTTTCAGCAGCCTGCTCTCATGTCCGCATTCGATAGCATGGTCGCGATTATATGTTCTGCGTCAGCAGATGACCCAGCGCGATTATGGAGATGTGCAAGGCAGGAGACAGAACCTGAAGACGCCGGTTGAACAAGCTCTCATGCGCGGGTTGGATACCGCATGACCGTGGTTCCGTCTTGGGGCTGCCTCATTCCAGAAGCGAGCATCGGTCCTGGGACCGGCTCATAACAGGTCAGGAGGATTCCCCACCGTGGCCCTGTCTCCAGCCCTGCACATCGGACTTGTTGTTGTGGGTGCTCTCGTTCAGCGACTTTAAGCGAGTGCGGGTTGAGCGATGCGCACAATCGCCCAGATGAAGCCGACCATTTCCCGAGCTATGGCGGTAGTAACCACGACCTTTGGCTTACCGGCATCGACCAAACGACGATATCTTGCGCAGAGTCGAACCTGCGCTTTCCACGCAATATCCCGGATCTCGGCGGGCAGAGGCTCAAGACGGTCGTGGATCTTTCGGCTTACGCGCGCCGGCATCCGGTATGTCCAAGCCCCTTCAATGAGCACACGCCGGGCCAGTGCATTGCCGGCTTTGGTAATGCCGCCGCGGCGGACACTTCCTCCCGACGAGTGCTCGCTTGGCACCAGGCCGAGATAGGCCATCAGTTGGCGCGGATTGATGAACCGGTGGAAATCACCGACTTCCGCTACAACGGTCACCGCGGCCACGAGGGCAACTCCGCGCATCGCCTGCAGCGCCGCCACAACCGGTGCCATCGACCAGTTCGCCAGCAACTCCTGGATCTGGTCTGTCAGCCGATCGCGCCGGGTCTCCGCGTCCTGCACGGCGTGAATATCATCCTGCAGAACGATCTGCTGCGCAGGGTGCTCGAACCGCACCGTCGTCAGCCAGCGCCGTAGGCCAAGGTCCAGGCGCGAGGCCCGTGATAAACCCGCTCATGGCGCAGCAAAAAGCCTTGCAGATGCTGCAGCACCTTGGCCAGTACGCCGACCGCAGTCGTGGCGCGCCCGCGCCAAGTCGTGCATTGCCTCGTGCGCCTGATCTGGAACCCAGAAAGGCAGTCAATTCGCCGGCCCGATGCAGCTTCGCCAACATCATCGCATCGCGGCGATCCGTCTTTAGCCGGTCGCCCGTCTTGATCGGGATCAACGACGGCGCCACCACCACGCACTCATGCCCCGCACCCCGCAGCAGTCGTTGCAGACCATAACCACAGGGCCCCACTTCGTAACAAAAACTGAGCCGACGGCCAGTCTAGAAGCGCAGCTACAGGCTGCGCCGAATGCGATGGCGCGGCCTTCTTGGCCACGCCTCCGCCCAGGTTCACCTCACGGCCATCGCCTACAATCCCAACCGCATCCTCAAAATCCTCGCCGCAGCAGCAGATCGTTGCCAACGCCTGACGGTCTGTTCGAAGCCGATCAGCAAGACCCCAACAATGCACGAATTTCATATTTCTCAGTATTTTTGCCAACCCGAACACAGGTCTCATGATACAGGTGCCGCAAGATGATTATAGAAACGCCAGATGGCCTGTAAGCCGGGTTCTGTCCGTGCGTCACCGCACGGGGCAGTCATTCATCTGGGATGCGCATTGCTGCGCACCTCATGCGACCAACCCGAGCAACAGGGCGGGAATACCCTTGCGGCCATGATCGCTCACACCGCTGGTTACTCCTATTCGGTCTTGCTCCCGGTGGGGTTTACCCTGCCGCCCTTGTTACCAAGGGCGCGGTGCGCTCTTGCCGCACCATTTCACCCTTACCCGCAAGGATTGGCGTGCGGGCGGTATATTTTCTGTGGCACTTTCCCTGGGGTCGCCCCCGCCGGCCGTTAGCCGGCACCGCATTCCCGTGGAGCCCGGACTTTCCTCCATCGCACACCATGTACTAGAGGCGACGGCGACTACCCGGCCATCTGGTGCATTTTTTTTGAACCATACGCCAATCCTCGTCAACCACGCTCAATTATTATCCATCAAGGCCCGGACTGCAGCCGCCCGTGTCTGCGTTTCCTCGTCAGGAACACCATTGATCCTATCAGGACGAAATCGACGCTGGAACGCAGCTATCACGGCGAAATAGTTGAGGCTCAAATCATATCCGATTGCAGCAAGATCAGCGACGATATCGTGACTCTCAGTCTTCCTGTCTGTCCAGAGCCCGATCCCCGCTTTTGCCAAAATGGCCCACGGAAATTTCTCTCCCGGATCACGTTTGCGATCCGGCGCAATGTCGGAATGGCCGACTATATTGCGCCGAGGTATCGGATGCCGCGCGAGTATACCCGCACAAAGCCGTATCAGGGATTCGATCTGCCTGTTGGAGAAAGATGTATATCCAAGCTCGTGACCTGGATTGACCAGCTCAATACCAATCGAGCGATCATTAAGGCCACAGACGCCCCGCCAATAGCTGACCCCAGCGTGCCATGCCCGGGATTGCTCGGGCACCAGGCACAGAACCGAGCCATTTTCCTCGACCAGGTAGTGCGCTGAAACTTTCGCCGCCGGATCACATAGGCGTGCTTTGGCTGCGTCAGCGGATTGCATACCGGTGTAATGAAGAACCAAATGATCAACCAAGGCGCCCGCAGGTCGATCATCAAAATTCGGAGAAATCACTGTGTTAGGTCACGCTTTATCTGATCATAGGCGGCGTTAATCCGTGCTACCCGCTCAGTGGCCCGTGTAATAAACTCTGCCGGCACCCCGCGCGATGCTAGTTGATCCGGATGGTTTTCGCGCATCAACTGCTTCCACCGCGCACGTATCGCATTCAACGCCGTGCCAGGAGGCAATCCCAAAACACTGTAGGGGTCTTCATCCTGACCCGCAGAAAACGAAGGATTGGCAGCTCGGGCTTGCTCCATCTGGGTCAGGCCCAGAATTAAACCGATTTTTCCGAGAAAATCCGTCTCCAACCGGTTAATCGGTCCATCGGCTCTCGCAATCCCATAAAGCGCGCCCAGAACTTGTTCGAGAGTTACGCGATTGTCGGCGAAAGTGGCCGTTAGCTGACGCGCATACGGTTCGAACCCGGCAGCCTCTTCGCGGGCCTGGTCGAACAAATGCCCGATCGTTGGGACCGCAGCGGCCTCGATACGGAAGTACCTGCGAAAGGCATCGATCTCTGCGCGCGTCACGGGCCCATCACATTTCGCCAGCTTTGCCGCAAGCACGGTCACGCTAATGGCAAAAACCTGATCGCGTCGTCCAACCAGCGCGGCCAAACGAGCAGAATCGAGCGGTAAGGCCCGCCGCAGATGCGTGCCGACGGCTTCGAAATCGCCTCGATCGGCAGCGTGTCCCAGCATGATACCGGCGATCGCCCCTACTGGGCCGCCGACCATGAGTCCTGCTGTACCGCCAATCACCTTGCCCCACATACCCATGCGCCAAATATCGTCCGAGTGACGGTTTTGGTCAAAGCGACTGTGCCTGACTTTCCCCGCTACGCATTCAGTAGCGGCGCAACAAGGCAACCAGCCGGCCTTGCACTTTCACCCGCTCGGCAGGAACGATTCGTGTTTCATATCGAGCGTTAGCTGGCTCAAGAGCGATCGAATTACCGCGCCGCCGCAAACGCTTTAGAGTGACCTCATTATCATCAATAAGCGCGACCACGATCTGACCCGCTTCAGCGGTATCAATTTTCCGAATGATTGCTGTATCGCCATCGAGAATTCCTGCTTCGATCATCGAATCCCCAACCACCTCAAGCGCATAGTGCTCGCCGGAACCAACCATCATCGCGGGCACCTCGATATCTGTATGGGCCGCGCGCAGCGCCTCGATCGGCTGCCCAGCGGCGATCCGCCCGTAAAGCGGCAGAGAAATCGCGGGAACGCCAACCGCCGTCTGAGCACCGGTGAACCGTGCAGAGAAATCTCCTCGAATGACATTGGGAGCAAACCGGGAAGCAGTTGGCACCTCGGGCGCCTCGGATTGAGGAACCGCGTCGGCTGGCAAACGCAGAATCTCCAGCGCTCGTGCTCGATGCCTATACCGGCGTAAGAAGCCACGCTCCTCAAGCGCCGAAATCAGACGGTGAATGCCCGATTTCGACTTGAGCTCCAATGCTTCCTTCATCTCCTCAAAACTCGGCGAGCAACCAGTCCGACGCATATGTTGGTCGATGAACTGAAGCAAATCATGCTGTTTCGGCGTGAGCATTACCTGACTCCGGTCTGCCCGAGACGCGAACGCGGTCGGAACAAAATGAAAACATTGTTCTAAGGAGCTTTCTCGTGTCGCGTCAATCCCACAAAATATTTAGCTCTGCTCCGCCTGACCGAGATCAACCCGGCCTACATCCGAGTCAGACTTGTTCGGTTGGCGGCAACGTGAACGGGAAAACCGCGCTAGTCAGAGTCGCTGCGCGCGCTTCTGGTGCAGGAACAAAATGCACGCCGACCTCATATGCGGCATCGAACCTCGGGGAGGCCGAGCGCGCCTCATTGGTTCGGTCTTCCAGAGGGAAGGTCGCTGTCATTGTCGAACTCGTGCGTGGGTTCGAGGAGTGTCGGATGCTAGCCGATGGCCCGTGTCCAACTGGAAGCAGGGGCGCCACCGTCGACCCGCGGTTGTCCATCCCTACTTCCGTGAGGTGAGGCCAGCCGCGTCTCGGACGTCCGGTCAGACCACAGCACCGGATGGGTTCTCGCTACCTCAACCTGATAGTACCCACTTTTACGATCCGTAGAACCTCTCCGCCGTACAACGGAGAGACCATAACAGGAACGGCTCGCCAAGCTCTGGGCCTCGATATCAGTCTGGCCCATACCAGCACCACTATTCACCTAGAATCGCCATCGCTTGGCGCTTGAGATACAGAAAGGCTGGATCGAGAGTCATATCCCAATGCCGCGCCCGTGGAAGCGGCACTCTCGTTTCGATTGCTATTCGCCCAGGCCGCGCGCGCATTACAACGAGGCGATCACCAAGCATAATAGCCTCATCAATGTCATGAGTAATAAACACGATTGTAGCGCCGATTTTACCCCAGAGCTCGAGGAGAAATTTTTGCATTCGGTGCCGTGTCTGAGCGTCCAGCGCACCGAACGGTTCATCCATAAGCAGCACGCGTGGATTCATGACCAGAGCGCGGGCAATGGCAACACGTTGCTGCATGCCGCCCGAAAGTTCATAGGGATGGTGGCCTTCGAAGCCTTTCAGGCCCATGATGCCGATGACCTCATCGACCCGCCCCCAGTCAATGCCCGCTGCCCCCCGCATCCGAAGGCCAAATGCAATATTGTCACGCAAACTAAGCCACGGATAGAGACCGGGCTGCTGGAAAACCACAACACGGTCCGGCCCCGGCTTCATGATCGGGACATCATCAAGCAGAATGCGCCCTTTTGTAGGTGTTAACAGTCCAGCGATCAAATTGAGAAGTGTCGATTTACCGCAGCCTGATGACCCGAGGATGGTCACGAATGCACCATCCTCGATCGTCAGCGACACCTCGTCAAGCGCCCGGTGTCGCCCGAAATCCTTGCGGACGCGCTCGACCAAAATTGGCATAACGCACTACTATTTCGTGGCTGCGGCAGCGAATTGTGAATCCACGGCAGCCACCGGATTTTTCGGCAGCTTCGTAATCCGCCCGATTTTCAATAAAACTTTCGCCGTATTTTCAACAGTCCGGGTCGTTGCCGATGTCGCCATCCCTGCGCCACTTCCAAGTACCTCTGGCGTCATCTGGTCTTTAGCAGAAAAAATCTCGTAACCGGCAAGCTCGGTTTTCGCGACCGGTTTCGAAATGCCCGCTGCCTTGGCCATGAGGGCGATGGCCTTTTCTGGACGCGCTTTAGTATAAGTAACGCCGGCGTCGAGCGCTCGTACGAAATCTGTTGCAATTCTGGGGTGGACGCGGACCCACCGTGTGTCCGCGATGCAGACGTTGTAGGATGACGCATCGCGTGGCAAGTCTGCGTCGGTCTTCAAAATTCGGCCACCAAGGCTGCGCAATGCATCGAATACCGGATCCCACACGATCGCTGCATTAATGCTTTTTGTGGTCCACGCAACGCGCATTTCGGGTGGCGACATGTTCACTTGATGCACAGCGTCGAAAGGAACATTTGCTTCAGCAAGAAATGTCGCAAGTTCAAACGAGGATTGTGAACCCTGGACAATCGCAATGCGGTGTCCCTTGAGATCGGCAACTGTTCTAATGCCATGGCCTGGCCGCACAACAATTCCGGCCGCGGTCGTATATCGCTCCTGATTGAATATGATGGTAAGGGGCAAACCCTGCGAAATCGCCGCAACGAACGGCGGAATGCCAATCCCGCACATGAACTGCAGGCTGTTAGAGGCAAGCGCGCTCATTGCAGCTGGGCCGGAAGCAAAATATTTCAGCCTTACATGGGCGGGAATCATTTTCTGGAACAAGCCCTGCGATTGCGTTACCATGTATGGATCGGCGCCGTTATTTTCATAGCCGATCACAACCGTGGGCTTAGCTGCCCGAGCCCACGGGGGAAAACCTAGTAGCGACGAAATTAAGACGCCCAACACAAGTCCGTGAAGTTTTTTCTGCATGAGAGCTCTCCGTTGTTATCCGTGACCGCGCCACGGGACGACCCGCCGTTCGATGACTCTGATCGTCAGCTCCATGGCATATCCCAGAATGCCGATGACAATGATGCCAACGATGACAATTGCAACCTGCAGCGCTTGTCCGGCATATTGTACCAGCCAACCAAGACCTTGATCAGCAGCAATCAGCTCGGCCGCGACAAGACAAGTCCAAGCAACGCCGATGCCAACACGCATGGCGGTGAAAATTTCCGGCAGAGCGGAAGGCAGGATGACATGACGAAAAATTTGAGCCTCGGATGCGCCGAGTGTTTGCGCCACCGAAACCCTGAGTATTGGCGTCGCTTTGACACCTGAGATGGTCCCAATGATGATGACCGGAATGGTTCCAACAAGAATCAAAAGAACTTTAGGAAGCTCGCCAATCCCAAACCAGACAACAAGGAGCGGGATGTACGCGAGAGGCGGAACCGGGCGCCCAAACTGCAGAAAGGGATCGATAACCCGAAACACCAGATCATTTCGCGCCATAAGCAGTCCAATCGGCACGCCCGCCAGGACGGCGCCCCCGAACCCGATGGCTATCCTTAATGAGCTGGTCACAATATCGTCAACCAAGGAGTGGCCGCCATACCCCTTGGTAAGCAGTTTGATGAAGGCAAGCCATACGGCCACAGGTGACGGCAACGCAATTGGAGGAAACACGTGCAAGTCAGAGATCACTTGCCACAAGATCACCGCGCAAATAACAACGGTCGCCGTCGTAAACCGGGAAACATGGTGCCAGGGGACACCACCACGAGGCGCTATCTCAAAAGCATCCGGAACTTCATCTGCCCCGATCGAGGGCATTTGGTCAGGGACGTCCGGGCCAAGCGCCGACGAGGCGTCAATTTCCAGCGCCTGATCACAAACATGCTCCGGAGATACCGTCATCAACCTCTGGCTTCTCTGCGGCGTTGATCGAACATCATTCCGTTCTCGCATGGTCCGGAGGTTCATTGAACCTAGCAATCGAGCGATGCAGGATGACGCGATCGAGCTGCGAGATCAAGTGCAATCAACGAAAAATGAATTGAGGACACATCCTGCAGCAACAGCCCATGCTCAGACGGGCGCCCAACAAGCCTCGTATTCTTGCACAACCCCTTCGAAACGAAGTTTTAACAGATGCGCCAACACGGTCCGTTCTGCCGCTCGCATCAGAATCGGATGTTGTGCCCCGTAAAGAAGCTCGACAAGTTCGGGAACGGTCGCAGGGGAGTTGGCGACACGCGCTACAATCTCTGCTTCCCGGGCCTGACGATGAGCAAGCATTTCAGTGACCAACACGCGAGGGTTACCGAGCAAGGCGCCATGACCAGGAAGGTATGCTACGTCATCGCGATCCAGTAGTCGCTTCAGGCTGCCGCAATAGGCGCTCATGTCACCGTCTGGGGGGTCTACCACCGACGACGACCACGACATCACGTGGTCACCACTAAACAGAATCGGCCCAACTCCCCGTACATGATAGGCGAACGACAAATGATCGCTTGCATGACCGGGCGTATGCAACGCTAGCAGCCCAGCGGCTTCAGAACCTTCATCAAGATCGAAATCCGGCGCGAAACCTGCTGCCGCCGGCCGCCGGAAGGCATACGTTAGCGCGCCGGTTCGGCTGACAAGTTCCGAAGTTGCGCCAAGGTGATCACGATGTGTATGAGACAAAGCAATCCAACGAATCGGTGTAGATCCAGCCGCACGCAAGATGTCCCTGACATGCACCGGATCGTCGGGCCCAGGATCAAGTACCGTCAGCCCATCTCTTCCTTCAATTAGATACGTGTTCGTGCCATGATACGTCATCATTCCGGGATTCCGAGCTACCAGACGACTGATCCCGGGCAGAACATTGTGTGCCACCCCCCGTACCGGCTCTTTTTCACGAAGAAAGGGCATCTTTGCACCCTAGGCCGACTGACCACAGGTGACAAGAATGGAGAGATACATGAGAGTTGGACAAGCCCTGCTGGGCTAACTTTCAACCGATCCAATAATAAACGGCACCCAACACCAGAAAAATCATGGCTGCAAGTAAGGTTCCGACGATCCAGGCACCGAATCCGAACCCCTCGCGATCGAGGCTCGATCGCCAGCGTCCCGACCGGATACCAACAATGGATTTTCCTTTCGCAGTGGTCGTCACAGCACCTCACATTTCCGTAAAGGACAGACTGCGCCAGCTGATGACGCACCACAAGCAAAACTTCGACATGACGTCTTCCGCAGGATGCAGCCCTTGATCTTGCGAGGGCAGTGCGGCACACCGAACCGATGAGCGAAGGTGCCGTTGATTCCGAAGCTCCGCTCCGGCGCTCCTTAGCGCGGCATCGGATGTTCGCCACCGGGCTGCTGCTCGTTATGGTGGCCCTGACCATCGTAGCTTACGCGATGCCACCCAGTTTACCTACGTTGGCGTTGCGCGACGGGGCCAAGGCCGGGCTTATCGGCGGACTGGCCGATTGGTTTGCAGTTACAGCCTTGTTCAGGCATCCGCTCGGCTTGCCAATTCCACACACCGCTATATTGCCCGCGCAAAAGGAGCGCCTCGGCACAGCACTCGGCCGTTTCGTCGCTAACCACGTCTTCACCGAAGCCGATATCGCTCGATTCCTCGCTGGGCTCGACCTGCCCGAAATCATCGGGCGATTTTTAGCCGACCCGGCAACTTCAAGACCCGCGGCCGAAGCGCTCGCCGCATCAATGCCCGGATTACTGCGAGCCTTGGAGGATGGCCGTGCAAGCCGCATCATCGTTAGGCTGTTACCGCGAATTGCCAGCGGCCCTGCAGCGAACCAACTGGTCGCGCGCGCGCTGCAATCACTTGTGGAGTCGGGACACCATCAGGAGGCCTTTTCATTCATCCTCGCGCAGCTGCGTTCGGCTCTCAGCAGCCATCAACTCGAATTGAAGCAGGCCATTCGCGAACGGGTACGCGAGCAGGGAGGAGCGTTGGTCGGATGGGCCGTCGGAGCGAATATTGCGAGCCGCGTGATTGCTGCGATCAACGTCGAACTCGATCGCATTGGGCCGGACAGTTCGGAACTGCGAGAAGCTTTCGACGAATGGATTCGACGCGAGGTCTTGTCCCTGACAGAGAACGAAGCCCGAGGCGCCGAACTTGGGGCCGCTCTGAAACGCGTAATTGGGCACCCGAGCGTCCGAATGTGGACCTCTGAAATTTGGGCCCGACTGCGCGATTCTATCATAACGGATTCGAAACGTCATAGCGGTCATACCGTCACGTTTTTGCAGAACGCCCTGGCCAATCTGGGCACCCTTCTAGCCGAAGACCCCGCCTCGCGGCGCCGAATTTCAGTTGCCGCTGGCGTCGTCGTCGCACGATTACTGCCGGCCGCCCAAGCAGAAATTGCCGGGTTCATCGCGCGCGTCGTCAGTAATTGGGACGCCGAAACGATCACGGAAAAGCTTGAACTCCGTGTTGGCCGCGATCTTCAGTACATCCGGGTTAACGGCACCCTGGTCGGATTTCTTGCCGGTTTAGTGCTGTTCGCATTGCTGCATTTCGGATTTCACCAACAGGGATAACATACGGATCCTTGTCGGGGAATTTGATGAGCTACTGTTCGGCAAGCTGACCGACACGACATGCGCCTCAGAGGCAGGGTGCTGATACCGCAATGCGAGGCATTCTCCTTGAAAAACAACGGAGACATGCTCGCGACGTTGTGTCACGAACGGCGGCAGACCACACAAAGGCCTATTAACCGCGCCGTCCAAATAGCGTGGAACCGATGCGTACCTGCGTCGCCCCGCAATGAATTGCAATTTCAAAATCACCTGACATGCCGATCGAACGGACTGGCAAACCATGCTGATCCGCCATCGCGACGAGCTCCCGGAAATATGGAGCAGGGTCAACACCAGCTGGCGGGATCGCCATCAAACCACGAAGGTTTTTGCCAAAACGCTGGCGCATAGCCCGTATGAAGCCATCGGCCTCTTCCCGAGGCACACCGGATTTTTGAGGTTCATCACCGATGTTCACCTGTACAAGCAGATACGGGAGCTTCCCTTCACGATCGGCAGCATAGGCGAGCGCATCCGCCAACTTGGGCCTGTCGAGGCTCTCGATTTCGTTGAACAACCTCACGGCATCCCGTGCCTTGTTCACTTGCAACGCTCCGATCATGTGCACACCAATACCGCCATGATCCGTGCGCAACGCATGAAATTTTGCCGCCGCCTCCTGAACGCGATTTTCGCCAAACACTGTCTGGCCGGCAGCAATAGCCCGTTCAACCAAGCTGGCATCCTTGCCTTTGGAAACTGCAACCAGCGTAACCTGACGCTCGCCTGCCACAGAGTTGATTCGCGCACGAAGACTAGCGAGATTACTCGCGATATCGGGAACGAAATCTGTTCGGGACGCCGAGGAATGTGGAAACATGGATCAGAAACTGATTGCTGGAGCACGCGCGGTCAAGCGGCGACGTGGCGCTGCCTATCCGACTTTGTGGCTGATCACCGACCAAGTCCGCTTACCCGATCCTACGACCTTAATTGAAGCCCTGCCGCGCGATATCACCGGCGTTTTGTTTCGTCATGATGATGACCCCAACAGGCGTGCTCTGGGGCGCCAGATTGCAACCATCTGCCGCGCACGGCGGATTCCTCTGGTCGTCGCCGATGACGCTCGGCTCGCCGCAACCCTCGGCGCAGGGCTGCATCTAAGGGGCGGACGGCGCAAACTAATTCGATCACGCATCGGATGGATCAGCGCCTCGGCCCATGACGCGGTGCAATTGCGGCGCGCCGCAGCCGCCGGCGCCGACCTCGTGTTTCTTTCCCCCGCATTTCCGACGGCCAGCCATCCTGGGATTCCCGCTCTGGGCACGCTGCGCTGGCGGCTACTCGCAAAGGCAAGTAAAATTCCGGTTCTGGCACTGGGGGGAATCAGAAACGGTGCAATGGCAGAACTTGCGCCGTTTTGCGGCGGCGCGGGTGCTATCGGAGCCCTCTTGAGAGTCCAATAATGCCGCGTGGCGACGCCGCAACATTATGAATATTATGGGCACTATCAAGTTGGAGTACTAAGAGTCCTTTTGATAATTCGCTCAATGGGCGATGCGCCTGAGCAGGAGGGACCCGAGGGCGATATGGATCATGGCCT
>DAIDMG010000069.1 GCA_027449105.1 Acidiphilium sp. | reverse complement strand
CTCGCTAAAAGCACGAAGCGGTATGTTCATGGTATGTTCTACCTATCGTGGAGCGCTTAGTCAACCAGAGAGTTCCGCCCATTTATATGGCGCACGGAAAGAGGATCAATGCGGACTCGCCGAATATCGCGCATACGCGGCTGCATAAATGCCCGCTTCAACGCGGCGCAGGCCTGTTCAGAATGGTGTCGGTGCAAGGCTCGGCGTACCAAAGTTCGCGTACCGAATAGCCAGGACACGATCGTGATACGGTCCTGGAGTGCATCAATGATGAGCCGGGTCTGGCCGCGATGTTAGCTCTGCACTACACGGTTCTATTGGGATGTAATCGAACGGGTGCATTGTTCTTGCCTTTCCTGGTTGGAGCAAGAGCAGCCAGGGCTGCACGCTCTGGCCGCGCACCGATGGAGCTAATGGCCAGTGCTGCAGTTTTACTGGCGAGGGCGCCACAATCCTGTAAAGGCGCGCCATGGGTATAAGCGGTGAGAAACCCGGCAGCGTAAGCGTCTCCGGCACCGGTTGTGTCGACGACATTCGTGGGAGCGGCCGCGATCTCATAGCGTTTCCCATCAGCCAGGATCACACTGCCATCGGCGCCGCGGGTCAGTACCGCGATGCGAGTAAACCGTTTGGCAATTTCGGCGGCTGATGCAAAGTCGTTCTGCTCGAACAGTGAACAAATTTCGGCCTCGTTGGCGATGACGATATCGGCATACTGTTCGACTAGTGCCTGAAAGTTGCCCCGGTGCCGGTCAACGCAGAATGCATCGGATAGTGAAATCGCGACCTGGCGGCCCGAGGAGCGGGCGATTTTTGCGGCGGACCAAAACGCGGCTTGCGCTGCTGGAGGGTCGAACAGGTATCCTTCAAGATACAGGACGGCCGACCCTGCGATGATACCCGAATCGACATCATCGATGCCGAAGGAAACGGCGGCGCCAAGATCCGTATTCATCGTTCGCTGCCCGTCAGGCGTTATCAGAATCAGACAGCGGGCTGTCGCATCACGGCCCACAGCAGGCTGTGTCGGGTAGTGTATGCCAAGCGCGTGCATGTCGTGCCTGAAGACGGCACCCAACTGGTCGTCCGCGGTTTTTCCAAAAAATGCCACCTCGGCACCAAGCATTGCGGCCACGGCACAGCTGTTGGCGACGGAGCCTCCCGAGGCTTCGATGCCTGGCGGCATCGCTCCGTAAATCACCTCAGCTTGAACCGAATCGATCAGTGTCATGCTGCCTTTGCGCATGTCATGGCGGGAGAGGAAATCGTCGCCTGTACGGGCGAGAACGTCAACGATGGCATTGCCGATGCCGGTGATGTGGTATCTGGGCGCGGTCATGCTGCGGCTCCTGTTCCTGGACAGTTCTCCGCTATCATTCACAGCGTTGATATTCAAACTATCATGCTGACAATCCTTGCCGGCGGATTGCCATTTTGAAAACCGATTCTTTGGCGGAATCTTGAAAAAACCATAGCATTTTCGTGAGGCGGCGATTGTTTGGCCGAGTGCCTCATGCTACGTGCTCAAACTCCAGACGAGTGGAGGATTCGTGATCAGTATCTTCAAACGCGACGATCAATCCGGAACGGGATCGAGCGGGCAGGGCAGCGGTCCGCGAGCGTCGGAAGACGATGGGCTGGGTGTGCCCCCCTTTCGGCCCGCCTCGGCGCCCGCTGCGCAAACAGTCAAGAACTCTGACCAGCCGATAACAGCCGACAAGGAGACCACCATGGCTCGTTCCCCCTTTGCGCCACCGACCGCCACCCCGTCGTCCGGCCAGTCGGTGCCCATGCCGCCTGGCGCCCCTGTTGGGGGGCTGAGGACAACGGGCACCCGTGGGGCTGACTCGCCGGAGCGCCGCACGCTTGTCGTCGGGCGTGGTATTAGCGTTCAGGGTGTCGTCCAGGATGCCGAGCGTCTGGTTGTGGAGGGAACTGTCGAGGCCACAATGATCGCGGCGACGGAGCTGGCGATTGCGCAAGGTGGGGTCTTTAAAGGCGAGGTTGAGGTCGAAGAAGCAGAGATTGCCGGTACGATCGATGGCACCCTCGTTGCACGCCATGCGCTTGTCGTGCGGTCGACGGGCAGGGTTCTGGGCACGGCGCGCTGCCGTCGCCTCCAGGTCGAAGACGGTGGGCAGATTACGGGGCGTATCGAGATGCTGGCTGACCACCCAGGGCAGCAGAGTGCACTTCCCGTTTCTTCGCCGCCTGCCAATAAAGACTGATTTCGGGTACCACCCGTGCGGCGCGTCGGGATAGCAGTTCGACTCCGACGAAGTGTTGTGCCGCTCGTTGCGGTTGCGCTGTCCGGCTGCGCAGTCTCATCGTCGAAGGACACGGCCGGGATGGCGGCGGTGTCATCCCCAGCGACGTTGATTGGGGCTTCTGCTGCCAGCTTGTCGGCGACCTTGGTTCCGCCTGCACTACGCCGTGTGGACGGCCCGGCGCAGGTATGGCTTTATACGTCTCACGTCTGCCGGCTTGAACTGGTGCTTTATCCGGGAGCAGCAGGTCAGCCGCAGGTATCGTACGCAAGACCCATGCCACGTGATGTCGGGACGGCAACTTGCATTGCGAGTCTGGAACGTGGCCGCCCATCCTGAAAGATGGTGTAGCTTTCGGGCGTAGGACCGTGACTCCCAGCATGTGGTGTCCCGGTCGGTTTTTTGGGCGCAACATCGGGAAGGAGGGCAGATGGCTGGCTTGCAGGTGGCAGTCCAGATGGATCCGATGGAAACCATCGATATCGATGGAGATTCCACCTTCGTTTTGATGCTGGAAGCACAAAGGCGAGGCCACACGCTTTGGCATTACGGAGTTGGAGATTTCTGGTTCGACTCAGGTGTAATCCGTGCCCGGGTGCGACCGGCTCAGGTGCGAAGGGAGAAAGGTCATCATTTTACATTGGGTGACCCCGAGATTGTCGATTTGACCGGCATGGACGTTGTGCTGATGCGGCAGGACCCGCCGTTCGACATGGGTTATATCAGCGCGACCTATCTTCTCGAATGGATTCATCCAAAGACCCTGGTCGTGAACGATCCGGTGGCCGTACGGAACGCCCCGGAAAAGCTTCTGGTTGCCCAGTTTTCCGAGTTAATGCCGCCAACGTTGATTGCCCGTGATCGCAAGGCTATTGCGGATTTTCGCGCTCGGCATCACGACATCATCGTCAAACCATTGTTTGGCAACGGGGGGACTGGTGTCTTCCGTGTGCGGCCGGATGACGAAAATCTTGGTTCTCTGCTGGACCTTTTTCTTGCGTCGTCGACCGAACCTTTCATGGTGCAACGTTATGAACCTGCTGTACGATCGGGTGACAAGCGCATCATCCTCATCGACGGCGAACCGCTCGGCGCGTTTAACCGTTTGCCGTTACCAGGAGATGTACGATCCAATTTGCACGCGGGAGGTCGAGCAGAGCCGACAAAGCTAAGTTCCCGTGACCTCGAAATTTGCGATCGGATCGGGCCGCTACTGCGCGAGCGCGGTCTATTGTTTGCGGGTATTGACGTCATCGGCGATTATCTGACCGAGATAAACGTGACGTCCCCCACCGGACTGCAACAGGTCGCCCGTTTTGACGGTGTCCATATCGAGGTCAGGATCTGGGACCGAATTGAAGCAAAATGGGCAACGATGAGATCATGAAGGAACTATCATGCGCCAGTCGGTCGTGTTCTATTTTGTTACTCTGACCGCTTACCTTGCACTCGACGCGATATGGCTCGACCTGACGTCGGCGTCGCTTTATCGGGCGGGTTTGGGCCCAATTTTGCTTACCTCATTGCGCAAAGCTCCGGGTATTGCCGTCTATCTGCTTGAGGTTTTGGGGTTGCTCGTATTCGTGATGCCTCGGGCCGAGGCTTCAGGGGAAGCCACGACGGCGCTGCTGTATGGTGGCTGGTTCGGGGTATTCACTTACGGACTGTACGATCTCGCCAATTATGCCACTCTCCGGCACTGGAGTCTGAGACTGGTTTGTACCGATGTGGCTTGGGGAGCAGCTGTGTCAGGGCTTTCCGCAGCAATCGGATGGTCGATTGCGTCAAGAAGTCGTGGGCGCCGCAGATTTCTCTGAGCAATCCACATGAGATTGCGCCGAGCGGAGCTGGAGCAGAGTCTCATATTCGGCCCGGTGCTGATACTCTGGCATCAGGGCGCGCAAAACGGGATCGCTATGTGTCGCAGGGTGAAAATAAATTTCGCTGCAGCCGGTTGGAAGATTTTTAAGAAGTTGAAGAATTTTGGATTCGGTCATATGGCCGCTCCAGGCGATACCAAAGACAAAATCCGGGGTAAGAAGACCCGCGCGCCGCGCCTGAGAACGAAGGATACGCGACCATAAATAGAGGGCACGGGATGAAAGCGCCGGACGCGTCCCGCATGTGGCAAGTACGCTGGGTGGCTCCGCAGGGATCCTTATTCGCCTAAGGCCGTAATCCTTGCCGATGTCGATCATTAGCCGCGAGACTGTCGGGTGCAGATGCATATGCTTATGACAGTCAGCGTGGTGAAGCGGCAGGCCAGTCGCGCGGAATGCATCGAACTGCGCACGGATCTCGGCTGTCAGTTCTTGCCTGGCATGTCGAGAAAGAAAGTAACGAAACCCCAAAGCAAGCTGGTTCGAGCCGAAGCGCCCATCGGCTTCGGTGATGCTCGGGAGAGAAGAATGGCCGAGCACCGAGTCACCTTCAACCAAGACAAGATGCAATCCGACCTTCAGTTGGGGCAGGCGCTTGGCGCGGCTGACGGCATCCGCGGCTGCGGGGCCTGCGACCATGAGACTGGTCTGCATCAGAACACCTGCTCGGTGGGCAGATTCCACGGCCTCGTTGACGCTTTCGGTTAGGCCGAAATCGTCTGCCGAAAAAAAAGCCGACCTGTTACGCAGCGTGCCGCTCGCGAAGGAACTGAAAAAATTCGACGCCTTCGCGGAGGCGACGCTTCATCATTTGTGGGCTGCGAATCATTTCGTTGACGATTGCTGCGATTTTTGGTGCCCGGAAGTAGAACTTCTTGTAAAAAAGCTCGACGCTGTCGAAAATTTCCGAGTGCGTCAGGTGCGGATAGTGCAATGGTGCGATTTGAATGCCATGCTCGTCGATCAACTCGGCGTGTTCGACGTCGAGCCATCCTTTGGATACCGCCTGATCATAAAGAAATGTGCCGGGGTATGGAGCCGCTAGCGAGACCTGAATGGTATGCGGATTGATCTCCTTTGCGAAATCTATGGTCTCACGAATGGTTTCTTGCGTTTCTCCTGGCAGGCCCAGGATGAATGTGCCGTGAATTTTGACGCCGAGATCGTGGCAGTCTTTGGTAAACTGCTTCGCGACCTCAATGCGCATGCCTTTCTTGATGTTATGCAAGATCTGCTGATTGCCACTTTCATAGCCGACAAGAAGAAGGCGTAGCCCATTGTCGCGCAAGACCTTGAGTGTGTCTCGTGGTACGTTGGCCTTGGCATTGCAGGACCACGTGACGCCGAGCCTGCCAAGCTCTCTTGCGATCGCCTCTGCGCGCGGCAGGTTGTCGGTGAACGTATCGTCGTCAAAGAATAATTCCTTCATCTGTGGAAAGTAAGCCTGGATCTGGCGTACCTCCGCGATGACGTGTTCGACGGAGCGGGTACGATACCGGTGCCCCCCAACTGTTTGGGGCCAAAGACAGAACGTGCAGCGCGATTTGCACCCGCGCCCGGTGTAAAGAGATACATAGGGATGCATCAGGTAGCCGATGAAATAATCCTCGATCCGAAGATCCCGCTTGTAGACGTCTGCAACGAACGGCAGGCTATCCATATTCTCCAGAATGGCTCGGTCCTTGTTGTGGACAATTTTGCCATCCGAATTTCGGAACGAGATGCCGTCGATTTCTGCAAGCGGAACGCCTTCAGCGATTTCTTTGATCGTGAAATCAAACTCGTTTCGCGCAACGAAATCGACGGGGGCGGCACGTTCAAGGCTTTGCTCCGCCTGAACGGCAACTTTTGCCCCGATCATGCCGATAAGGGACCGAGGATTCTCTTTCTTGATGTGTTCAGCAACTTTGACGTCATTAGCGAAGGACGGGGTCGACGTATGAATGACGATGAGCTCCGCAGCTTTGGCATGCGGAAGGACGTCGGCCATAGTCAGGCGGGCAGGAGGGGCATCAATCAGTTTCGAGCCTGGGATCAGAGCGGCAGGCTGGGCAAGCCAAGTCGGATACCAGAAGGACCGGATTTCACGCCTCGCCTGGTAACGCGAACCGGCCCCTCCATCGAAGCCGTCAAAAGACGGCGGCTGCAGGAACAGAGTTTTCATCATCGCAGTTTTCCTCGTTCGGCGGGTCGACCCAGTATTGCGTTCGTTTCGCATATCGGGTCAGTTGGTGCAAAGCTCAATGAAGAAGGACGCCAGAAGCCGATTTTCCGTGGTCCGCCTGCAACTGGTAACCTCGCCATTCGACGGTATCGCTGAAATAGCTGGCCACGAACACGAAGGCGGAGAAAAAATCGCGAATGAGCAGAAGCCACGGTGTTGCCACCCTGGGCACGTCCAGTTGACGCTCCAATCGTCGTGCGGCGGCATAGCGAATCACCACAGCGGTCAGGGCCAATGCCCAGCCGACTGTAGGGAGTCCGGAAAGGAGGAGCCCCAAGGCGGCCCAAAACAGCGGGAATTGGAGGACCAGGCCTGGATAGACAGCAGGAACGAGAGCCCGGATAGTGCGGGCCCAGCGAAGTTCATGATGTGCCAGGTCTCGAAGGCTTTGTTCTGCCACGCTGGTTGCCGGGAGAACCGGCGCGAGCCCGATCGTCTTTCCACTGTCCAGGATCAGGCGGCCAAGAACATTGTCATCGGCAAGATAGCCGACAAGAGACCCAAAACCGCCAATTGCCTCCAACTGCTCGCGATGCAACGCCATCGTGGCGCCAAAGCAATCTTGTCGACCCAATCGTCGGGCAAGCGCAGCGCCCGGGAGAAAGGCATGATTGATTTGAGCGGCGCCCAACAATGCGGGCAGCCGGCTTGTTGCTGGTAAGCCGGTGTAAAGGCTTGTCACGAGGCCAGTGCCAGTTTCGAGAAGAGAGGCAACCACCGCTTTCAGGTAGTGGGCTGGAACATGCATGTCGGCGTCGGAGATAACGAGCACATCGTGTTTCACGGCAGGAAACATATTGATCAGGTTACCGATTTTTCGGTTTGGACCCTGCGGATCAGGGCCGATAACGATGGCGGTGTCAACGTCCGGATAGCGGGCACGAAGGCGTTCAACGATGGCGAGCGCGGGATCCGCAGGGTCGGCAGCGCCGAACACCAGTTGCAAGGCCGGGTAATCGAGGACAAAGCATGACTCGAGCGCAGTTTCGAGCAGCGGTTCGCTTCCATACAAAGGTTTCAGCAATGACACGGGCGGCAACGCGATTGGTGCTTGCGCCATTGCCGAGGTAATTTGCGGTACCAGGGCACTCCCGATGACCTGATGTGCCAAGCCTGCGACCGCGATGAGACTAGCAAGGTCGGCAAGTAGATTGGTCATGCTAAGCGGATGGAGGCAGGATACGCATAGTGGGTCTATCCAACCTTTAGCGCGCCGCCGGAGAGAACCGTTATTTTCTTGCGTAGAGCATCGATCAGCCGAGTTGCGTTACCTGGTTCGACGAGCCCGCTGAAATCCGAACGCTGCGTTGCTACTTTGCTGATCGTGCCGTCGAAGAGCACGTCGGTGATTTTCCAGGTTTCGCTGCTTGGGGTCATGACGTAGTCGAGCCGCGTCTTCTGTCCATCGGCAGCGATCAGGTTCGTCGTGACGATGCGCCGCGCTCCAAGGGAGCGGACGGTTGGTTGAATTTCGAAACGCTGGCCATTGAAATGATCAAAGCTCTTTACGTAGGTCGCGACTGTGTATTCCGTGAAAAGCGATTGCAACGTTGTTTTCTGCGCGGGAGGAAGTGTTGACCAGAACAGGCCGACAGAGATCGCAAGGATCTCCGGCAAATCGTAGACACGCTCCAGTACCGGCTTAAGGGTATCGAATCTTTCGGCGAAACTTACTTTCGCGTCCGCCGCCTTCATCGTTGCGATCAGCGCCGAATCTAGTGACTCGATAGGTGCGATTTCAGGCGGCAGGGTGGCGGCAAGCGCGACGCCGGCTCCTAGAGCGACTGTCGACGTGGCGAAAAGGGACAATACGAGGAATCGGCGTTTCATGACCCGAGCAGATAGCGTCATTGCGCCGAAAATACGACCGGGGCTGGGCGGTTTTTTGCACTCGAACCGGATTGGAGGGCCAAAAGAGCGTGCGCCACTATGTCCTTGGCGGTTAGGCCAGCATCAATGAGCTGGCCGGCAGGCGTGTTATGGTCGATAAAACGGTCAGGTAGCGTCATGGGCCGGAACCGTATGCCCCGATCTACTGCGCCGCTCCACGCCAAATGATGTCCAACCGCGGCACCAAAGCCTCCGGCACTGCCATCCTCGATCGTAATCAGTGCTTCGTGGTGGCGAACGAGATTGTCGATCATGGCCGTGTCAAGTGGCTTCATAAACCGCGCGTCAACGACGGTGGTTGGATGGCCGTGAGCGGTGAGCTCGTCGGCTGCTTTGAGAGCATCATGAACTCTTGGCCCGAGGGCCAGAACTGCGATTGTTCCGCCCTCACGCAAAACGCGGCTGCGGCCGATTTCCCAAGGAGTGCCGCGGGTCGGGAGGGTGACGCCCACTCCCTCGCCACGTGGGTAGCGGAACGCCGACGGGCGATCATCGATGGCGGCTGCGGTCGCGACGCAGTGCATCAACTCGGCTTCGTCTGAGGGAGCCATGATAACAATTCCTGGCAAACACCCCAGATAGGCAAGATCATAGGCGCCCGCGTGGGTTGCACCATCGGCTCCGACCAGGCCGGCGCGATCCATCGCAAAACGGACGGGCAGGCATTGGATCGCGACGTCATGGATAACCTGGTCATAGGCACGCTGCAGAAAGGTCGAATAAATCGCGCAGAAGGGTGCCATTCCTTCGGTAGACATGCCCGCTGCAAAGGTCACGGCGTGCTGTTCCGCGATTCCGACATCGAACATGCGATCCGGGAACCGCTTGCTGAAAGCATCAAGGCCCGTCCCGCCAGGCATTGCCGCCGTTACGGCGACAATTCGCTTATTCGCCTCAGCCTCGGCAATCAGAGCTTGCGCAAAGACCTGAGTATATGAAGGCGGGCCGGGCGGGGCCTTAGCTTGTTCACCGGTAACGACGTTGAATTTGGATACGCCGTGGTATTTGTCTGCAGACGCTTCGGCGGGGGCATAGCCTTTCCCCTTTTGGGTTACGACGTGCAGCAGCACCGGTTCGTCGCCGTCTGCGTCGCGCAGATTTCGAAGTACCGGTAAAAGGTGATCCAGGTTGTGCCCGTCGATCGGACCGACGTAGTAAAACCCGAGTTCCTCAAAGAGCGTACCGCCAGTGAGAATGCCCCGGGCATACTCTTCTGCGCGTTTTGCGGTGCGTTCGAGCGGGCGTGGAAAGCGTTTGGCCATCCGTGCGGCGAAATCGCGCAGGCTTAGAAAACTGCGTGAAGAGATCAGCCGCGAGAGGTACGCGCTCATGGCGCCGACGGGTGGCGCGATGGACATGTCGTTGTCATTGAGCACGACAATGAGCCGCGATTTGCTTGCCCCGGCGTTGTTCATGGCTTCGTACGCCATACCCGCGCTCATCGCACCGTCGCCGATGACCGCAATGACGTTGTTGTGCCCCGGCGAGTCATGCAGGAGGTCGCGAGCCACGGCCATCCCAAGACCGGCAGAGATCGAGGTCGAGGAATGGGCGGCGCCAAACGGGTCGTATTCGCTCTCAGACCTCCTCGTGAAGCCCGACAGGCCGCCCGGTTGCCGTAGTGTCCGGATTCGGTCGCGGCGGCCAGTGAGGATCTTATGGGGATATGTTTGATGCCCAACATCCCAGATCAGACGGTCACGGGGAGTCTCGAACACGGCGTGAAGAGCCACCGTTAGTTCGATGACTCCGAGTGAAGCTCCCAGATGGCCGCCGGTAACGGAAACAGTGTCGATTGTCTCGGCACGCAGTTCATCAGCCAGCTGCCGAAGTTGATCGGTAGAGAGGTTGCGGAGATCAGCCGGAACGTTGATGCGATCGAGTAGAGGCGTACGCGGGGGCATCAGCGGCGGACCTCAATAGCATTCAATGTGCGCGGGGGCTCTGCCGTGAAGTACGCGATTATCATCCCTTAATTCTCCGATACTTTTCTTCCAATCGCCACAGCTCCCGCTACCCAGAAACAAAGACGGGGGAACCGATAGCAGCATATACATATCTCAGGTTGGTGACATATAAGACACGTCGGACCATGTGAAAACAACCTCTGAGAGCAGTCGCTTCGCCGAGAGCAAAAAACGGTGCAATTTTGTCACAGTTTTTTGGATGTCCTGCGTGTTTTCCGGAAGCCAGAGTTGGTCGCCCTTGCGCAACCGCGTTATGATGACTTATCTGATCGACTGCGGACAGATTCAGTCCGCATGCAGGCGTGATCGCGGGCGATGCGCATAATGTCGAGAAGGTCAAAACCGCAATGGATATGCCGCCGATCCAGATGGAACCGGAAGCCGCCGAGAGTCGCCTGGCGTCGGGAAGGGGTAAGAACCTGAAGGTCGTTCTTGCACAGCCGCGCGGTTTCTGCGCCGGTGTCGAGCGGGCCATTGAGATCGTCGAGCGGGCGCTCGAGAAATTTGGCCCCCCCATCTATGTCCGGCATGAGATTGTACATAACCGGCATGTTGTGGAGGATTTACGTTCACGCGGTGCAGTGTTTGTGGACGAGATTTCGGAGGTGCCGGAAGGCGCCATCACCGTGTTTAGTGCCCATGGCGTGGCCAAGAAGGTCCAGCGGGATGCACAAGAGCGGGAGTTGCCCGTCATCGATGCCACCTGTCCATTGGTTGCCAAAGTGCACTCTGAGGGCAGGCGCTACGCTGCGCAGGGGCGGGAAATCGTTTTGATCGGGCACGCAGGCCATGCTGAAGTTGAGGGGACAATTGGCCAGATCGACGGCACCGTCTACCTCGTACAAACTGTTGACGATGTCGCAGCGTTGAAGGTTCATGATGCCGAGAAGCTGGCTTATATTACGCAGACGACCCTATCTGTTGACGACACGCGTGGCATTATTGCCGCGCTGAAAAGCCGCTTCCCCTCAATCATGGGACCGGATGTTCGGGATATCTGTTACGCCACGCAGAATCGCCAGGAAGCGGTTCGGCATCTTGCCGAGCAAGTCGATGTCATTCTCGTGGTTGGAAGTCGCAATTCGTCAAATTCCAACCGGTTGCGGGAAATTGGTGAAGATCTGGGTTGCCGGGCTTACCTGATTGATGACGCCGACCATTTGGATCCGTCGTGGTTTGACGGTGTCGAACGCGTCGGGCTTACCGCCGGGGCTTCCGCGCCAGAGATCCTGGTTCGGGGAGTGCTGGAGGGCCTGAAACGTTTCGGTTCGGTCGAGGTGGAGACACTGGCAGGAACGCCTGAGGATGTTCGCTTTAAACTACCTGTCGAAGTTGCGGATATCTGATTGAGTTCCCATTACGTATTTGAGCAGATTTCGAGGAGTTTCCGATGGGTGTGCCGCTAAACCAGACGATAAAGGTGGGCGCCTATGTGCTTCGGCAACACCTGACCGGCCGCAAGCGCTACCCGCTGGTGCTGATGTTGGAGCCGCTCTTTCGCTGCAATCTCGCTTGCGCGGGATGCGGCAAGATCGATTACCCGGCGCCAATTCTGAACCAGCGTCTGTCGGTGGAAGACGCTTTGGAGGCGGTCGATGAATGTGGAGCACCGGTCGTCGCCATCGCGGGCGGGGAGCCGCTGTTGCATAAGGAAATGCCCGAAATTGTCGAGAAAATTTTAGCTCGGGGCAAGTTCATCTATCTATGCACCAACGCTCTGCTGCTGGAAAAGAAGATC
>DAIDMG010000068.1 GCA_027449105.1 Acidiphilium sp. | reverse complement strand
AGTCAGACTCCGGGATGAAGCCATCGACCATCCCCTAGAAGCGCGAAGGCGCATGAGAAATTCTGCGTCATCTATACAAAGATAGGACTGCACGCATTCTTCACAATCCTGATTCCAGTGATCTTTCACATACCGGGGAAACAAAGTACGAAATTTAGCCATTACTGACACATGCGCCAAAGTAAGTGGTTTTTCTTGGTTTCAAATGTGCGCGAGGTGCGATCGTCATTCTTTCTCAATCGTACATTGCAGCGGATGTTGGCTTTGCCGTGCAAGATCCATTACTTGGGTTACTTTGGTTTCCGCGATTTCATAGGTGTACACACCACAGATACCGACGCCTCGGCGATGAACGTGGAGCATAATGCGCGTTGCTTCTTCTCGGTTTTTGCTGAAGAAGCGCTCAAGGACGTGGACGACGAACTCCATTGGCGTGTAATCGTCGTTCAGCATTAGCACCTTGTATAGCGACGGCTTGCGTGTTTTGGCGCGGCTCCGCGTCGCCACACCGGTGCCCATTCCGCTTCGGTGGTCATTTTCATTCATCGTAGCCAGAGACCTCCGGGCACAGCATATCCAAAACTTGGCGCTCTGGGAAAGAGGAAAATATCAAATGATCGCGCGAACGCGATAGAGGCGCGTGGGTTTGCCGAAATTCTCGTCAGAATTGACCCGAAATAGCAAACGACCCGTATTCATGAATTCCACCGACCTGGCCATAGAAACGACGTGTTTGAAACACCTGAGTGTAGCTAAACCGGAGCCCGCGCCAAATGATGGCCGCGCCAACCTCGAATTGTCCAACGACGCGAAAAGGATCGACGCTGCGACTCACTTGGAAGTTTGCTCCTTGAAGGAATTCATCGTGACCGACGAATTTGCTCGCAACTCCACCGAATACATACCAGACCAGCTTTCTCGTCGCTTCAAAGCTATCTGAACCTGATGGCCCTGGGCGCAACAACGGAGCACCGAAATCGGACTTAAGACCTCTCCCTAGCCGAAAAGTGATCGCCGGCTCAGCGTTGATTTCGGTTGTGCCAAGCATGGCCCCAAGCTGGGGAAGGGCATCGATTTCGAGGCCACTTGGAAGGCGGGCGACCGGGAGACGCCAAGTTCGTGATGCGATGAGGTCGAATGCTGGCTCCAACGGGAGTTGATAGGCCCACCCCCGTGTACCCTTCTGCCCGATAATGGTGTGGAAGGTGTTTTGAACGATTTCGGCGCCTGCGCCAGGGCCGACCACGCCGATACTGGCACCAAGCACAGACCGCGTGACCGCCGTATCCTGAATCAGCTCAACTGTTGCGGCGAGGTAGCCGGCATATGGCTCGTCAGTTGTCGGTGGATTGGTCACCTGGGTCGCGTCAGGGGTGAAGATCTTTTGGACGAGGCCCACACCCATTTGTTGGGAGCCCTCATTTCCCCACATCAGGTGGCCCAATGTCGCTAGCGGCGCAGCGACAGCACCACGTGCGGAGGTCCAGCCGATGTGGAAGCCGTTCACGTAATATCGATCTGGCGGAGTTGCTGCCGTGATTGACGCATTCTCGTCCTGAATCGTCCAAATCGGGCTATTTTGGCCGATATTCTGAGTTGCCCCGGCTGCTGCGGCTATCCGAGTTAGGAGGAGGCAAGCCGTGACGATTGGGGCAATACGGAGCAAACGCCGAGTGAAATGCAGCATCAACCGACTCCTAAGCCAGCTAGACAAATCGGTTGTGTGCGAGCCGGCGGATAAGAAACTGTGCACCAACTATTTCAGGCGAGGAATTTATGCGCCCATTAACAGACTGGCAAGGTTCCTGTTATCTGAAAGCCACGATGGCATAAAAAATTTTTCTATCGAGGCTTGGCGACCATGGTTTTGGCACGGTGGATCGGAGATGGGCCATCTGCGCATACGAAGTCGAATTTTCTGTAAGGTTTTTCAGGTGACAAGATAAGGCGTTTTGGCATGGTGCGATGTTGGCGACGAAGATGGGTGATGTTGGTAGTGTCGGGGATGGCTTTCTTCGGCCAGGTACTGTTCGCCGTGGCCCGACCTCGAAGTCCGGCTGGCGATTGGTTGATCGGGCAGGGCGGTGCGGTGGTCAGGATCGAACCTTGTATGTCCCTGAAAAAATCGGGGTTGTGCGGATACATTGTTGGAATTATCTTAGCATCAGGGCGGCCGACGCCGATGGCTTGGAACGGCAGTTCACAGTGCGGCTTTTTGCTGCTTAAAGTGCAGCATCCTGATGCAGCGAGCCGTGCGTGGCGCGGCCGAATCATCAATCCGCATAACGGCCATGCTTACGGCGTGGCATTGCATGTCAGCATCGGCGGGCGTCTGGCTGTCCGCGGGTATTTAGGTTTGCCGCTACTCGGCGAAACGCAATATTGGAAGCCGTACGCGCTTCCTGTGCCGCGAGACTGCCGGATTGCGTCCGGCAAGTCTGCTGGGCGTCTCCATAGCTAGGCGCTCCGCTGTATGGAGCGGGTAGCGGGAATCGAACCCGCGCGTTCAGCTTGGGAAGCTGACAGGCTACCATTACATCATACCCGCGCTCCTTTTATCTACCGTTGCGCTCGGCATCGCGCAATGCGCGCTTGCCTAAGAACGGCAGGGCGCATAGGAACACCGTGTCGGTCTGCTTTCATGTCCGGGGCGTGGCGCAGCCTGGTAGCGCGCTTGTTTTGGGTACAAGAGGCCGCCGGTTCGAGTCCGGCCGCCCCGATATGACGCTGCAGACCGATGTATTGGAGGAATTTTTTCGGATGAACCGCGCGCGAATCTTTCTACCACCGAAATCAGCAATGCAGTCGGGGCGTGCAAAAACCCGCCGCTGGGTTCTCGAATTCGAGCCTAGTATGGCCAAACGTACGGACCCACTGATGGGTTGGACCGGTAGCGGTGACATGCTGGCCACGGAGGTGCGGTTGTTTTTTGACAGGCGTGAGGAAGCGATCGCCTATGCAGAACGGCATGGAATTCCGTTCGATCTGGAGATTCCTCCTGAACACCATGTACGACCGAAAGCCTATGCGGACAATTTTCGATTCAACAGACGTGCGAATTGGACACATTAATGCTTTCTCTAACGACTCCTTATGGAAGATGAGCGTCCCGTAATCGTTGTCAGGGACTTTCTTGTTAGGAAATTTCTCCTTCCTGCCTCTTGTTGTCGCTGAGAATGTTAGTTTTTGATTGAAATTGGCGCCTGCAGCATGGTAGCGCTCTACCAAAGGTGGAGCGTCATCTCGCCATGCCGTCTTCCTGACATGTCTGTTCTGCGTCGTTTATATAGGAGCTGCCCCCCCCCCCGCCTGCTCCGAGCTCTACCGGTACTTCGCGTCTTCGTCGTCATCGAGGACCGATGTGCACAGAATCATGGGTGCGAGGGGGTTACCGGCAGGTGGTACAAAAGTCGATGATACGGCTACAGGCCACCGCGAGGGCATCGTCACTTGCTGCGGTGGACAGGCGAATATGTCCGGGCGTCGCAAAAGATGAACCGGGGACTGTTGCAACGAGAGCCTCTTCCAGAAGAGCTTCCGCGAAGTCATAGTCGTTTTTCAGGAGCCTTCCTTTTGCGGTCGTCTTTCCCAACAAGCCTGCGATCGAGGGAAAAGCATAGAATGCTCCTTGCGGCTGTGTGCAGGCGAGGGAAGGAATAGCCGCGAGAGCTGAGAGAACTAGATCACGCCTTCGGCGATAGATGGCGCGCCGTTCCACAAGTACATCCTGTGGCCCATCAAGAGCAGCGGTGGCAGCTGCCTGAGAGATCGTCGAGACTCCGGCTGTTGATGTTCCCTGCACTATGGCCATGGAATGCAACCAGTTTTGTGGCCCGGTACAGAAGCCGACGCGCCACCCGGTCATTGCATATGATTTTGAAACGCCGCTGACGGTGAGGATTCGGTTCGAGAGGTCTGGTGCAACGCTGGCCAAGGCAAGATACTCACCGTCCAATATGAGATGCTCGTATATGTCGTCGGCTATGATACGAACTTCTGGATGTCGGCGCAGCACCGTGGCAAGATCTTGCAAGGTCGCACGATCAGCAACAGCCCCTGAAGGGTTATTTGGAAAATTAAGAAGTAAAAGTCGGGTGCGGGCAGTAATTGCGGCATCAAGTGCCGCGGTGTCAATTTGGAAGCCATTGCTGCTGGCGCAAGGAAGGAAATTCGGGATTCCCCCGGCAAAATCAACGATCTGCAGGTAACCAGCCCAACATGGCGCCGGGATCAGCACTTCGTCGCCTGGCTCGATGACGGCCATTACGGCATCAAAAATCACCTGCTTGCCGCCGTTGCCTATCAGAATTTCGTCGGCAGATAAACGAAAGCCTTGGTCGCGAGCAAATTTTCGGGCGACGGCTTCACGTAGTGCGCTAGTTCCACCAACAGGCGGGTATTTCGTTTCGCCAGCGCGAGCTGCTGCTAACGCAGCTTCAATGACATGGTCTGGAGTAGGCAGGTCGGGTTCGCCAATTGCGAGTGAAATTACACGCTTGCCTTCGTCGCGAAGTGCACGAGCGCGGGCCGCCATGGCGAAAGTGGCGGCCGCGCGAGTACGGGCGATACGGGCAGCGAATCCCATCACCTTTGATTGTTGGTATTGTCGTCAGGTTCAGGTTCGAGTCGAGCTTCCGCCTCAGCCTGCAGGCGGAGAAAGCTACGACGGCTAAACGGAAGCATTGCGAGATATGCTAAAGCGAGAAGTACGAAACCTGCCCAAGGATCTGCCATGATGATTGCGGCAACAACGACCACGCCAATAAGGATGAACAGGACGTAATCGGGAGGGACTTTGAAATTCTTGAATGTCCAGACCGGAAGTGTGGAGACACAGAGTAGGGCGGTACCGATCAATGCGACCGTCGAGAGGATGGGGGCGCGGGCCAACGTTTCGAGTCCTATTAGGCCATTCTGATCGGCCTCCAGACCGAAATAGATTGGTAGCAATGCCAATGCTGCGCCGGCGGGAGCCGGCACACCGGTGAAGAAATTAGATGCAAAGCGTGAAGCGGGGAGATATTTTCGATCATCGCGATGAGCTTCCGCGTCGAGGGCAGCGTTAAAACGAGCAAGACGCAAGGCCATACAGGCTGTAAACATCAAGGGGGGAATGTAGCCGATGGAACCCCAAACGTGGAGTGACCATATATAAATAACGAGGGCGGGAGCAACACCAAAGCAGAGAAAGTCAGATAGCGAGTCAAATTCGGCGCCAAAACGCGACGTTGCTCTCAAGAGACGAGCGAGGCGGCCGTCAAGCCCATCGATCACGCCGGCGACGGCGATTGCGATGACCGCAGCGCCAAAACGTTGATCTAGAGCGAAGCGGATTGACGAAAAGCCGACGCAAAGGCCGGTTAAGGTCATTAGATTTGGTAGCATCCGATTGAAGCTGAGACCGCGCAGGCGCGGTCGACGCGGGGGGCGCCTCCTTGGTAAAAGAAAAAGGTGGGGAGCGTTACCGCTCACGTTTCGGATCGTCCGTTTGCGGTTGTCGTTGCAACCACAGTTTCGCCACCGACCATGCGCTGGCCAATTGCGACGAGTATGGTGCTGTCAGGCGGAAGATAAAGATCCGTGCGACTTCCGAAGCGGATGATGCCGAAACGGGCACCCGCGGTTACACGCTCGGCTTCGTGTACCTCGCACACAATCCGTCTCGCAATCAGGCCCGCGATTTGCACGACGGCGATCATCTGTCCACCCTCAAGACGGATTGCTAGTGCATTCCGCTCGTTTTCTTCGGCAGCTTTGTCATCCGAAGCGTTGAAGAAAGTCCCATGACGATAAACGACGCGCGTGACCGTTCCCGCTGCAGGGATGCGGTTTACATGGACGTCCAGCACCGAGAGGAAGATTGCCACGCGAGGGACTGCCACCTCGGGCAGGCCGAGTTCTTGTGGTGGAATTGCTCGGTCGATGAGCACGACGCGACCGTCGGCCGGGGCAAGAAGAACGTCGCTTCGCGTTGGGGGCACCCGATCCGGATCACGGAAAAAGAAAAAGCAGAACAGCGTGAACGTAAGACCAATCCACGCAACCCAACTTGCCACCAGCAATCCGAGGAGCAGGATCACGAACCCGGCAGCAATGAACGGAAATCCGGCACGGTGAGGCGGAGCAAGAGCAGATTTTACACTATCGATAACGGTCATCACAGGCTCCTAGCTTCGGCGAGTGCTTTTTTGTTGCAAGAGGTTAGGCTTGTGCGGAAGCGGCGCTGCGGGTAGCGCCAACACGGGCGGCAAGCGAGGCAGCCATAAACGCATCAAGATCACCATCAAGTACCGCGTTCGGATTGCCGCTCTCAACATTGGTACGCAGATCCTTAACAAGCTGATAGGGTGTAAGGACGTACGACCGAATCTGATGCCCCCAACCAATGTCGCGTTTAGCATTTTCGTCGGCCTCGCTTGCGGCTTCGCGTTTCTGTAATTCTAACTCGTAGAGGCGAGCCTTGAGCATCGCCATCGCAGTGGCGCGATTGCGGTGCTGGCTGCGATCGGTTTGGCACGCGACGATAATACCTGACGGTACGTGGGTTATGCGGATCGCGCTCTCGGTCTTATTGACGTGCTGGCCACCAGCACCCGAGGCACGGAACGTGTCGACCTTGAGATCGGATGGATCGATTTCAATCTCAATCGTGTCGTCGACTACTGGGTAGATCCAGACGCTGGCAAAACTGGTCTGGCGGCGGGCATTCGAGTCGAACGGAGAAATTCGCACAAGACGATGAACGCCTGCTTCGGTTTTGAGCCAGCCATACGCATTTCGGCCTGATATTTGCAGCGTAACGGATTTGATGCCGGCCTGTTCACCATCTGAACGATCAAGTTCTTGCACTTTGTAGCCATGTTGCTCCGCCCAGCGTACATACATGCGCAAAAGCATTTCTGCCCAGTCTTGCGCTTCGGTCCCGCCAGCTCCAGCATTGATTTCCATGTAGGCATCGTTGCCATCGGCCTCGCCGGAGAGCAGACTTTCGATCTCGCGCCGCTTTGCTTCTTCGGCAATCTGGCGAAGTGCCAATTCGGCCTCAGCTAATACGGCGTGATCGCCTTCAGCTTCGGCGAGTTCGACCAGAGCACGAGCATCCTCTGCGTCGCGTTCGATCGTGCGCACAGCCTCAATTTGGGTCGCTAGATAGTTGCGCTCCCGTAACAGGGTCTGCGCAGCGCTAATTTCGTGCCACAGCTGCGGGTCTTCCGCCCGCGCATTGAGTTCGGCGAGGCGGCCTTCTGCAGCATCCCAGTCAAAGATGCCTCCTTAGCAGGCCTACCGATTCGGCGATCTGCTGAACGATGCTGTCAGTTTCGGCGGACATAGGTGTGGTCTCAAGTTTGAAAATTCTGGGATCTAATACAGACCGCCGAGCGACTTGTCGACAGCAGCTGCCGATGATGGTGGCAGGCCTGTGCTCTTGTTGTTCGCCGGGTTGAACTCGTCGGCATCGCTGGATCTAAGACCCGATCGAACGTTGCTGACGCTTGTTCCAAAACCGAGCGGGTTATTGGCGACTAGGCCGCCGTTGGATTGCGCACCAGGCGTTTGTCCTGGCTTAAAAGCTTCGGTTACCGTCTGGCCATCGAACGAAACCGGCGCGAGCTTCATCCCCGGCGGTGTTGGAAAATTAACTACGGGCTGATTTTTCAGAGCGAATTTCATGTAACGGTTCCATGCCGGCCCACACACATTGCCGCCCGTCTGATTGTTACCCAGATCGCGCGGCGTATCGTAGCCAATCCAGCAGCCAGTGACCATCTGTGGCACAAAGCCGATAAACCATGCGTCGTTAAAATTATTGGTGGTTCCGGTCTTGCCTGCGATCGGGCGATCGAGGCCGACGACCGCTGGAACGCCGGTGCCGTACTCCGTAACATTCCGCATCATCATGATGACCTGGAACACATCGTCGGGGTTGGCAATCTGTGTGCCAGGCCGGTTGAGAACCGGAGGTTGGTCAGGCGAGCCATCGGTACAGTTGAGGCAAGACTGTGCGGGCGCCTGATACAGCACATGGCCGTCCGGGGTGATGACACTGTCAATCAAAGATAGATCGACTTGGCGACCGTATTCGTCGAGCGCGGCATAACCTCGGACCATCTTCCAGAGAGTCGTATCCAGTGCTCCGATCGCTGCCGGGTAGATCAGCGGCATGTGCCGAACAATCCCAAAGCGCTCGTAGTTTACAGCGATGTTGGCCAGCCCGACACGGCGCGCAAGATGAAGAGTGGCGAGGTTAAGAGATTGTTCGATGGCGTAGAAGACGGGCACGGGGCCAAGGAAATTCATTTCGTAATCGCCGGGCCGGTAGGTTTGGCCGTCTGCGAGGTGTTCCACGAATGGCGCATCCAGAATTGTCGCGTCCGGCTGCAGTCCAGACTCCATAGCTGTTAGGTACACAAATGGTTTGATGCTTGAGCCCGGCTGTCTGTGCGCTTGGATCGCCCTGTTGTAGGGACTCATAGCATGGCTCCAACCACCCACCATCGCTAGGACGCGGCCGGTACGAGGTTCAACACTCAGCATAGCCCCTTCGACCCGAGGAACCTGCTCAAGCGCGACGGCTCCGGCCTGGGATTTTGCTTTCGTGTTAGGCTCGATCATGACGACATCGCCAGGTTTGAGCATCTGACGCATATCGTGCAGGAGTGGGCCTGGGACGCCATCTATCATTGGGCGACCCCATTGGATCGCCGCCAAGGTAAGAATGCCGACGCGCGGCTTGCTGGGATTGCCGTCGTGGAGCCAGCCAATTTTTGCTTCGGTCGCGGTTTCGCTAATGACGATGCCAAGGCGCCACGACTGGATTAAGCCCGGCAGAGCCGGTTGGCGAGCCAGCGCTTTTCGCCATCCTGCTGCAAGATCAGTAAGATGAAGCTTGGTTACAGGTCCTCTGTATACTCCGAATTCGTGATCATAGGCTACCAATCTTGCACGCATCGCAGCCATCGCCGCTGTTTGCAATGACGGATTAAGGCTCGTGCGAACGATCAGCCCACCCTCCATCGTGCGCTTACGACCGAACATTTGGATCAATTGTTCTTGCACCGCGTCGGCAAAATAACCGGCACCAGGAATCGCCCGTGGTGCGCTGGCCGCCTGCGGCAGGAGAGGCTGAGATTCTGCCTGTTTAGCTTGGGCCGCGGTGATGGCACCATCGACGCGCATGCGGTGAATTACCCAGTTGCGCCTGCGCAGCGATCGCTTGGGGTGAAGAAAGGGATTGTAGTTTGTGGGTGCTTTGGGCAATCCGCCTAGAGTGGCAGCTTCCGCGATGGTAAGCTTGGACAAAGGTTTATCAAAATATGATTGTGCTGCCGCTGCCACGCCCCACGAATTCTGTCCCAAGTATATTTCATTCAGATAGATCGTCAAAATCTTCTTCTTGGTCATGACACGATTCACGCGCAGAGCGAGGATTGCTTCTTTGATCTTGCGCGTGAAATCGATGCGGTTGTCGAGCAGCATATTCTTGACTACCTGCATTGTGATCGTTGAGGCGCCGAGCGGGCGCTCGCCAGTACCGATACGGGTCAAGTCAACAAATGCGGCGCGCACAATTGCTAACGGATCAATGCCGGGTTCGGTCCAAAAATTCCGGTCCTCGGCGGAAATGAATGCATTGCGAACAATCGAGGGAATTTGATCATACGGCGCATAGATCCGGCGTTGGGTGCCTAGAGCCGCGATCAGCTGAAAATTATTGGCGTAGATTCGTGTTTCCAGCGGCGGTTCGTAGTGCTTTAACTTCGCTACACTCGGCAGGCCGGCGCTGAAATACAGGAATAACCCACCGCCTCCCAAAAGTCCGCCAATAATGACCACTACCGCCAGACGGTACAAGCTGCGGGTGAGAACGCTCCCTACGAATGGGACAAATGGGCGCCGGCGCCGAGGCTCGCGGGAACGCTTGCCTCCACGACCGTTGCTAGTCCGGCTTGAGCTCCGTTTGCTGCCGCGCGGCTGGCCGGAAGGAAAGCGTTGCGATCGGTCTGCAGATAGATTGCTATTTGGGCGCGGTGTACGAGACATGGAGGGCCTCATATCACCATGATCCGTGTCAGGCGAACCACTTGGATGGCAAGTGCGTTAAATATTGGCAATTCAAAGAGACCTCATTCCGCCAGGTTGGGATTGCCGCGGATCCATTATTGATCTCAGTCTGCGTCCTTAGTGAAACTGTCCGTCAGGATGGCATAGCTTGCTCTTGTTCGGCCTGTTGAGCTATAGCCGGCGCCTCGGAGTGTAGCTCAGCCTGGTAGAGCACTGTGTTCGGGACGCAGGGGCCGGAGGTTCGAATCCTCTCACTCCGACCAATTAAATCAATGATTTAAGCCAATTCGCCGCAAGGGTCGAAGGTTCGAGTGAACCCGGTTTGATCTTCTATTTTCTTGGTCGGTGCATCCTCCGCTATGGTTCGGTGCCGTCGCGTCTACGCAACGGCGCTCAGCAGTGCTTAAGCCAGAACGCAAATCCAACCTTTCAGTGGGAGTTCTGATCAATGTAGATCGGGACCCAACCATGAAAGATATTTTTCTGTATTTATTAATGATTTGCGCGCGACTTTGGATGGGAACAACATCAGCGCTGATACATTGCCTTCGGGGATATACGCCCAACATCGTCCGGATGGAGGCCATCAAGAAGATGGCTTGAGCGATAGCGGGATGATGGTATTTTAGTTGGGCTACCTGTGTCAGCTCATCTCGACCGAAGGTGAAAGCGTCTAAAAGCTATCTGGGACCGCTGCGCCACACAACGCGGCATTCCCCAGGATTGAGAACTTCGAGAGGTCGTCAACCAAGAGAGCAGCAAATTATGTATGTGGGTTGACGACACACAGCTACTATTCATGGTGTCGTTGCGTGGGGTGTCGGCCGCGTGACGCAATCCGAGGTTGCTTCCCGCAGGTATGCGTCGTGGCGAGTTCGTAAGTTTGTTGATTTTCCGGGGTGATCATGGCCGATTATTTCTCTTTCCGATCTTGGCCGCTACGAGTGATTCGCGGCCTTTGGTTGACGTTGCGTACGATTATCCTGGTTACTGGCGCGGTTACCCTTCTGCTTGTGATTATTGCAGTGAGCGCAATCCGGCACATCGCCGAGACATCAGTAAAGCCGCTGCCGCCTCGTTTTGCCCTTAGCATTAACCTCATGGATGCTCCCAAGGATGCTGAACCGGTCGCTTCCTGGATCCAATTCGGTGCGGCAGAACGACCAACTTTGTTGCAGACGATACGGGCAATTGATCGTGCGGCGCGTGACGACCGGGTCACAGGTATCGACGTGGAGCTGGGTGGGACGTGTTGCTCGCTGACAACAGCCGAGGAGATCCATAACGCGCTCGCCCGGTTTCATGCTGCGACGGGCAAGCCCATCACGGCACGGGCGATGTCATTTGATGGTGTAGATGGTCTTGGAGCATACGACATTGCGACTGCCGCAACCCGGATCGAAGTCTCTGCTGCTGGCGATTTTGGAGTTACCGGCCTCGCACTTCAATCGCCCTTCGCCGCCGCCTTATTGCAGAAGCTGGGTGTAACCGCGCAGTTTGAGCATATCGGGGCCTATAAGACATATCCACAGCTGTTTACGCGCTCGGAACCATCCCAGGCCAACCGCGAAATGCTGGATAGTCTAGCCGGATCACTCTATGCGTCAGCAATTGCTCCAATCGCCACACGGCTGCACCAGTCGCCAAAAACTATCGAGGCGCTGATTGACCAGGCGCCATTCGGCGCCGAGCACGCGAAGCGGGATCGTCTTGTTGATTCCGTGCTGCCGCTTGATGTGCAGATAGGTGATTTTGGAGCCGATACTGTAAAGCTCAGGACCTATATTGAAACCGCGCCAGTACGACCCAAGGACGCGACGCACATAGCGCTTATTATTGCGCGCGGTACGATCGAAGAGCCTTCCGCCGCGGAGCAGCCAGGATCAATAGCTCCGCAGCACTTGGTTCGGCAGCTTGCGGATGCAATCAAAAATCCGTCAATCAAGGCGATCCTGCTACGCCTTGATACCCCAGGTGGCACAGTGACCGGCTCAGCAATGGTTGGTGCCGAGGTTGCTGCCGCAGCGGCCGCGCACAAGCCGCTCATTGTGTCCATGGGTGAGCTAGATGCGTCCGGCGGTTACTGGATATCCAGTCACGGTGCGATGTTGGTTGCCGATCCTGCGACTCTG
>DAIDMG010000067.1 GCA_027449105.1 Acidiphilium sp. | reverse complement strand
ACTTGCCCAGATGGGCAAACAGGCAACCTCCCGCGCGCGTCACTCCGTCGCTCACAAAGGCACTCCGCAACACGCGCGGGTCCCTCCTGTTCGCTATCTGGACAAGCCCCAAAACCAAGCAACAGGTGGGTCCCTATTCCACGCCGATCCCGGGTTCCAATTCAGTGCCGTTTGACAAATAGAGAAACTCCATATTTTTAGCCATTTTTTGTATGCAGAAAAATTGAGTGTGAGTCAATTATAGACGATTTCACGACATCACCTTCCTTATATTCGGATTGGAACCAATTCGCAATAACTCTATTGTTTCCAATAATTCTCGGTGATTCATTTAGATTTGCAGTTCTGCTTATTTTCGAGTCGATGTATCGATCGTAGCTTCCAAGGTAGATGCGAACGGGTTCTTCGTTCCTACCAAGCTTTTCTGTAACCGCAATGCCTGGATTTATATATCCAAAATTATAATATGTCTTTCCAAGCCGTATTGTAAAATCAGATATAAATTTATGGTTTTTATTTTTAATGTCATTTAATTCATTTGGCTCATTTTCTTCCTGTGTTGTGGCATAACCCTCATCATTTGCCATAGACAATTCTCGTTCTGCATCCTCGCTAATTGGTTGTTGCCCACTGCCGCCATTCCATGGTGGAATCAGTTCCCTAATAAGAGATTCTTCAAGTGCTGCAGCTAGGTCAATTTGAAATTCGCCATAATTAAGCTGAGATATTGGTACGAATATCAAAATTTCTGTCTTCTGACCAATTTTTAGGGCGCTTTTTATATATTCATGACAACGATAATTCGTTGCTCTCCCGTTGGCTGGATTGCAATAGCCCACGAAGCGTTTGGATATACTTCTTGCCGTCTTCCCAATATATTTTACGTCGTCTCCTTGGACGAACGCATAGAGCGCGCTCGCTACACGAAGCTTCGCCTTGATGTCTGGGGCATGATTATTTCCGCCATAGGAGAGTCGCGCCGGATATTTTTCATCTTTTTCCCAAAAACCGATGGATTCAAAACCGACGTTTTTGAGGCGTTCCACGTCACTCATATCATGTTCCTGCCCAACATTTTACGGAGGTGATAAATTTAGTTTCGACCTGTTTTAATCGAGCCTTCCCAAGCCATCGCAGTCCAGTCCAGCGATATGGTTCGTAATATAGCACATCAGGCATGGTGCGGCCGATCTGGCGGCGCGCGTCAGTATCCGTTCCGTCCTGAGCTAGAACGATGCCAGCTTCGTGCAGTTTACCTGCAGTATATTCCACGTTTTTTATTTTTCGCCAACACGGTTCTTATTGTAGAGTAATCATCGAAATTCCTCGATAAGTGCCCACATGTCCTTTGAAGGCGACGAATAGCTCACGAGCCGCACATCGAGCTCAAAATGTCGCATCAAGCCTAACGCCCGGCGCATTGCAGCGTAAATCCAGTCACTGTCATTGCCGAATGCGCCCCCGCCGAGCAGTGTCAGGTAAACCACGTTCGAGGCGCCGCGCTGCGCATTGAGGACAGCCGCCCACATTGTGGCTTCATATGCCGCCTCGAGAACCAGCGAAGCGAACGGCTTCCAATGCTGGGGTGACACATAGCAGTAGGCAACGGGAAGCGCCGAACAGAATGCCTGGGATACCCTTGGTCGGATTGGCCCTTCGGCCTCGGTAACCTCCACGTCACGATGAATACCGATGCGCAGCTTGCCGCGCAGAACATCGATCTGTGCAGCCGTCCGTGTTTTGAGATGTCCCCCGATCGCGACGAGTCTCGTCTCCGTCGCCAACGCGTAGCCGTTGCGCATCGTCCAAAGCTCTCCGACAGGAACATTCATGCCGCGGCTCAGAGCGGTACCCAGGTCGAGGAGTCCATTGAATTGCCTCGCTGCGGTCTGACCATGGCTGCCCTCGATGGGAGCGAAGTAGTTGCGGTAGATCGTCGCCGCTCCGGCGGCGATCGCGCAAGCCGGCCCCTGAGTGTGGTCATTCTCGTATCGGGTTACGCCATGTTCCGGGGTCACATCGGGCGACACCATCTCAAGCAGGTTGAACTGAGAGGCAACCTGGAAGAGCGCCCCCTTATTCTCGTGAGATTGGTGCATGCGTCGTACGTCACCAGTCACTACGGTCGCCTGCATGCGCCCCGGAAGATCTCCCGAAAATCGCGCCCGCTCTCGCAGCGTCTCGAGCGAAATCAATTCAAGCTGACCGATCCCATAGCGCGCGCCGTTGACGCGTGAGCGCAGGATTTCACCTTCGACTTCCAGCCGCGCACGGGTTTCGTCGTAGCCCGTCTCGTGAAACCCGGTAATTTTCTCAAACCAGTCCATAATCTGCCCCAGATTCTGTCAAACCTTCATGCCGACGCGAAGGACGTAGTCTTCCTGTTCGCGTGTCTCGATCGCACCAGGCCGCACGGCGCGAACCTGACCGATTGCAACAGGTGGCTCCATGCCAAGTTCGATCAGCAGTCGAGCCGCGATCGTGCCCGCGCGACCGAGCCCGCCTCGACAATGCACCAGTACGTCGCGCCCATCGCGTAGCAGAGTGTGCAGTGAGATGCCTGCAGATGCCCAGGCCCGCTCGAAGCCGTCGTCCGGTATCGAAACATCGGTGATGGGGAGGTGGAACCAGGACATCCCTCGACGTCGCACCTCCTCGCCAATATTTTCCACTTGCAGAAGGAGCAACTCGCTTTGCTCGACCAGCGTAACGACGGCGGCCGCGCCCCAATTTCGGATAATATCAAGATCGAGCGAGAGATCGCGAGCCCAATGGCCGCTCATCGCATGCTCGTCATGTTTTCCTGGACAGAAAGTGACGCCAACTCTGCCGAACACTTGACCTGCGGATACGGCTGCGATCTCCAAAGGGTGTGTCAGTGAGGTTCTTTTCATTCCGGATCCTTTGCGTTTCAAGGTTCAGTTCACAGAGGTGGCAGCAGCGGCCCGCATAATTTCCCACCCAAATAAGCACAGCACAGTTGCGATGTTACGTTATCAAGACAAAAATTGATATAACCTCAATGATTTTGAATTTTCTTGCTTCTTTGTTTTTAGATCAGAATTTATATTTCTATAAAGGGAAGGGGGGCGATTGTTTATTGCGATTTGACGGGGGATTGAAGAGGCAAGTCAAGCCAATATCTGGTATTTGGGTTACCTTGAACTGCGCCACGAGGCCCAAAACGGGGAAATGTACAGCCAGTTCAGTTACGTTCATCCCCTGGGCGCTCAGTACATCCCTATAGATTGCAAGCTGCGGGATATAAGTTTGCGCCTTGGTCGCCGGATCGACGCCGGGAAAGCTTTTGTGGTCGATGATCGCAACACCATTTTCGTGGCGGATCAGGCAATCGATCCGCCCATGGACTTCCTGGCCCGAAGGTAGCCGGTGTTGGACGGGCCATTCGCGGATGATCTCTGGTGCTTCATAGGTGGAACTGACATACGCCCAGAACCGGCTGGCGGCGGTCATGCAATCTGCCAACGCCAGGCCGCTCTCCCACACACCAAGAAGTCGTCTCGCCACGTTTTGACGAACCTCCAGAGCCTGTACAGGGTCATCGGCGGCCAGGAAGCGGTGCAGGGCTTCGCCCACCTCCGCACGAGCTTCACCGCCGGCATTTGCAAGTCGGTCACCGAGGCGAACCAGAGTGACCTCGGCGTCGATCTTGATGTCGGTCGTGCTTGGAATGACGCGGAGTGGAGGAAAGACTGGCGATGGACCGCTGGGCCAGATGAGGCGAGCGCGTGTCACGACGGTGGCGGGGCTGTCCGGATCTGCCTTTGTCACATCGATCGTCTTGACCTCGCCTGCGAGACCGGGGGCAAAACTCTCCAGCCACGGGCTGTGCTTGGCCATCGCCAGAACCAGAAAATCGCGGGCCCGGGTGACGCCGACATAGGCCAGCCGCGTCTCCTCCCGCTTCTGGCGTGCTTCGGCGGCCTTGAACAGGGCAGTCTCGGCGGCATTGTCGGCCAGAGGCATACCTCTGCGTTGTGCACCATAAGGCCAGGGCCAGTAGCGCACCCAGCGACCCGCTAATGGGGCTTGTGGGTCGGGGGGGGCGACATCGCTCTCCACACTCACGGCAAAAGCGCGGACCTCAAAGATTTTATCAAGCTGCGCCATCACCACCAGAGGCCATTCCAACCCTTTGGCGCGGTGATATGTCAGCACTGTCACGGCATGTTCCGAAGCCGCTTCAGGCTGGCTCGGCGCCGGATCGAGCGCGGCCAAGGCTGCGACAAACCCGCCAGGTGTCGCCGCCCGACGCAGCGCGCGGCATTGGTCTTCATAAATCTGGGCCTGGACGCGCAGCATCTCGATATTGGCCAGGCGTTGCCTTGCCCCTGGCCAGCTCGTGATCAGCTTCAATACCTCTGCGCGAGCCAGAGCTTCGTCCAGCGCTGCTAGGGGCGGCAGGCCTCGCACATCCTCTGGCGTCTCATCCAGCGCTGCGACGCTCGGGCAGGTGATGGCTTGCGTGCGCACGGCTTCGCTCAGCCATTCGTGCCCGGTCAGCCGCGCGATTTCGGCTGCCGCGAGCGTATCCCGCGCATCGGCAAGGCGGCGCAAGCAGCCGAGCGCCAGACAGATCTCGGGCGTCTCCAGCAGGCCGGCACGCTGGGCGGTCACTTCTACGCCACGCGCCCCGAGCTCTGCCGCGATAGCGGCGATCGTGCCGTTATCGCGGCAAAGAATGGCAATATCCCCGCCGCGCAGCGGGCGGATGGCACCGGTCTGTGGGTCTTCGATGTGGGGGCGTTCGGGATCAGCCAACAACATCGCCACCTGAGCGGCGAGGCCGGTGGCCCGATCCTCCTTCCGACCATCGGTCAGGCGCCAGCCCTGCAGAAATGCCGGTGCGCCGGCGTAGTCAATCCGATGCGGGGTCAGTGCAACCAGTTCCTCAGCCATGCCTTGTTGAGCGAAGGCGGGCACAAACAGTCTGTTGGCCAACTCCACCAGCGCCGGACGTGAGCGGCGCGAGGTCGAGAGGATATTTTCCGCCGCTGGCCTGAAGCCCATTTGTGCGGTCACGGCTTCCATCAGCGCGGGATCGGAGCCGCGGAAGCCGAAAATGGATTGCTTTGGATCACCGACCCACACGCTTTTTCGGGCTAGCGTGCCGAGGCGCAAAAACAGAGCCAGCTGCAGCGGGCTGGTATCCTGGAACTCGTCAACGAACAATGTATGCAGTCGGGAACCGAGTTCGGAACACACCGCTGGATTGGTCTTCAGCAAATCGAGCAGGAGCATTTCCTGATCGGTGAAGTCGATGAGCCCGGCTTCCCGCTTGTAGGCGGCGTAGGCATCGAGCGCTGTGCTGGCGGTCGCGAAGGCAGCCTCGATGATGCTTTCGATATCCTTCCGCAGACGCGGATGGGCATGGTGCATTTCGGCCGCCGCCATCACGAGAGCAAAATCATCCCGCCGTCTGGCTCCGGGAGCAAGCTTGGTAAGACGTATCCAGTCAGCCCAGGTGAGAAAGCGTCGATCTTGTGGAACAAAATTGGCGCGCGCCTCGCGCACAGTCGCCAGAGCCTTCTGAGTATTTCCCGGCTCGGCGTCGATGGTCCAGGTTTCAGCCTCTTCCAGCAGATGATCCATGGCCTTGAGCAAGGCATCATCCAGCTCTGCTTCGGTTTGTGTCGTCGTGCCCAGCAGGGCCAGCAACCCATCTCGGGAGCGCGTCCGGCTCGCCTCCAGGGCGAGATCGTCCAGACCATTGGCGCGCGCGGCGGCGACGATATTCGCGGCGGCCTTTTGCCAGTCGCCACTCCAGGCTGTGTCTCCCGTTAGGTTGAGACGATACGCGGCATCGCGGACCATCGTCTCCCGCTCGGCGGCAATGTTGGAAAGCAGCGCGGCGAGGGTCTGATCGGCGGCGCCCGCCTCGAGCACGGTGAGGTCGGGGGAGAGCCCTGCCTCGAAGGCGAATTCGGCCAGCAACCGGCCACATACGCTGTTGACCGTGCCAATCAGCGCTTCATGCAGTGGCACATCGTTCATGCCGTGTGCGGCCAGTTCGCCCTGCACCCGCTGCAGAATTTCGCCGGCGGCTTTCTTCGTGAAGCTTGTGGCGAGCAAGCCGGCAGGGGGTATGGCCTCGTCCCGCAGGGCACGGATGATGTCTTGCGTCAGCCGATAGGTCTTGCCGGCGCCGGCGCCGGCCGTGACGATGATAAGAGTGTCCAGGCTCATGCGCTGATCCCACAAAGCTTTGAATAATCGCAGAACCGACAGGGCGGCTCCACGGCGAGGCGCCGTTCATCCGCTTCAGGCGGGGCAACACCCGCCGCCACCACCGCTCCTGATTTCAGCATTCCCAGAGCGTCAGCAAAATCCGCCAGTGCGTCCTGCCAGCAGGCGGCTAGGTCGGCCCCCTCGACCTGCGCATCGCTGAAAGGGTACGCATCTGCCGCCAGAAGACGGCGCTGGCGAAGGAGGTAATAGGCCGCGGTCGTTCCGCTGCCGACGAGCCAGGCATAGGCCGCCAGCTGCAGGGCGCGGTTTCCGGCAAGCCTAGCTGTGTAGTGCTTTGCCGATGTCGTCCACTTGGCGTCGAGGACAAGCGTGCCCTTGGGCCCTTCAAACAGCAGGTCGAGCCGACCTGTGAGTTGACCTGTCTGCCCCGGCAGAGACCGGGTGAAGTCCTTTTCCGTGCTCGCCAGGGTCAATCTGGAAACGGCCAGCTTGCTGGTGAGGTCGGCCATGGCCTGACCGATGCTGATCCGCGCCCGCTCGTAGAGTGTGGCGTTTTCAGGCTTGAGCAGGGGCGAGGCAATCTCCGGCACCAGCCGTTCGAACAGCGTCTGGGCTTTGGCTGTCGCATCTGGAGGGTTGTCATAGCCGTTGGCAAAGACCTCGTGCATGACTTCATGCAGCAACTTCCCGACCATTTGGCTCAGGTCCGGCAGCGCCGCAGGGCCGCGGGCATGGAGCTTGGCTTTGTAGGACAGCACCCAGGCCAGAGGACAACCGAGCAGCTTTTCCAGCCCCGATGGTGACTCCACATCGCGCGGGCCAATGAGCTGGGACGGCAGTCGCCAGTCACGCCTTGGGGCAGGGGGCAAGACGATGGCTTGTGTTTCAGCCATCAGGCTTATGCCCGCAACGGCGCCACCCGCCTGCAACTCCTGCGCCTCGGTCCAGGCACCGCGCAATGACGCGCCAAAGCACCCGTCCAGCTTCCCGAGCAGCGGATGGGGTTGAGAGGCTTCACCAGCCCCGCGGGGGTGCACCACGATCAGGCGGTCACGGGTCAGATTGACGGTGCGGGCGAAGGCGAGGCGCATGCGTCTTGGAGCAAGATCATCATCCGGCTCCAGTTCATGGACGCGCATCCAGCGACGTTCACCAAGTCGCCAGGCGGTGGGGGGCTGTGCAGGCGCCTGTCCCAACCACCAAAGCGTGGTGTGGGTCGCATCCAGCCGCGCGTCGGGGGCGGTAAAGGCACGCCACGGAGCCGCTTCGGGCAAGGCAAGGGTGACATCGCCCGTCGTAACGGTTTCCAGCATTCGGCCTAACAATACCGGGCTGATGCGCTCGAGCCCGCAGCGCTCGATGATACGTTCCAGCCCGCCGGCAGGCGCCGCCTCTTTGGGACGCTGACGGGCAGCTGCCCATGCAGCGATGCGGCGGCAGACGGCGAGAATGGTGGCGCAGGGCAGACCATCCGTGGGCTCGAAGCGTGTCGCGGGAAGCCAGTCGTCGATGGCCTGGCGCCGGGCCTTCGCCCGCTTTTCACAGATGATGGGCTCAAGCCCGCGCGCAGCGTCCGCCTGTAGCTTGCCTTGACAAGCCTTCTCCACCATCTCGCGATAGAACGCGCCGCCATAGCCGGGATGGGCGCTGATCGCTTCGAGGAGAAAGCGTGTAGTTCCTCCCAGAGGATGTTCGGGCAATTGCAGGAATTCCAGCGCCGCAGCGGCATCGAATGGCGCCCAGTGCAGGGCCAGTGCGAGCGAGAGCAGTTGTGCGCCTTGCGTCTGTCCGACAAGAGCCGCGGCGCGCGGCTGATGCCGGGCGCGCAACAGCAGTGGCAAGGGAGGCTCCCCTGCGCCGAGCACGACGCTGTTGTGTGGCAGGCCGGGAAGCAATGCAGAGACGACATCGGCGCAACCGGCACCGCCATCGCCGGTGAGCAAGGTCAGTGACCCATCGCCTCTCCATGTGGCTTTCGTACCTGTGGTGAACCAGTTCTGCAGTGCGCCAAGATCGCCGGGGGCGGCGGCGACGGGTTCGACAAATGGCTCGGTATTCAGCCTGGCGAGAAGACGGCGCCATAGCGGCGGCCAGAGGCATGGCGGCTCCAGTAGCGCTACACTTGGCAAGGAGGCTGGCAGGTCGGTGGCACATAGAGCGACCAGCACGTCTGGCAAACCCACCGGCAAGGCGGGCAGCGCAGCAAGGTCGGCCACGCGCGGTGGCGTGTCGGAATTCGTGGTGCCATCCCACCCGGCCATGACCAGCGCATCGCGCAACGCCAGCACGCGCCGCGCGGTAGCCCAGGGATCGATCTTGTAGGAACCAAACCAGAAACGATCTCCAAGTTCCCGTAACGCGGCAAAGGTGGCGGCAATGCGCTCTGCCTCAGGCGAGGTACGCGTATCTGTCCCAGACCACTGGCCGAGCAGATCCACGAAGCCCAGCGGCCCTGTGACGGCAGTCAGCGGAGGCAGGTCGATCGGCGCAGAAGCGCCATCAAGTCCGTGGCCAAGGATGAGGGTGGTCATGATCTTCCTTTTGCGCCTGTATTCTATAATCAAGATGCCATTATTCTGTGATTATCTTCAGTTACTCAGCAATTTTATATAACAAATTGCCGATATTTTCTGATATTCAGTCGCTAGGGTTTATTTTCAAGATTTTGGTAGGCCATTATTGATTCGTGAATCCCAATATTTCCATGGAAATGCCGCATCTTCTATTGGAAAAAAGGAAACATTATCATGTCCTGCCATAGCGGATCGGGCTTTCATTATACTTTCACGTCGTACAAAGCCGAGAAAGCGAAGGCTCCATCCGTCTGCGATACCGTGCGATTTCAGCTTATGACGCAATGGAGTAAACCATTGCTTCTCACGATCCTTCGCCTTTCTGGTAATAGGTCCTATGTCCGCTCCAGAGGTAACTTCAATGACAACAACTTCCCTGTTTTCGAAATCTAGAGCAACAAAATCCGGGCATGACCATTCGCGGTCATTATCGATGGCCGTGATGCTATACTGTGGTGCTATAAAGACTTTCCCTCCACGGGTCAGAAACGTTTCGATCAGCTGTTCTATAAGCGGTTCCATATTTCCTCGCTTGAGACATATAATCAAATGATATTAATAGACGACGCCTACCACCTGAACTCGTCGACCTTCGACGATTCCCCGGTAACCGACGCATTGTATGCGTGTTGGTATTTAGAAAGCTTCTTGCTACCGTAGGCCCCTTTCTCCTTTCATCTGTGAACGTCCGCGGGACCCGGGCACATGGTAAATAGTTATCACATCGTCGCCATTCATGATGACCTTGGTTCCACGTAAGTGCTCAAGCTGTCTGATTTCCACCTTGCGCTTCTCGATCTCGCGGGCGCAGTCCTTATCAGTGCAGAGAAATTCACCCTTCTTAACCTCGGTAGCGATGGCGAGAAAAAATTGTATATCGCGCTCGCGATAGCCACGCTGACGGATTCGCGTTTCAGCATGTCTTGTTATTCGTACATCATTCATGTTCATCGTCCTTTACCTTGCGTGACGCTTCGAGGCTGGCTTCCTTGCCTTCACCTCGCGACAGAACCGCCTTGAGCCTGTTATACTTTTCCCTTGAGGCAAGCTCTTCGATCGGGACATGGGATATGAGCCACTCAATCCGCTCAGCCGTCTTGTCGTCATCAAAAAGATCCTTGGGAAGATCTCTTAATCGAGCGTAACCTCCGAGAAGAGCAAATTTAGCCTGTGGATTATTGTCGGTAATGCGGTCAAAAACATATGGATCAATTTGATATTGAGGAAGGCCAAAGTATATATTGCTACCAATCATTTCACCAAAAATAATATTTATTGCCGACGATGATTTTGCATATTCCTTGAGGTAATCGGTGAATGGATTTTGCTCGGCGGGATCATATCCTTGCTCATACGCACTCTCGCCGACATGTTTTCCAAATATATCCTTTTCAGAGATGGAATTACGTTCCGCTTCAACCTCTTCCTCAACATGATCAGGGATAGAGGCAAGAGCTCGAAGATGTCCTTTACCGTGAAACTCAAGGACAGCCGCCGACTGCTCGATCTTTGCAAGTTTCTCACGTCTCCAGGCGAGACTGCCCTCAGCTAGCAATGCGGAAAACAATGGTGCCATCTCGACCTGTGCGCGCATCGAAATTCCGTAGATTTGATGAACCAGGTCGAAGGCAAGTAGTGCGTCGTGACTAAGCAGCGAGCGGACGTAACGATAGCCGAACGCTTCCAGCAAATCTTCGGTATTCTCATTCGAAGAGAAAGGGCTGGCTAGCTCTTTCGTGGTTATGCCAAGTGCCTCTGCAAGATTTTTGGCAACCCGATCATTTGCCTCATAGACGCCTGCTTTGTTCGCCTCGATCCTTTTGATTGTAGGCAAGCTAACTTTCCCCCTTGTCGCGTCGACCAACTCTTGCTGCGACCACTTCTTGTGGGCTCGGTAGGCTTTTAATGTCTCCGGCTTGATTGGGGTCGTCATAACTGTCTCCAAAAAGTACTATAAACTACATATGACACCATATAATAGGCATGTAAAGGATCATTTTTCGGTCTTCGACATTTTCCGGCGTGAGTTCTGCGGACCAGACGACAAGAATCATAAAGCCATATGGTATCTTGTATGAGGATCGAGTTGGGTTGACCATTGTCGCGAGCAGGCGTGGTATCATAAATGGTATCATTTTGTCCTTTGGCCTGGCTTTACGCACGACACTGGTTTCATTGAGAAGGGTGTTCGAAAGTCCACATCAGGCCATGGCGTGGAATGCCCGTTACGGGCAACCGCGCCCAATGCAAGGTGGTCGCGAAAATGGGATCTCCATCCTTAAGTTCCGCTACGAGGCATCGCGCTTCGACGCGAGAGACATCTGGTAAGGTTCGCGCGATTGCGAGAACGGATCTCTTACCTGCCATATCAGCGCGCTGCTCAGCAGAGGGAGTGCAAGCCTCTCATGAGAAGGCTTCCCTCTCGCCGAAGGGCAACTCGTTGGCCGTTGATGACGAGCAGGACCATACCGACGGCGAGCATACTCGGAATTGGGGCCACGGCACCTCGTCGGGAGTTCATCGGAACCGCACCGAAGGCTAGTGCGACGAGAGCGAAGATCACCGCGAGCAGAGCGAGCTTGATGATGTAGAACGGTAACGCCAGCAACACACCATTGTTGCGTATCGTGAGACATAACGACACGAGACCGGCGGCAAGACCCAGGACTGCGCCGATCAGAGCAGGTGCTGAATTGTGCAAAAGCAACGCGATAGCGAGTCCAGATACACCTAGTGCGGGACCGGCTACCATCCATCCGAAATCCCGGTGATCACGGAACAGGATCACCCGGTCGGTAACGCCTGCGACCAAGAATGCGGTAAGAAGCGTAAGAAGAAGAATCAATACGATCATTGTTTGAACTCTACTGATCAGGATATTCGGCCTCGATCGAGGAGGCGCCTCGTTCAGGAGGGCGGCAGGCCCGATACATTTCAGAGACAGATTTATGGTGCGGTGCCTAGCTGATTGGTCTGTCAAAAGCGGACGTAGAGATTCCGAGGTCGTAGGGACGCCGGTACCCGTACTGGCACAGCGCTAACACCGGAATGATGCGAACGTCCTGGCGCGGAATGCCGAGTCAGCTATTGATCTTGGTCTGAGCCCGTGGATTTCATCCAGGAAAGAGTAGAGTCCGCCCCATCAGGGAGACGGACGAGATGAAGAGCAGTCGGTTTAGCGAGGAGCAGATCATCGGCATCCTCAAAGAGCAGGAGTCGGGGATGTCGACGGCGGAGGTCTGCCGTCGACACGGGATCAGTTCGGCGACGTTTTACAAGTGGAAGGCCAAATTCGGCGGGTTGGAAGTCTCGGACGCCCGGCGGCTCAAACAGCTGGAAGACGAGAACGCTCGGCTCAAGCGGCTGTTGGCGGACGCCGTGCTGGACAACGCCATGCTCAAGGAAATTGCGTCAAACTTTGCTGATCT
>DAIDMG010000066.1 GCA_027449105.1 Acidiphilium sp. | reverse complement strand
TCCGTAACCGGCGTCATGATCGAGGACACGAAGAGCGGTACGGTCCGTAAACTCGATGTCGAGGGCGTCTTCGTTGCCATTGGTCACGATCCGGCGACGGCCTTGTTCAGGGGCCAACTGGACATGGATGCCGATGGCTATATCAAGACCACACCGGGGTCGACACGCACGTCGATCCCTCACGTGTTTGCCGCAGGCGATGTCCAGGACAAGGTTTTTCGGCAGGCCGTCACTGCCGCCGGCACAGGTTGCATGGCGGCGCTCGAGGCGGAGCGGTTTCTTGCGGAGACCCCGGCTAGCAAGCAGGGTATGGAAATCAGGCAAGATCAGCAAACACAACAATCGAAAGCCGCGACTGGTCGCGGAGCAGCAACAGGGACGCCATAGAAATGACCCAGAACCGCATGGATTGGGATAAGCTGCGTGTTTTTCATGCCGTTGCAGAGGCTGGAAGTTTCACCCATGCCGGCGACACACTCAATCTCTCACAGTCAGCTGTGTCGCGCCAAATTTCCGCGCTCGAGGAAGCGCTGTCGGTGCCTCTGTTTCACCGCCATGCACGTGGACTTATCCTCACCGAGCAGGGCGAGCAACTGAACCGGACGGTGCGCGAGGTCTTCGCCAAGCTGGCGATGACGGAAGCGCAACTGACGGAAAGCAAGGAGCGGGCCGCTGGACGCCTGAAAGTTACAACGACCCATAGCTTCGGCGTCGCATGGCTGGCACCGAGGCTGAAAACTTTTCTGGAGCGGTACCCGGACGTCAGCATGACTTTGTTGCTTGACGACGTCGACCTTGATCTCGCCATGCGCGAAGCCGACGTTGCCATCCGTATGCACCCACCGCGTCAGCCCGACCTGGTGCAGCGGTCCATTGGAGAAATGCGGTGGCAGATCTGGGCCTCAGACGCTTATCTGAAGACAGCTGGGCGGGTTCCGGAGCGTCCGGAAGATTTGGATCAGCATCGGCTCATACTGTTCGGCGACCGCAAACCTCCGGTCCTGGATGTGAATTGGCTTGCCGACCTCGGTCGCTCGGAAAGCTCATCGCGGCGCATCCGCGCACTGGAGGTCAACTCTCTTCAGGCCGTGATGATCGCAATCCGTTCCGGCCTGGGAATCGGCGCGGTGCCTGATTACCTCGTCGAGAACACGGCCGGCATGACGCGGATCCTGCCGCATGCCAAGACACCCAAGATTGACATGTTCTTCGTGTACCCGGAAGAACTCAGGAATTCCAAGCGCGTGGGCGTATTCCGTGACTTCATCGTTGCGGAAATCAATCGCCCCTGACCTCCCTTGCCAGGAAGGTCCACGGTTGCGGTGCTCCCGCTTGCGTGACTTTTATATGCGTGAATTTCATGGCCGCGTCACATAATAGACGCTTTAATTGATCGTATTTATGTTCTATGTTGAATAATAGATTTCGGACAGATAGTCCGAACGGACTGCAGGGGTTCTGCAGCACTTCAGACTATCTTCCGTGCGAGATCCGGTCGTGACCGGCCGGATAGGGATCTTCGGATCCCAACGTCTCCCAGACGTGAAGCCTCCCTGTTGACTTGCCCCACTGGTTTCACCGGTGGGGTTTTTTTTGGTAACCGTTATAAGGCCTCATAACGTCTGGGTGAGGTCGTGAATAGCTAGTTGCCGGGTCGGGCGCAATCTCAACTTGCAGCCCAAGAGCCAATTCATACACGAGTGTGTTCTTCCGGGCACAGTCCGAAATTGCGCTGGATTGCCGCTTGCCGCTACAAGCCGATCTCGGACCGACCAGCGTGGATGCGGCCACGGCACCCCCTCACGATATCCCCCGCGCGCCTCCTCGCCCGAGATCGCAAGAGAACGAAAGATCAGGCCCCGCCCCCCAACGGGCCAAACCACAGCGGCGATCGCTTCGCGGAGCGCTGGTTTGCGCATCCAGGTGCCCGGCCTTTCCCTTTGCGTCACGGCCGCCCCAACGTATATTAGGCCGATGCTGATCGGGCGCGAGTTCCAAAAAAACGAAGTGAACGGAACTCGCGGATTTGATGCGATTGACGGCTGCGCGTTCCTGGCCATCCTTGTAACGGGTGCCTTTATCGATATCGCAAACCGGCTGGTGCCCGCCGACCTGCCGCTGATCGCGCCGTTTACGTTCAACGCACCGATCTTCCTCGGTTGCGCGTTGTTCGCATACTGGTATGGGCGCGGCCTTATTTGCAGCGCTGGAAAAGATCGACCGGCGGTCTGGCGCATGGTGGCGTACTTCACCGGTATCGCCCTAATCTACGGGGCCACGGAAACGCGCTTCGAATATCTCGCCCAGCACATGTTTTTCCTGAATCGACTGCAGCAGGTCGCGCTGGGAATCTTTGCGCCTTTCCTGCTTGCGTTCGCTTGGCCCCTCGAAAGCCTTACCCGCGGCATCCCCGCGAACTTGCAGGCAGCAGCTCGCCACCCCTTCATCGCCAGGCCACTGAGCATCGTGGCTCACCCGGCTGCAGCCGCCGTTATCATGATCATCACCACCGATGTCTGGCTGATTCCTGCAGTCGATTTCGCATCCATGCTCGACCCGCTGTTGTATGATCTGATGAATCTTTCAATGATTCTCGCTGGTCTCTTGTTCTGGTTCGCGGTCATCGACCCAAGGCCATGTCCCCCTTGTCGTCATACCTACCTCACCCGCATGGCCGCAGGCTTCCTGTCCATGTTCCCGCAAATTGCTGTCGCGGCGACAATTGCCCTGTCGACGACAGACTTCTACGATTTCTACGCTCTTTGCGGCCGCCTCTATCCATCGATATCCCCGCAATACGACCAGATGCTCGGTGGCATCATTCAATGGATACCGCCCGGCATGCTCAACACCGCGGTACTTTTCATCCTGCTCAGGGCAATTCATGCCAACGAGGAAAAGGCCGCGAAACAAATGGTCATCCCGGCCGGCTCCAAGATTGTCCAAGCGAAATGGACTGGGCGTTGACTCGCGCAACGAGCCTACGAACGAGTTTTCCGGCGCCCCGTGGAAGCAAGTCGGGCTCATCATGTGCATCAGATCGAGACGGTCACCACCCTTGCGGATCCGCTCAGTTGCGGCTAGGCCCCTTGCCCAAGACTGAGTGGCCGCGGGGCGCGGCAAGACACGTGTTGGGTTTGGGAGATCACGGTGCGGCGACTACGTTGGGTCCAGTTGGCTTCGGTAGGTTTGGCGCCCTTGATCGCCGCGGCGCCGGCGCTGGTACCGGCGCTCGCTGTCGCTACCGGAGCAACGGCCATGGCGGCGACAGCCGCGCCGGCATCCGCCAGCGACGGGGCAATCGGAAGCAGAATTGCGGCGATCAGGGTGATCGGCAATCACCGGATCACAACGGCTACGATCCTTTCATACATCCTCCTCAGGCCGGGAGATCCGTTCAGCAGCCGGAGGATCAATCTGAGCCTGAAGACACTTTACGCAACCGGTCTGTTTAGCGACGTCTCGATCAACAGGCAGGGCAACGACCTGGTAATCAGGGTTGTCGAAAACCCGGTGGTCAACGAAGTGTTTTTTCGCGGCAACAAGGTCCTGAAGGATAAGGATCTCTCGAAGAGTGTCTCTCTGAAGCCGGGCGCGGTTTTCACGCGGGAAGCAGCTGCAGCCGACACGAAGACAATCCTTGGCGAATACGCGAAGAAGGGCCATTACGACGCGAAAGTTAACGTCTCGATCGTCAAGCTTCCGGAGAACCGGGTAAACGTCGTGTTCAACTGCACGGACGGCCCGCTAACACCGATCAGCAGAATCAATTTCATCGGCAACGCCCATTATAGCCAGGCCAGGCTTCGCGGCGCGATCTCCTCGGGCCAGTCGACCTGGTACAGCTTTCTCTCGACCTCGGATCATTACAGCCCGGAGCGGGTCCGCTATGATGAGGAACTGCTTCGTCGCTTCTATTTTCACCACGGCTACGCCGATTTCAGGATCAAGAATACAACAGCGCAGCTCGCGCCGAACCGGAAGTCCTTCTATCTGACCTTTGTAATCGATGAGGGGCCTCGCTATCGCGTCAGCTCCGTCCGCGTCGTGTCGTCCGTCAAGCACCTGTCGGCAAGCAGCCTTCGCGGCCTGGTGCATATCTACAAGGGTGATTGGTTCGACGGCGACGCCCTGCGCAGCGCCGTCAAGGCCATCTCCGATGCGGTCCAGAACCGGGGTTTTGCCTTTGCCCAGGTCGAACCCGACATCACCGAAAACCACAAGAATGACACAATCGCCCTGACGTTCCGGGTCATTGAAGGCCCTCGCGTCTATATCAACAGCGTCAACATTTTCGGGAACACCCGCACTGATGATGCGGTCATCCGCCGGCAGATCACCCTCGCCCCCGGAGATCCGTTCAACCAGAACGCCGTGGACCAATCCAAACAGAACCTCGAAAATCTGGGCTTCTTCAAACCCCAAAGCGTTTCGATCAAGCCGGCGCCCGCTAGCCAGCCCGACGAGGTCAACCTTGACGTCAGAGTAGCTGAACAGTCCACAGGTCAGTTCTCTCTGGGTGGCGGCTACTCGACGGGCCTAGGTGCCCTGGCAAATGCCGGTCTCAGCCAGAACAACTTTCTCGGAACCGGTATTAACGCCTCGATAAGCGCCCTCGTCGCGCAAAGGGGAACGCAGTTCAATTTTGGAGTTACAAATCCGTATTTCTACGGCCGTAACCTGCTTGCCGGCGTCGATGTGTTCCGGACAGACACGTATAATTACAGCAGTTACGTCTTCAGCGAGAGCGCGATCGGCGCCGATATACGTTTCGGCTGGCGTTACAACCGTCACGTCAGCCAGACCTTCACGTACACCATCTCCAGTCGGACGATCTACAACGTGGCTAACGGCGTGAGCTTTTACATCCTCAACGAGGAAGGAAAGACAAGCCTTTCGCAGGTAGGACAAAGCCTCTCTTTCGATTATCTCAATAACATCATCAACCCGTCGAAAGGCAGCGAGTTCATACTCAACACCGATTTCGCGGGCCTCGGCGGCACGGCCAAATATCTCCGCGTTGGAATTCACGCTTCCCATTACATCCCCCTCAAACACTATCTGGGCAACAAGGACTGGGTCCTGGAATTCCGCGGCCATGTCGGTTACCTGTTTGATCTTTTTGGATACAAAACGACTTTGGCCGACCGCTACTTCCTTGGTGGCGACAGCTTGCTCGGCTTCCAGGATGGCGGCGTCGGGCCGCACGACACGACATATGGCGACAGCCTCGGCGGCCGTTTCATCTGGACGGGGGACACGCTCCTGCACTTCCCATTGCCTGCCGGCCGAGGCACAGGACTATCAGGTTTCGCCTTCGTTGACGTCGGCAGCCTGTCACTGATAAGCAGCCAGACTTTGAATGGCAAACCGCTGCCGATCTATGACAACGCGGCACCTCGTATTTCCGCAGGTGTTGGTGTCGCCTGGGATACCCCTTTTGGCATGATCGACGTGTCCTTTGCCGAGCCGATCAAGAAATACAAATACGACCAGGTCGAACAATTCCGTGTTTCCTTTGGAAAGAGGTTCTAAGAGTGACGCACTCCACGATGACCAAAACCAAGCTTTTTATGTTGCTGCCTTCCCTTGCGCTGTCTCTTGGGGTTGCGTGGGCCCAGACCAGCAATGGCCCCGGGTATTTCATTCCGAAAGCCCCTGCCCCACCGACACAGAACAAGGTCATCCCAACCCAAACGCCGCCTTCGGCACAGACCAGCGCGCAAAGCGCGGTCGAAGAAGCGGAAAAACTACCGCCGATCCCTAATCTCCCAACCTTGTCTCCTGAAAGCACGCCGCCTGCGGCCGTGATCGGGACGCTTTCGGTTCCCGAGATCCTGCAAAAATCGACGGCTATGATTGGCATCGAAAAAGTCATTGAAGGCCGACGCGCAGTGTTGGCGAAAGAGGCGGAAGCGGAGCAAAAGAAGCTCCAGGCCGAGCAGAAAACCATCGAGGCGGAGCAGAAAAAGCTCGGCAAGCAGGAAATCGCTTCTAAAGAGAAGGCCCTGCAGCAGGAAATCGAAGCGGCCCAAGTTAAATTCCATAACAAGGACGTCGCAATTCAGATTGCCGGAAGGAAAGCCGTTGGCAAAGTGCAGGCCATGCTCATCGCGGTAATCCGTCAGGTTGCTCGGGCGCACGGCATGAACCTTGTGCTGCACCGTTCACAGACCGTTCTGAACGCTAACGGGTTCGACATCTCCCAGGAGGTTGTCACACGCCTGAACAAGCTCCTGCCGGCTGTGGCGGTACCACCCTCGATCGTGCCAAAAGGCGCCGCAGCGATAGAACCGCAGAAGCCGTAATTTCTCGGGGGTACAGTGATGCTTTCTTGGGATGCCTGATCACGCAGCCATGGACCCACCGGGGGATCCACGTTTCTTTTCCCGATGCGGCCCGTTCAGCCTGACGGAAATCGCCCGGGCGATTGACGCACCGCCGCCGGTCGTCTCTGGCGACCGGCTGTTTCGCGGCGTCGCGCCGTTGCAAAGCGCCGGCCCGGAAGAGGTCAGCTTTCTCGACAATTTGCGGTACCAGAAGCTGCTCGCCGAAACACGTGCAGGTGCCGTGATTCTCCTTTCCCAACTGGCGAATCAGGTTCCAAGCCACGCGATCGCGCTTACGGTCGCGGAACCCTACCTTGCCTGGGCACGCGCCTGCTCGCTCTTTCATCCACCTCCCGAGCCAATTCCCGGCGTTCACCCTACCGCCATCGTGGACCCCAGTGCTGAAATTGACCCGATGGCGGAGGTCGGAGCGTTCGCCATCATCGGGCCGCGGGTAAAGCTCGGCCACCGCAGCGTGATCGGTCCTCACAGTGTCATCGGGGCCGGCGTCGTGATCGGTGCCAATTGCCGTGTCGGCGGTAGCGTCACCATTTCCCACACGTTGCTCGGTGAGCGGATCACGATCCATGAGGGTGCCAGAATCGGTCAGGACGGCTTCGGCTTTGCCTCATCTCCGATGGGATTTGTCAGTGTTCCACAACTGGGGCGAGTTATTATTGAAAACGACGTCCATATCGGGGCCAACACCACGATCGACCGAGGCTCATCACAGGACACGATCATCGGTGCCGGCACACGCATTGATAATCAGGTTCAAATCGGCCACAACGCTCGCGTCGGCAAAAATTGCATCGTCGTTGCCCAGGCAGGCATTTCCGGGTCAACCGTCCTTGGGGATTCGGTGGTTGTTGCCGGGCAAGCAGGCTTGTCCGGCCACCTAACCATCGGTAATGGCGCGCGCATTGGCCCACAGGCTGGTGTCATGGCCAACGTTCCTGCGGGCGCGGACGTGCTGGGCAGCCCCGCTCAACCCGTCAAAGCTTTCTTCCGGGAAGTCGCTGCGCTAAGGCGTTTTGCACGGCGTGACGGAATGCGCCATTCTGAATCCGAAGCCGACACCAAACTGGCTCAGAGACAACATGAATGACCGAAACGCAAACGGCGGAACGAACGCGATGGACGGCAGCAACGCCGGAACGGCTCCTGGTGAAACGGGACCTGGCCTGACGGTTGACATCGCCGGTATCATGCGGGCGATTCCGCATCGATATCCATTTCTCCTGATTGATCGCGTGATCGAGATGGTGCCCGACGTGTCCGCGATAGGCGTGAAGAATGTCTCGGTCGACGAGCACTTTTTCCAAGGGCATTTCCCGGGCCACCCGGTGATGCCAGGAGTGCTGATCATTGAAAGCATGGCTCAAACCGCCGCCGTGCTCGTGGTCGAAACTCTTGGTCCGGAAGAAGCCGGGAAACTCGTCTATTTCATGTCCGTTGAGGGAGCCAAATTCAGGCGGCCCGTGGTTCCCGGCGACAGCTTGCGCATTCATGTCACCAAGGAGCGTAACCGGGGCAATGTCTGGAAGTTTCATGCCGTCGCACGCGTCGATGGTGTGACCGTCGCTGAAGCCGGCTTCGCCGCCATGATCCGGGATGAGCGCGCCAACCCTGCATGATATCAGCATGATTCATCCCACAGCGCTGATCGCGCCCGGCGCGGAGCTCGGGTCGCGCGTGCGTATCGGTGCATTTTGCACTGTCGGCCCAAAGGTCACACTCGGGGACGGCGTGGAGCTCCTCTCCCATGTCGTGGTCGACGGCCGCACCCGGATCGGACCGGACACCAAAATCTATCCGTTCACGACCATTGGTCTTGCGCCGCAGGATCTCAAGTACAAAGGTGAAGATACCGAGACGGTCATCGGCAGCGCCTGCACGATACGTGAAAATTGCACCATCCATCGCGGTACGGTCACGGGCTCGGGTGTCACCCGTATCGGCAATAGCTGTCTTTTGATGGCGGTTGTTCACGTCGCTCATGATTGTGACCTCGGCAACAATGTGATCGTTGCCAATAACGTCGTCATGGGTGGGCACGTTGCCATCGCTGATCGCGCGTTCATCGGGGGTTCCGCCGCTATCCATCAGTTCGTTCGGATTGGCACCGGCGCCATGGTAGGTGGCATGTCCGGTATCGAAGGAGACGTCATCCCGTTCGGTTCCGTCATTGGCAACCGCGCCCGCCTCGCCGGCCTCAACATCGTTGGACTGAAGCGCGCCGGGCTCGACAAGCCCGGCCTTCACCGGATCCGGTTGGCCTTCAACACCCTTTTTCGTGATGACTCCATAGTGTTCGCCAACCGGATCGAGCGCGTTCGCTCCTTGGCGGAAGCCGATCCCTATGTTGCGGCCATGCTGCGTTTCGTCACCACTCCGAGCAAGCGCGGCCTGATCCGGACCATGACACACCATTTTTCCGATGACGCCGAGGGCTGACCGGGGTGCGCGACGTATCCTCTCCGCTCGGGATCATCGCCGGCGGCGGAGCCTTGCCTGGCTTGGTTGCAGCTGCTGCACAATCATCCGGCCAGGCGGTGTTCGTCGTGGCCCTGGAGGGGTTTGCCGACCCTTCCGTGTTCCGAGGATTTCCGCACCTTGTTGTACGCCTGGGCGCAGTGGGTACGGCTATCACGGCGCTGCGCTCCCAGAACTGCCGACATGTCGTTCTGGCAGGGCCAGTCAAGAGACCTTCCCTGTTGGAGCTGCGGCCAGACGCTGTGGGAGCGAAGCTACTGGCTCGGATCGGGCGGGCCGTTTTCGCGGGAGACGACGGATTGCTGGGGGCGGTGATCCGGATCCTCGGCGAGGAGGGATTTGTCGTGCTCGGCCCGCATGAAGTGCTGGAAGATGCCGTCGCCACAGAGGGCGCGCTGACAGCGACACAACCTGATACATTGGCGCGGGCAGATATTGCTCGCGCAATCGCGGTCCTCCATGCTCTGGGTCATGCGGATGTTGGTCAGGCCTGTGTTGTCCAGCAGGGGTTAGTGCTGGCGGTTGAAGCTATCGAAGGCACTGACGCCATGCTGGAGCGGGCAGGCGTACTTCGCCGCCCCGGCGAGGGGGGAGTCCTGGTCAAACTGGTCAAGCCGGGACAAGACCGTCGCGCCGATCTGCCTACACTCGGCGCTGCGAGCGTGCTGCGCGCCGCGGACGCCGGGCTTCGTGGCATCGCATTTGAGGCCGGAGGAACCATTTTGGTGGACAAGGCGGCAATGATTGCGGCGGCAGACAGTGCCGGAATGTTCCTTTATGGTATCGACCCAACCGTCCGGGAGTTTCAGTGAGGATCGAAACATGGGTGAATTCAGTTACATGCATACAATGATCCGGGTGAATGATCTGGATCAAAGCGTGAAATTTTACACAGAACTACTCGGAATGAAGGAATTGCGCCGGACAGATGTTCCGGAAGGAAGATATACGCTGGCTTTCGTTGGCTATGGTGACGAGAGTTCGAACACGGTGCTGGAACTCACCTACAACTACGGAGTTAACCATTATGATCTGGGTACGGCCTTCGGTCATCTTGCCCTCGGCGTATCCGATATCAGGGCATCGGTTGAAAAGCTCCGTGATGCCGGAGCAAAAATCATCCGCGAGCCGGGGCCGGTAAAATTCGGCACGACGGTCATTGCGTTCATCGAAGACCCAAATGGCTACAAAATCGAACTGATCGAGCGAAAAATATGATTGCCACACCGTCGCCCGTTCCACCGATTCCGCAGCAGGCGCGGCGCAAGACAATCGCCTACCGCACCTTGAGCGCCTGTTTCAGCGCAGCCGAAGCGATCCTGCCGCACACCTGGCCGAAGCTGAGCGCCCAGTCGATTGCCGCGGCCGCATCCGGTACCCTAGAACCGGATGCGCGCGAAGGCCTGGACCGTCTTATGGAGTCCCTGGCCCGGGAGACCCGGTTAAGCCTTTTCGGGCGGCTCTCGGTTCGGTATGATCTCACACGCCTGGCGCGCAACGCCGCAACGATAGCGCGGCTGCACACGGAACTGCCTGAAGTTGGCCTCGAGATGGTAGCGAAGCCGATCTTCATCATGGGTCTCCCGCGTTCCGGTACGTCGTTCCTGCACGACCTCATCGCTCAGGATCCGGATGTCCTGGTACCCCGCGTTTGGCAGACTCTCTACCCTGCGCCCCGGCCGCGCAATTTTGTGTCCCGCCACAGCGACGAGGTTCGTCGAACGAACCGGCAGCTGAAAACCTTCGCCGGGATGGCACCGAACTTTCCGGCCATCCACCCCATCCACGGGGATTCGCCCCAGGAATGCAGCGAAATTACCGCGCATGTATTCCAGAGTCTTCGTTTCGACACGACCTTCCGCGTTCCTTCCTACCGCAAATGGCTCGATTCGTACGGCCATGATGCCGCCTTCGCGTTTCACAAGCGCTACCTGCAAGCGCTGCAGCACGACGTTGGAGCAAAATTCTGGGCGTTGAAGTGCCCGGATCATACGTTTTCGATACCGGCCATCTTGCGCACCTACCCGGATGCCCGCTTTGTTATGGTCCACCGCGATCCGGTGCACGTTTTCGCTTCCGTCGCCCATATGACCGAGGTCCTTCGCGGTCCGTTCCTCCGCGACATTGATCCGGTCGAAATCGGAGAGCAGGTCACCTCCCGCTGGATTGAAGGCGCGCGCCTGCTGGTCGAGTTCGATCGTAGCAACGCACTGCCGCCAGAACGGCTGATCAATCTGCAGTACGAAGATCTGACGAGCGACCCGATTGCCGCAATTGCCAGGATTTACGACCATTTCGGAGAAGAGTTTTCCGAAACTGCGCGCCTGGCGATGCGCGCTTCCCTAGCCGCCAGCCCCCGCGGCGGCTATGGCCGAAACCGGTACCGTCTGGCCGATTTCGGTATCAACCCGGACCGGCTGCGCCCCTACTTTACACCTTACATCGAATACTTCGGCGTCAAACCCAGAGCCACACCGGAAGGGTCCGTCGGCGTCTGACAATCGATACTGTTCTCGATAGCCGGCGCGTCAAGAGGTTGCAGTGAGTCTAACCGCTCGGCAGATGTCGAGTGCGGCAGGCCATCGTCAAATTACCCGTTGTGAAGTGAAAAAACTCGCGTCGCGGAAAGCCATCGATACCCCGGCACACGAACAAAAACATTCAGCGGCGTTCACCCTGTCCATCAGCGAATACTCGTTTAGTTGCAGCGGACTGGAACTGACGCCTAGTTAGCGGCGCCGCTCAATCTCCACTCCGGCAGACGCCGCATCCTCGAACACGTCGAGTTTCTCCACGGTCACCCTCGCAATGACCACTCGCCGATCCTCGAGGCACAACTCGGCAAGTCGCTCTGCCAGCGTCTCAACCAACTGCACATGACCGCTTGCCACCAGCGCGCGGATATTCGTTACGATCCGCTCGTAGTCTACCACGCGCGCCAGGTCTTCCCGACCAACCGGCGCTCGTGACACGCGCAAAATACTGTCGTCTTCAACCGCCAAATCGATATTGATCCGGACACGCTGCGTCCGTCGATGCTCATGATCGTGTACGCCTATCCGCGCCTGCAGAACCAAGTCCCGGATAAACATCCGGCGCAGCTTCAGCGCACTGTCGGCGATCCGCGAATGTTCCATGACGTGAACCTGTTGGGCCACGATCGATACAAATGCAAGTCATTCACCATCGCGTTTGCCTTTTCGACCGGACCGCGGGTCGGGCCCATTGTTCCGCCAGGCGACGATGCTAGCGAAACCAAAGCCCCTGGGCACTATCGAGTTAGCTCAACCGCCACCGGATCTGGTAGTGGCCTTGCTTTCGACATCCGGGCTGCTGTTGGCTTTTCCCCACTGAAGTAGGGATTGGCCAATCGCGGGTCGGCGGTGGAACCCCTCCCACCGGATCGGGTGCCGAGCACCCT
>DAIDMG010000065.1 GCA_027449105.1 Acidiphilium sp. | reverse complement strand
CGGCACAGACCATGGCAACGGACAATCTCCACAAGGTCGACGGCCGTTACCGGATCGATTACCGACCCGACCAGATCAAGACCGCACGGCGTGACAACGTTCTGCTCCCCGCTCGCCTGACGCCATTCATCGACCGCTATCTCGGCGAGATCCGCCCTGCCCTGCTGCGTGGCACGGATCATGGCGCGCTCTGGGTCGGCACGCTGGGCAAACCGCTCGCTGAGCCGGGGATCGAGAAGCTGGTCCGGGTTCGGTCAAAAGCCCTGCTCGGCGTCGCGATCGGGCCGCACCGGTTCCGCCACGCGCTCGGCACCACAGCACCCCTGGTCAATCGCGCCGAGCCCGGCCTGGCCCGCGCCGTGCTCGACATCAGCGAGGCGGTCGCGGCCGAGCACTACAACCGGGCCAATGCCATCATCGCCACCGAATTCTTCCATGCCGAGATGCTCGCCGCGACCCAGGCGGCGAACAACCACGCGCGGCTGGAGAAGATCAGGCGGCGGAGGGAATGAATTGCTCGACATTTAGAGCAAATATCAGATCAATAGCCTCATAACATATTGAAATATTTGATTATATTCCCATATCTTGTGAGCAGACAGTCATCCGGGCGTTGCCGGGGAGAAACCACCTAAACGCTCCTCCGGCCCTGTCTGCGCCGGGATCCGATCCCGGCCACGCCATTCCCCAACCATATCATCAGGAGACCACCATGACCGATCCGGTCACACCGGGCACGGCACTCGTTGCCATGCCCGCCGATCCCGTGCGCCTGAACGCCGTCCGCGATCAGCTGGACACCCGTATTTACCCTTGCGGATTGAGCGGTTGGTTGGATCTGAATCTGGATACGGCGCTCTTGGCCGTTTGAAGGGCCTTATTTGACCGTCTGCGTGGGTCGCGGAGGCCGCGATCGGGGCCGCAATCCCGAGGTCTGGACGGATTCATCCCATGGCTCGGGCGCGTTCATGGAAGATGAGCCGGTCGAAGTTGTAGGCGATATTGGCCAGGATGAGTTTCGCTTCGGCCCGTGCGATGCCGATGGTGCGGATGAACAGGCCGAACCTGTTCTTCTGGTGGGCGAAGACGTGTTCGACATGGGCACGGACCGACGATTTCGCGGCATTCGCCCGCGCGATATTCTGCGGCATCGGCTTGCCCGCCGGCTTGCGTCGGTGGATGCGGCTGACCAGCATCCTTGAAGCCAGCCATTTTTCATTCTTCTGCGAACGATAGGCACTGTCGGCCCAAACCTCCGAGGAGGTGTTGTCCGTCGTCACCAACCGCTTCAGCAGCCGGCCATCCGCATGGGATGCGGAAGTCACCGCACTCTCCCGGATGAAGCCGAAGCGCCGGTCGATTGCGATGTGGGATTTGTAGCCGAACACCGGCAGCGCAATCTGGGGCAGTGGCGTGCCGTCCGGCCGATACCGGATCTTGCCGCCGATCTTGAGCGTCCACCGCGCGTCCGTGTCTTTTTGCGCTGCCTTGTGGGGCTCGTCCGGCCAGATCTCACGCGCTGTCTTGCCGGCCTTGATCGCCTCCTTCTCCGCGTCCGTGTTCCGCTGCTTCGGCGCCGGCACCAGCGACGCATCGACGATCTGGCCCGACATCGGGATGTAGCCCTTCTTCTGCAATTGCCAGTCGAACGCCTTCATCACCCGCTTCAGCGTGCCGGTCTCGGTCAGTTTGTTACGGAACAGCCGGATCGTGTTCTCATCCGGCGTCGGCCCGCCAAGATCAAAGCGCAGGAAGCGCATCCAGGACAGGCGGTCCCGGATCATGAACTCCATCCTGGCATCGCTCAGATTGTGCTGGGCCTGAAGGATCAGCGCCTTGAACATCGATACAGGGTCGAAGGGCGGACGCCCACCCTTGGCGCCGTCCCCGTAGCCCAGCCCTTCAACCAGCCAGCCACGGAAATGCTCGAAATCGACCGTCGCTTCCAGAACCTCCAGCGGGTCCCCGGTCTTGCTCAGACGCTCAAGATGCTCCGAAAGCCCGAATAGCGACCACGCCTCCATCCACCCGCCTCCAATTCACGACAGGCTCAGTGAATCACGAATTCAACAACCTTCAAAGGGTTATTGCGGGTGTCCAGCTTGGTCCGCCGTGGGCTGCGTGAGGTGAAACTGGTGATCTCCGATGCTCATGAAGGGTTGAAGGCGGCGATCCGCCGGGTGATGGGGGCATCCTGGCAAAGATGCCGCGTTCACTGGATGCGCAACGCCTTGTCCTATGTGCCGAAGGGGCAGCAGAGCATGGTGTCTGCCGCGTTGCGTCAGGCGTTTATCCAGCCGGATCGCGTCAGTGCCAGCCAGACCCTGCGCCATGTGGCCGACCAGCTCCGGGGCAAATGGCCAAAACTTGGCGCGTTCATCGACGACAGTGAAACCGACGTGCTGGCGCACATGGACTTTCCCGCCCAGCACCGAACCAAAATTCACTCGACGAATCCGCTCGAACGCCTGAACAAGGAGGTCAAGCGCCGCGCCGATGTCGTCGGCATCTTTCCCAATGAAGGTTCGATCATCCGCCTGATCGGGGCCGTGCTGCTCGAGGCCAACGACGAATGGCAGACACAGAACCGCTATATGCAGATCGAGGGAATGGTCGAACTCATGGCACCCGCCATCGATGCCGATACACCACGAATTTCCACCGTCGCCGCGTGACCATTGGCCGCTTCAGCTATACCAGAATTTCCACCACATTGACGGACGCTATCCGTCAATTCCCCCGCCCGATGCAGCCTGGCCAGGTTCACCGCATCCCGACGATCCGTCTTGATCCGTTCCCCCGGCTTGCGAGGGATCAGCGACGGCGCCACCACCACGCAGTCATGCCCGGCCGCCGTCAGCTGTCGCTGGATCCCGTAGCCACATGGCCCCGCTTCGTAGCAAAATCGCAGCTCACCGCCCGTTCGCTTCAACTTCACCACCAGCCTCGTCAGCGCCTCCGGGGTGTTCGCGATCCGGCCATACTCGCGCACGTCACCGCGGCCGCCGGATTCCGCCAGCGCGACCGTGATCGTCTCCTTGTGCACGTCCAGCCCGATAAAGGTGATATGCTCTCCCATGACCCGTCTCCTATGCATTGAGGCTCGGCACCGGACCTCCCGGCGTAACCCTCGGAAATCTGCATACCGCGAGACGGGTCACCCCAATCTCAGGCGAACATCTGGTCTAGAAGGCTTCACAACATCGGCAGATTTGCCCGAGCGCGCAGTATCTCAAGCAGCACAAGGGTCGTCGTTAGAACCAGCGGTCCGAGCACAAAGCCAGGTGGCCCAAACAAGACAAGCCCGCCTATAATCGATATGAAAGACGGGACAGTGTGCAATCGCAAGCGGTTTCCTAGAAGGATCGGTCTTATAACGTTATCGATTCCACCCACCACTACGCTACCCCAAACAATCAATATTGCGGCCTTGATCTCATGACCATCCAAAATTAACAAAATGGCTTCAGGGATCCAAACAATGAATGCGCCGAGCACTGGCACCATGGATAGCAATGCCATTATCAAACCCCAGAGAACGGGGGCGGAAAGGCCAAGAACCAGGAACATCAGGCCACCCAGCGCACCCTGAATTATCGCCACTACAATCGTCCCGTAGATTGTCGCATGAATCGTATCAATGATACGGGCGAACAGACGGTCGGTTTCTGTCCGATTAAGTGGCAGAACACCGCGGAGGACAGCGCAGGCGGCGCCGCGGTCTCGCAAGACGAAGAAAAGAATGTAAAAGGTAAGCACGATCTCCAGCGCTTGCGTTAAGGATCCTCGCAGGAACGAGGCGCTGACATTGCTGAGCCAAGTCGTTAGACGGCTAATCATGGCGGGTAGATCAACTTGCTCTTGTACCCAGTATACGAATTCTGGAAGTCGGATCGACTTCGCGGCTAATTTTCCCTGAATAAAAACAGCGCTAGCCGCAGCCTCGCGGACCAATCGCTCAATCACCAGAACGGCGGGTGTTGCCACGATGATTGCAGCAACTAGCACGGTCAGAACCGCAGCAAGGCTACGACTTCTAAAGATCTTCTCAAATCGTACCTGCAAGGGTACGAATAAGACACCGAGAGCGAGCGCCCATGCGAGCGCGCCCAAAAAAGGAGCGGCAAGCAATACGCAAAGAGCGGCACCGGCCATCACTGCAGCTGTGAGGGCAAATGTACTAATCCGCTCATTCATGGTGGAATCGCAGAGCTGAGAGAACGCTCTTCAGTCTTTTTCGCCTGGGGTAGTTTGAGCGCGTGGTCGCGTCTTGGGTTTTGCCTCCAGCTGGCATTGAAGGCGCGCCAGCCGTGCTGGCCCAAGCGTGCAACCCTTATGTGACTCGATACGAGAATTGCAAAGAGATGCTCAAGCTGTTGGCTGCTCAACAGGTTAATGACGAACACTTGCGCGGTAGCAGGGGCCCGCTCGGCGTTAATATTCGGCGCATTTTGCGCGATTGCCGCGATGCCTGAGAACGCACCGGTGAAGGCCACGCGATGGTGTGGAATTTGTGGGGCACGCTTAGCCACAGCGAAGTTGCGAGTGCGTGAATTGGCCAGGTGCACCATTATTGCCGTAGCGGGAGTCAGGAATGGCGGCAAAAATCGACGGAGAGTGCCCAGAGTGTTGTCGCTCTCGCTGTGCCGTCGGCTTCCGAAGGAAAACCCAATGTTGGTAAGGATGTTGATTTCATTAGAGAATGTTGCCGCAATTATCGGCGTCGGAAGGCCATGGCGCTGAAAATGCGTGGACTCATGGGCTGGCACACCAGCAAGCTCTGCGGTTGGGAGCTCTCCTAAAGGGCCAGTTGAAACTAGAACCGCAGGATGTTTTAGGCCGCGCCCTGTGGCAAATACATTCAACCGATCGTCATGAATTATAAAAATACGCGAAATCGAACGCGCGGCCTGTTGGGCAAACGACGTAACGAGGTCCATTAATCCGTGAGCGCTGCGCTCGTCGGCTTCCGGCACGTCGTGCATTACCAGAACAAAGCGATCAGAGGCCCAATTGGCAGGGGCGGTCATTACGGCAGCGAGGACGAGTGCGATGGCCATTCTAGCGGTGTCCGCGATCCAAGACCCGGTGATCATTAAGACGCCGGTCGCCATCAGGAACCTCGGGGTGCTAGGTTGTCACGAAGAGTTTCTAAACAGGAAGTATCTACGACGCGTTGATCTCTATCAATCTCCGAGGCCTTAAGGTCTCCAAGAAGCGTTAATGGCTAGTGGGTTGAGAAGCCCGGTGCCAAGGGGCATGATTCGTATGCTAAAAGAGCGCAAGCGGCAATCTGGCATACGCGTGACTTGGACCTTTCTTGTGAGGCGCGCTGGAAGATCGAGAACGAATCGCTGGGAGGCGCTACGTTCAGAGTGCATGCAGAGAGAGTTTATCGCTATTCCTCAGGAGCTGGTGCCAGGTAAGCGGAAATGGTGCGAAACGGCTCGGCAATAGGAATGCCTCGGTAAAGGAAGAGACGCGTCGGGGCCTGGCTAATGGCGGCTCCGGCAAGCGAGGCCACGTATATGAGACTGTCTGCCATTAAAGCGATGCTTGCTGAGCGCGACGCGGACGCTTACCTTATTGTTAGCTTAACACGTTAGGGAAAGCCGGTGTTGTACTTGGAGAAGCCATTGCGCAAAGTAAGCATCAGGCCGTGGAGTCATGCCATTACTACTAAACAAACGGTAGCAATGAACTGCCCACGAGAAATGATACCCATTCGTGCATGCCGATCACGGCGATCATGAGGTAGGACCGGCAAGATTTTGCCAAGTTCAGGGGGTGGTGTTAAAATTAGCGAAATGTTGCGACGACCTAAGGCCGTACATGCCAAAACAAGGCGTGAGGCAAGAAGGCTCACGCGGAGCGTAACAGGAGACTGTTAACGTGCCAAGGTGTAATATCCAGCCAATTGAATCATAAAACGGACATCGAGATTCCTTAAGTTCAACCACATCATGCCAGCCGAGTCCGCCGATCCAAAACGGATTAACGGGTATTTTTATGCAGTTCTTGATTCCTTCGCGTGAAGTTACGCCTTTTATTGTCCCGTACGAATCGTGCTGACTCCTGAACAGGGGAAGAACTAATAATCCTCCGGCTTCGAGGGTGAGGGTCTTGCCTCTGTCATCAGAGGCCCGGTTGCCGCGCGCCAGTTTTCGAGGGCCCGGAGGTTGACCAAATGCACCGGTCGATTTTTTGGCTAGCAAAAATCACGCCAACCCCTTCTCGAAACCCGTATAGTTGATATACTTGGTGAATGTCGATCGCGCCTCGCCTTGACCTGCGCCAAAATCAGACCCTGGTCATGACGCCGCAATTGCGGCAGGCAATCCAGCTGCTCCAGTTTACCAATTTGGAGGCTGCGCAATTCCTTGATGAGGAAATGGAGCGCAACCCGTTTCTTGAGCGTGGAGACAGTGACACGGCTGGCTCAGCTCCCAGCGGTGTTGACAAACCAGAAAAGCCGGGTCCGCCTGACCTAGAACCCGGCGCGGCGCTCGATACGGATTTTTCGAATGTGTATGACGTTGGAGCGGTTTCCGATCAAGCTGGTGGCGCCAACCTCTTTGATATGGAGGATGAGGACCAGATTAGCAGAATCGCGGGTCGCCCCCCAGGGCTGCGTGAGTATCTGGAACATCAGGCACGACTCGCTTTTTCAGATCCCATTGATCGCAAAGTTGCTCGAGCTTTGATTGCGGCGCTGGAGCCGACAGGCTGGCTCGCTGAGCCGCCCGAGGCCATTGCCACAGCACTTCAGCTGGACATCGGGCGAGTTGAGAAAGTGCGGCAGATGATGCGGCATTTCGATCCTACGGGCGTGTTCGCGCGTGATTTGGCCGATTGCCTGTCAGCCCAGCTCGCTGAGCGCAACAGGCTTGATCCGGCCATGGCCGCTTTGATCCGGCACCTCGATCGATTAGCCCGCCGCGAATATCGAGCACTAATGACCATCTGTGGCGTTGATGAGTCGGATCTGCGCGACATGATCGATGAAATTCGTCGGCTGGATCCGAAACCGGGCGCCCGTTTTGAAACAGAGGAAGTTCGGGTTTTGATCCCTGATGTTGTCGTGCGCCGGAGCCCTGACGGCGAGTACCTAGTGGAACTGAATCCTGAGACCATGCCACGATTGCTTGTCAGACGAGGATTTCATGCTCGGATGGTAGTCAGGGCAACGCGAGAAACCAAGCAATTTCTGAACGAACGGATGCAGGCGGCAAATTTTTTAATCCGCGCGCTGGAAGCAAGAGCGCAGACAATTCTGCGAGTTGCGAGCGAGATCGTTCGATTACAGGAAGGCTTTTTCAGGCACGGAATCGCCTATTTGCGGCCCTTGACTTTGCGGGACGTTGCACAGAGCCTGGAGCTTCACGAAAGCACGATTAGTCGCGTGACGGCAAATAAATCCATGGCAACACCACGTGGCATTCTCGAGATGCGTTTCTTTTTCACAGCCGCCCTCGGTGGTGCGGATGGCGAGATTCATAGCGCGTCTTCTGTCCGATATCGAATTGCCACTCTCGTGGAGCAGGAAAGGCCTGAGGCAATCCTTTCTGACGATGCTCTTGCGCGAATATTACAAAACGAAGGCATAGACATTGCACGTCGAACTGTGGCCAAATATCGTGAAGCGTTGCGCATACCCGGTTCGGCGCAGCGGCGGCGGGATAAATCATTGCGTGGTTAACCCGTCTATCAGTGAACCGGTAACTCGGCTACGCAAAGGCAATTCGCGATGGAAATTACTGTCTCCGGAAAGCAGATTGACCTATCCGATGCTCTTCGCGCCCACGTTGCGCGGCATCTGGACATTATCGCTGGCAAATATTTCGACCATGCGATAGAGGCGCATGTGACGTTTAGCCGTGCACGAAGCTTTTTTACGTGTGATATTAATGTACACGCAGCGCGCGGCCTGACATTGCGTGGAGAGGGAGAAGCTGCCGACGCACATTCGGCCTTCGATGATGCCGCAGAGCATATTGCCAAGCGGTTACGGCGCTACCGGCGGCGAATGAATGAGCATTCGCGCGAAAGTGCAAATCGTACGCGACCAGAAATGATACGGCAATTCGTGTTACGTGAGGTCTACGAAAACGGCTCAGAGGACGAGGTGGAATCGAATGGAAGCATGGCTGGAACTAATGCATTAAACCAGGAGACCGGACCACACGCTGCGGTCGTCGCTGAGATGCAGACCGAGATCCGGCCGCTCACCGTCAGTGAAGCGGTAATGCGGATGGACTTGGCGGATCAGACTTTATTGCTATTTCGCAATATCACTACCGGGGCGCTAAATATTGTCTATCGCCGGCCTGACCAGCATATTGGATGGATCGATACAAGTGCGATATAGCGCATCCGACGGGTGCCGCTGACGCGGCGTGCTGCAAGATGTCCTAAGGCGCTCGCAAAGCTTCGTGGCCGGGGATGGTGCAGCACGGGGTGTCAAAAGCGGATAAGCAGGCTGCATTCCTTATTGCAACTGGCGGCCAGAGGATGGGCATGATTGTTCCGTGGTTGCTTGGGCTTTATCCGATAGCCGTACTTGGATCCGACAAATGCATTATTGGCGTTACCTGGTATTTTCGTTGACATGATGCAGTTTCGAGCAGGCAAGACCACGTTGCGACCGGACCGCATTCCACACCAACAGGAAACCTCGCTCGGAGATCGCGGATCGAAATATGGTTCCACTGCCATCGAACGTCTCAGACACTGCCAGTGATGGGCGGCCGCCTCGAACTTGAGCGTGCATAGAGAGAGGCTCATTTTCCTTGACGTTGCTTCGGTCCAACCAGTGAACCTGAGAGTGACGTATTTGGACGTCGTAGTGCGTGACGAGGATGTCTTTTCGGATATCTCGGAGGATTTTTCCTTGATAAATCGAAAGTTGAATGGGCACATCGGCTACCATTCGAGGCGCGTTATTTAATCGATCTTCGGTGGAGCTGCTTGCCTTCCGCACCACGCAAGGTACTCATCAATGCCTCATCGGCTGCTCAAAAGACAATGAAGTCGAGAGGTTGCCTGATCCACTTGTCGCCGATATCCACTACATTGCCAAAATCCCGAATGATCATCCTCATTTCTGATGGCTCTTGCTCTGGCCCTGAGTTGAGGTGTCGTGACTAGGCGCCACTCAAGCTCGAACGGGAGCCGCGTCACCAAATCCCAATTTACCAAAAAGACGCCTCATTCGCCCATGGTCACGAAGCATCGAACGGGCTATGGAAAGTTAAGGGTGACGGTGGGACATGTTCCCGATTACATCCGTACCGACGCGCTCCAGCATTTCCAGACCATCGTTCTCTTCAGGCGAACGTCACATGGGCTACAAAAAGCTATGAAGATAGGGATTGTGGTGGCCCACGCGATGGTTGCGTACTCACGCCATCTGCGTGGACATTTCAGAAATGTCGAGTCAGAGGTGCTGACAAGGACAATGTAAGGATAGCTGAGTTCGGTCACGCATGTATTTGAGACTCGCAAGCTGTATCGCTCCCGTCCGGCAATGGTATCGAAGATCCGCATCGAGACAACGTGCACACCCAACTTCTTGATTACGGAAAAGCATACAGAACGGAGTAAAGTATTACGTTTAAAATCTAATCTCCTGAATTGCTGAGAAAATCCTTGAAGATAGTTCTTTCCATCGGAAAGAGCTGGGGCAGGCATGAAGAGGAGAGGCGGCGGTGATCGGCAAGGCCAGCGTTGGCTAGCATGTGGCAAGAACAAAAAAATATAGATAAAATGAGACGCTAATCGTCCCTGAGTTCTGTTGTTTTTGCGTGAACAAAATCATATAGGGAAAAAATTAGCAAGTTGCAGATATATTGTTATAATGAAACAAGACGCGTTTCTTGTTCATATTTAGCTGTTAGCATTCAATATCATTGGCTCCAAACTCATTATGGCACGGCAGGAGAGTTTCGGTTGTAGTTATGATGGCAACTGCGATACGGAATCAAAGAAAACGGCCCGCGTAAGGCGGAGGCCAAGAAATTTGTTGTCGTTAGTCACGTCGTACAACGCCATCACTAATGACCGGTTTTCGCGGGGGTAAATTTAACATTCATGCCACCAGTTTATAGGGCAACTCATTCAAATCGATTGTATTGTTTGCGTAAAAACATTCCTGTGATTCAATCAGAATAGTCGGTAGGATACATGCTGGTTTGAAGAAACGATACCCAATAATTCCGGTGCGGAAGTTGAGGATGCAGTTTTGAGATATCAATAGTCTTAACCCGCATGGGTTATCAAAGATTCAACCTTGGCTGCCTTGAATAGCTGAAGCCGGTATTGTTGTGTTCTGCTGAACTCTGCTAGTTGTTATACAAACGAAGACGCCCCTTCAAAGCGTCGTAAAACGTAGTTGCTCGGGTATGAATCGATATCACAATTGGCTTGTTGGCATCTAATCGCGGCGGCCGACGTACTTCGCATAAGGCTCCGCAGCGCCGGCATACAAGGGGATAACTTTGGAAAATAACGTTTGGAACCACATGGAGTTTCTGATGTCGCAGACAGCGTTGCTTTGCCCGGTGGAATTTCGATCGGTGGTGGCTAAAAATCGAATGGCAGTTTCTCCAATGTGTCAGTACAGCGCAATTGAGGGTCTTGGGCAAGACTGGCACTTACAAAATCTGGGTGCGAAGGCGGCAGGCGGAGCAGGGATCGTGTTTACTGAGGCGACGCATGTTTCGCCGAATGGGAGAATTACGCTCGGCTGTCTTGGTCTGTGGGACGACGCGCAAGAGGCGTTTGCGGCGAGGTTGGTCGCGCTGATTGCTTCTGCTGGTGCGGTGCCGGGGATACAAATCGCACATGCAGGCCGTAAAGCGAGCTCTTTGCGGCCGTGGAACGGGGGTGGATTCGTCGCGCCGGATTCGGAGGGTGGGTGGTTGCCGGTGGCTCCGAGCGCAAAAGCTTTTACGCCCGACCGACCGGTTCCACATGAGCTATCCGTGGTGGAAATCGATGAAATCGTAACGGACTTTGCGAGAACAGCAGGCAGAGCGAGGCGTGCAGGGTATCAGATTCTTGAGATTCACGCTGCGCACGGGTATTTGCTCCACAGCTTTCTTTCTCCCGTTACAAATTTACGAAGTGATCGTTACGGCGGCTCCGCGGCACGGCGGGCGCGCGCATTGATGGATGTAATCGATGCCGTACGCGCAGAGTGGCCGTTGGAGTTGCCATTGTTCGTGCGTTTATCCTGTGTCGATTGGGTGTGCGGGGGGCTGACAATAAATGATTCCGTGCAGCTGGTGACGTGGCTGAAGGCGCGGAAGGATGTTGATCTGATCGATTGTTCCTCAGGAGGTATTTCGCCACAGCAAAATGTGCCATCGATACATCCTGGGTATCAAGTGCCATTTGCGGAGGCGATCAGGCGCGAAGCGGGACTAGCAACGGGTGCTGTCGGAATGATCCGTTCAGCGGAGCTGGCGGCGGAGGTTATTGCTAATGGCCGTGCAGACCTGGTTTTGTTGGGGCGCATCTTACTAGCGGATCCGGGATGGCCGCGGCGGGCGGCGGCCCAGCTTGGCGAACCCATGCTGGATTTATTACCTCAGTATCAGCGCGCGGCGCCGGCGATCTAGTTATGCGTTAGTGGATATAATTATGCACCTTATTCACGCAATCCACAGGTGTGCCCCCCTGTCGCGGGACTCAGCGCTGGGGTAGGACTACGGTAATGAGCAAGTTGGATTCGCCCCTTTTAGGGTTGTCGCAGCGTTTACCGCCGTCGAATCTTGAGGCGGAGCAAGCGCTTCTGGGTGCACTTCTCGCGAACAATAAAGCATACGAACGGGTTTCGGAATTTTTATTGCCTGAGCATTTCGCCGATTCGATTCACGGACGCATTTACGAGGCGATCGCGAGACGGATTGAGGCAGGGCAGCTTGCGGATCCCGTTACGCTCCGAGCTGAGTTCGAGCATTCGGGGGTGCTCGAAGAGGTCGGCGGAACCGCGTATCTGGGGCAATTGCTGGCGGCAATGGTGGGTATCATCAATGCGGGGGATTATGGGCGTACAATTCATGATGCGTGGATCCGCCGCAACCTGATCGATCTCGGTGAGATCACGGTAAACCGGGCATTTGGCGCCGACCTCGATATGGATGGAAAAGCTCAAATTGAAGCCGCGGAGCAGGCGCTGTTCGATCTTGCCACTCGCGGGGGAACGGACGGACGGGCGATGAGTTTCGAACGAGCGTTAGAGCTTGCGATCGAGTCTGCGGAGCAGGCATTCCGTCGAGACGGCCATGTTTCTGGACTAACGACAGGACTTCGAGATCTGGACGCGAAGACTGGCGGGATGCATGAATCCGATTTGCTGATCCTGGCTGGGCGCCCCGGGATGGGAAAAACTGCATTAGCAACGAAAATTGCCTTCGGAGCAGCGCAGGCACTCTTGAACGACGCGAGAAAGGCGGACCCGAGCGCAGATGCGAAGAAGACGGTGGTCATCTTTTCGCTAGAAATGAGCGCTGAACAACTGGCAACGCGTTTGCTTGCTGAAGAGGCGCGGGTTGCATCGGACCGTATCCGAAGAGGAGAAATCGGAAAGAAGGAGTTTGATAATTTTGTTGCAGTGTCACGGCGAATTGCAAGACTACCGTTGATTATTGATGATACTCCGGCAATTTCGCTTTCGGCGATGCGAACGCGGTGCCGGCGGTTGAAACGGACTAATGGATTGGCTTTGGTGGTTGTCGACTATCTGCAATTGATGCGGCCTGCCACGGGTACGAAGCCGGAGAATCGGGTGATCGAGATTAGCCACATTACGCAAGGGTTAAAGGCTCTCGCCAAGGAGCTACAGGTGCCAGTACTAGCATTATCGCAGCTTTCTCGCGCGGTTGAGAGCAGAGAGGACAAGCGACCTC
>DAIDMG010000064.1 GCA_027449105.1 Acidiphilium sp. | reverse complement strand
CCCCTTCCGGGAAGGATCTCTTCAGGCTGTCTGTGCCGGCCCATGAGACCATGCCGAACAGAACTGGCTTACGACCTTATTTCCGACCACCTCGCCATGTGGTCTAAGCCGCCAACGCAGTGGGTCAGTAATTCCTAGGCTTTCCCGAATTCACACCTCGGTGCGGAGAGTCCGTGCCGATCCTTTAGCAACACCTGGCCTAAAAGCCGGGAACGGAGTCCGATTCATGAACAAGATTTTCTATCGCGTCAGCACTGCCGTGCTCGTTGTGGGACTTGTGGCCTCGATCGCTCGGGCTCAGCCCGCCGAAGGCGACTGGGCTGGCGGCTACGGCCCCGGCATGATGTGGGGCGGCGGTGGCTACGGCCCCGACTATGGTCCTGGATGGACGTGCCTTGGCTGGAGCCGTGGTCGTTATGGCCCGGCCATGATGTGGGGCGGCGGCTATGGGCCGGGCTACGGTTCCGGTGGCTGGGGTCAGCGGCGAAACCTCGACCTCTCGGTCCCACAGGTCGAGCGCCGGATGCAGCAATGGGTCAAGGCTTCCGGCAACCCGAACATCAAGGTCGGCCTTGTCACCAAGAAGAACGATGACACCATCACCGCCCAAATCGTCACGACTGACAAGGGCGATCTGGTGCAGGAATACGACATCAACCGCCATACTGGCGCAATCAAACCTGCAGAGAAATAGCGTGTAGGTTACGGGCCATCCATATGAAAGGTTAGACTACTGTCCTGATCGACAGATAGGCTTCGTTTCTATCGATCTGATGCAAGGTGGTGGGAATGGCCAAGAGACGCGCCGTAACACTCGTGTTGGATGACGTGGAGAAGGTGGCGTTGGCGTCGCCGCCCCGCAAACATGGCGCGCGTCGCTTTGGATCGGCGGCGAGGAGACCGCCGCCACGGTCTGCAAGGCGCTGGGAGCCCAGCCCGCGAGGTGTGCCCCACGCATTGGAGCCTGCGGACGATGGGCAAGGCAGTGACCGGCCCCAGATGAGTAGTCCGGGTTGAAAGTTAGTGCATTGTTGTCTCTAGCCCCATTCATTGCCGCCTGCAACGCCAAGTGCGATGTGATATATACAACTTTTGCCGGTGCCCGGGCCGCCGATCAGCACGACATTACCGGCATTGCCCATGAAGTCGCCGCGGGCAGCTTGCCGATGATCTCTTCCGGCTTGTGATTCCTCGCCATCCCAGTCCTCCTTCAGGCCAAAATCTAAAACAGATCCCGGACCACTCAGAAGGGGGCAGATCAATCAGGCGGAGAATACCGCAGAAAAGCGCTGAGACTCGGTCCGAGGAGCAACACTCACTCCAAGTTCTTTTGACGGTGCCAGTTCTGAGGTTGTACGGTACTTTCTGCCGCTGACGTTCTGTGCTGCCGCGCAGAGTCTCTTTCCTCGATAGCAGAACCTGATTGAATAGACTGTATTGTTGTTTCTCCGCCACTCAACATGGTTTCCAAAAGAGATGTTAGCGTCTGGATGCGGTTCGTACTTTTCGAAAGCGCTGCAGTTAGTTCACCTAGTTTCGTCCGTTCGGCCGTGAGGTCAGCCCTAAGATGATCGTTCTCCCTACGATAGTCCGCGTTTTCCGCGGCGATACCTGCGAGGCGAATTTTACTGCGTTGCAAGTCGTCATCGCATTTTTCAAGCTTGCACGCGATTTCTTGAACCCTCCGGTCGGCCGTTTCACGTTCCTTTTTTACCGCAACCTTATACGTTTCAGCGGCATTGAGGGCATCTGCCGTTCGCCGTGTTTGATCTGAGAGCTGTTGCGTGATGGTAGCAACTTTGGATCGAAGTCCAGCTGTGTCGGTCACAAATCGCTGGATCCTGACTTCCGCGTTGGATCGGGCGGATGCTTCTGTATCCGCGCGCACTCTTGCTTCGACCAGGCTGGCTTCGAGATCGGCTAGCTTGGCCTGAACGGTGGCCCGATCAGAGGTCAACTGGGCAACTTGTCCGTCCAGGCGAAGTGCTCGTTGTTCGGCGTCCGCGGCCACGGTCTGAGCGGCATCGGCGCGCCGGCACGCTGCGTCTCGCTGTTCTTCAGCCAGACGGGCCACGCGGCTTGCGGCTATCACTTCACTGTCTGCCGCAGCGAGGGCCGAGGCCGCGTGGGCTTCTGCATCCTCGGCCCGCTTGGTCAACAGCGCCTCCCGCTGCGAGGCGATGCCGTCGACACGGATGCTTACCGTCGACAAAATCTCCTTGATGAGCCGTGCAATGAGGTCGTGATCGCTCTGGGTCAGCTCAGGTTGCGGTAATGTTTCTGCCTGTTCAGCGGCGAGCTGGCGGATCAGCTTATTCAGGGTCGTCATCGACCCTCGGCCTAGCCATTGCCGAACGCTTCGATGTGTAACCGCTCTTCCGTCCGCTCGAAGCGCCTCGATCGCTGTGGCAACCGCTGCAACGGTAACAGGGCCCTCGGCAAATGCCGACTCCGCTGCCGTAGCGTGATCTTGAGCCAGCACTTTTTCAGTAAGCGGCGTATGATCCATCGTAGAACCTTCAAGATAGAGCTTGTCGTTGAGAGATAACGATACATAACATAACGCGATGTGTAACGTAATATGTTATCTTTTGTGCTACAGCATTTTCGAAATCTTGAGTTCCGAAGAAATAATCATTTTAACGGGAGTCTAGGTTTTACTTAGAGTTTGCGACCTGGCGGCTTGCACTGCAGAGACGATTCCCCTAGAATTTCAGCGATTTTGCAGAAAATGCAGGGAGTTTAAACCACGTATGTCCCTTGGGAAACGCGCGAAAATCCTCACCGAGAACCAGGAAAGGGCGATCTTGCATTTCCTGGAGACGCATGGGCGTTACACTAAACGAAACCGCGTTCTCTTCCTTCTGTCGATCAAAGCCGGCCTGCGTGCCAAGGAGATTGCACTTCTAAGGTGGTCAATGGTCACCGATGCCGAAGGGCTGGTCACAAGCGCCATCAGTATCGAGAACAACGTCTCGAAAGGCAAAAAGGGCGGACGAATCGTGCCGATGAACCGGGACCTTAAGGTGGCTCTCGAAGCCCATCACTCTGAGCAGCATAGCAAGCCGAGCCAGGATAGCCCGGTAATTTGCTCGGAACGCGGACGCCGGGCACGGGCAGGGGAGGCAATGTCACCTGCCTCGATCGCCGACTGGTTTGGGGACCTATACCGCGGGCTTGGCTTCGACGGTTGCTCCAGCCACAGCGGACGGCGAACCTTCATCACGAGGGCTGCTCGCAAAATCGGTGGCGTCGGAGGCAGCCTCCGTGACGTACAACATCTGGCAGGACATTCGACGCTCGCAACCACGCAGATCTACATTGAAGGCGAGGGGGATGCCCAACGCAAGATTGTTGATCTGATCTGAGTTGCTGGCTTGTCCCAGGTTCTTGATTTCCATTCCAATTTAGCCTGAAAAGGTCAGGTTTTCGCGCGGAACTAGGAACATGACGGATGAAAACCATGAGGACGGGTACCAACAGGCCGATCCGTACGCTGAACGGAAGAAACTGACTTTCGCGCAGGCTGAGGGGATTGAGCCGCTACCGCGCCAGTTGCAACCAAAGGAGATTTCGCAACAATTGCGAGCGCTTCTGTGGGCGGTGATATACGACGAGATCAGGGGCTGCGTTCGCAGTGATGCTTTTTCTAGTAATATCCTTACGGGTCGGTGGTTGGCAATCTCAAAGCGCCACTTCCTTTTTCATAAGCTAGGTATGGTCGATGAGTTCAACAGCAGCGCAACACAATTTATACAAGAAATAAAAACAGTCATTCGGCATGGTGATTTTTCCGAACTGTTAGGCCTCGTACAGTTCATTATACGGTGCCGGGAGTGTAGTCAGGAACTAAAGATAGCCATCAATAGAACTCTGGAATTCTGTAGATCTGCATACCGAGTTTATGATGGAGACACGATCGTTCCTATTGCTTCAATGGCCGATGTGGAGCCGCTCCAGACGGCCTTCGCGGACCTTGCGTCGAGCGAATTTCATGGCGCTCGGACCCATCTTCGACAGGCAGGAGAGCACGCCACGGCAGGTCGATATACAGACTCGATCCGAGAGAGTATTCATGCGGTTGAATCGGTAGCAAAGGCTCTTGCTCCGAAAGCCAACACGCTCGATGCGGCAATAGCCCGGCTCGAGCGTGCTGGGGTCATTCATACGTCACTGAAGAAAGGTTTTTCGAACATCTACGGCTACACCAATGACCAGCAAGGCATCCGGCATGCCTTGTTGGATGATCCGTGCGCCAAAGTGGACGAAACAGACGCCCTATTCATGCTGGGAGCGTGCGCATCATTCGTTTCGTACCTGATAGGGAAGGGGCGGAGCGCAGGTATTCTGAAGCGCAACGCGCTCGATGATTCCTGATGACTTCATTCTGGACGTATATGGTTGCGAGAATAGAGCCTTGGTGGACGCCGCCGTTAAATTTGACCGGTACGTTCCATCGCTGACAAGGACCGGAATTCTGAAACCAGCAGACGCTATCAAAAGCCTGCGGTGCGTGATCGCCCAACCCGATCATCCCCGTTGAAATCCCTTTCGCGGTGCCCTGGTGGAGTGCCGTGGAAAATCCGCATGTGGGAACAGACCTGCCGTCGCTTCGTTTCGGAATGTCAGGGGCTGCCTGAAGAAATCATAATTTGCCTTTGTGCTGGACTGGCCAGCTTGGGTCAGGATCCAGTCCATTGCAGGCTCACTTAGCACGATGAGATCGAACATCATCTGTTCGCTGAAGATGACCGCTGCAAATAGCCATGGCGGATCCAGATTCCTCGTGTAACGGTATAAGAACTGGTCGGTGAGTGGTTGGTTGGCCCGCGTCGGGTGTATCACGCTTTTCGTAAAGTGCTGGATCTTGCGTAGCCTATCGTGCTGCTCGGCGATCGGATCGATGTAAATGTTGTGCAACGCTGGGAAAATGTAACCGTCCAGGATCCGTCCCGTGTGCTTATAGAAAAGAGCTTTGGCAAGTTTAGTAGTGAACCGCTCGATCCGTTGATGGGTCAGGGGGCCAAGATTGATCATTCCACAGTTCTGACCACGCAGCTCATCGCCAAGTGGCCCGAACGCCTCGCGGAATGCACGTTTGATCCCGCTAACTGATGTCGCCAAACCGGATTTCCATTCGTGAGCGACATCGGGCGAATTGGTTATGATCGCGCCGAGAATCCTTATTAGAAGTGCCTCAATTTCCGGATTGTTGTTGATGAGGCGTAGGTTCAAAACGAAAGCGCCAACCTGCTCGTCAAGCCGTGTTTCGGCGTTGCATGGCACGCAAGCTGGGAACTCAAATCCCTCTGGCCACACACGTCCTAAAAAATATTGCCGTGACGGGATGTGATCGGTTGTCGTCGCTGGAGCACCGCAAAAGCAACAGTATGGATTGTGTGCTAGATATTGCTCCCGGTTGTATTGCTTGACTTTGTGCTGGCCCATGCCGGAAATCTACCCGACCATCGGCTAGTGCGCGATAGACAATTCAGTCGCAAGTATTGTCAGGAAGACCTAAACTGGCGCGCCTAGGTATTTGATCCGCGCTCAGGATCAAGGACCCAAATTTTTGGGGAACCCACTGTCCGCTCCCCGGAGACACCCGTGAAACGCGGGCGCCCATGACCATATGGAATTGCAAAAGCCGGCTTCATTAAGCGTCAAGTTACCATTGTCATAGGGCTCCATAAGCAGCCTACGCCGTGTCTATTCGGAGCCGCTCGCGAGCTGCCTCTAGTCCTCGGCAGCTAAGGCGAAACGCACCTCAGGCAAAGGGTCGCTCCGTGCGGCGATCAACCAACCCGTGCTATCTGGGCGGCCAGCGTCGGCATTCCCAAGTGCGTGGGCTACGCTACCCGGACACACTCGGCCCGAACCAGAGACACTGATACCGCTTCTCGTCCGTCCAAGTCGATTTGCCTGTATTGTTTCTCGATCAGCAGGTCGGAGAGCACCCGCGAAACACGACAGCCGTTTTTGAGCATGAAAGAGGAAGTGGTGGCCCGAAGCGCAGTTCGGTGAAGGCTGCGGCGCTAATTGGCTCCGGTCGGAAAACCTTCCAAAGATAGAAGTATGTGCCTCAGAAAAAGCTCTGGGAACCTCCATATGGTCATTCGGGTCCCGTCGGATGAGCCGGAGGAATGGGAGGGAGGGTGCGACAAAACGCGGAAACAGGTTGTATGACGAATTAAAAGTTATTTTATGATCAATTAAAAAGCATTTTGAGCGCCAGGACGAGCAAAAGCAGGGGATTCCGACGAATTAAAAGTCACGACACACGATGTCGTGACTTTTAATTCATCAGACATCAATGCATTATTTTCCAATATATTGCGTGTATTATAATTCACTGGAATTTCTTTGATTTCGGCATAAATTACCCCGAATTCGTCGGAAAAATTTCCGGGTAACGTGCCTCAAGATGATCAGGACAAAACCTCGATCGTTGAATTCGATTTCGAGCGCCGACTGGGCTGAAGCAGTTCGGCGTGAGGGAGTGATTCGGCCTCTTGCTGAGGGGACGAAGATCGGCAGGGCCGCTGTCTTGGTCGCAGCAAAGCAACTCAATCTGTCGACCGTGCGGGTTTATGAGCTGATTCAGGACTTTCGAGAGTCCCCGGTGGCTGCCTCTCTTGCACGAAAAAAGAGTGGCTCAGCGCGCGGGCACCGACGGCTAGATGGTGGCGTCGAGGCAGTAATCGAGTCTGTGATTGATAAGCTTGTTTTAAAGGGCGAGCCGACGACGATGAGACGCCTACTTTACCACATACGGCGCGATTGCAGCGCTGTCGGTCTGAAGCCACCGTCGGCTACAGCAGTACAGGCGCGCGTCTCTGCTCGAAGCCTACGCGAGCGCATGAAAGCGCGGCATGGTCTGGATGCCGTGAACAATCGATTGCGTCAGGTAAAAACGGGGCTTCGCGCAACGCGGCCACTTCAAATCGTTCAGATTGATCATACTAAAGTCGACATCATTCTCGTTGATGATGTTACCAGAGCCTGCATAGGTCGGCCTTGGCTAACGGTTGTCCTCGACGTATGTACTCGAATGGTTCTCGGGTTTGTCCTGGGACTCGATGCGCCATCTGCATCGATCGTCGGCCTCGCAGTTACACACGCGGTGCTGCCCAAGACGAAGCAGCTCGAACGCATGGACGTTGGGCTAACGTGGCCTGCCCAAGGGCTTCCGGAAATTATCCACGTCGACAACGCCCGCGAATTCCACTCTCGCGCGTTCGAGCGTGGTTGCCAACAGCATGGCATTAAGTTGGAGTATCGGCCCCGAGGGAGACCTAATTTCGGTGGGCACATCGAACGTCTCATGGGGACGCTTATGGGCCGTATTCATGCGTTGCCAGGAACAACGTTTTCAAACGTTGCGTCTCGAGGCGATTATCAATCAGAAAAACGCGCGGTGCTTTCATTCCACGAATTTGAACGAATTTTCCTCTTCGAAATTCTTGGACCTTATCAAAATGAGGTACATTCGGCGCTCGGATCGTCGCCGTTGGCACATTGGGACGCTAATGTGTCCCAATCCTCTTTACGTTTACCTGCAGATCCGAACGCGTTTCTCCTTGATTTCTTGCCTTTTGAAGAACGCGTCGTGCGGCGTGATGGGGTTCGATTATTTAATATCCAATACCAAGATGGCGGACTCGCTCATGTCGTGGAGGGAGGCGGAGCAAAACTTCGTGTGAAATACGATCCGCGCGATCTGAGCGCCGTATTTGTTGAACTGGAAACAGGAGATCACGTGCGGGTCCCGTACGCCGATGTTGGGCGCCCGCCGATTACTCTATGGGAACATAGCCTAGCCACCAAAAATTTACGGACAATGGGGCGTGCGAACGAACACGCGATCTTCACCGCTATAGAGGAACAACGGCGCGTTCTTTCTGAAGCCCAAAAGCGGAGCAAACAAGCACGCCGGCTCACGGTTCGAAAGAGACTTGCAGCCGAACAAACAGAAGGGGCGCTCAACGAGACGCCGCGGCAAGATGCGTTCCAAAGCGACGACTCTGAAAACGAAGTGCCAATGCCCGGGGATGGCACAGTTAGTGGCGTGGAGTTTTGGGAATGAGAACCAGTGATGACTTCGCTCATTTGCCGGCCGACGTGCGCCCGATTGCGAGCATGGATGTCGAGGCGCGAATCGCCCACATCCGCACCGAACGTTGGGTACAACACGATTCTGTCAGTCGGCTGTTACGGGAATTGCAGGATATATTCGATCAGGCTCCACGTGAGCGGATGGAGAATTTACTCCTTCTCGGGGCGAGCGGAATGGGCAAAACTATGTTGATTCGCAAATTCGAACGAGAGAACGCGGTCGCTTTCGATCAAAAGAATGGTATCCAACAGAAACCCGTTCTCGTGGTTTTGATGCCACCCCAACCGACGGAAACAGAATTTTTCCACCGCGTTCTCGAGACGGTAGGAGCCCCTACTTTTCAATATTGGAGCAACAGTACCCACTTACGCTCGACAGCGATTGCTCTCCTACGCAAAATTGGTACGCGCGTTCTGGTGATCGATGAAATCAACTCGATTTTGGTTGGGACGCCACGTCAACAACGTCTGTTCTTGCAACTGTTACGCTTCCTTTCAAACGACCTAAGGATGGCCTTGGTTGGGGTTGGCGTGCCCGAGGCGCGTCATGCTCTTCTTTCGGACAGTCAATTGCGGAGTCGATTCAACGACGTGGAATTGTCCCTTTGGACACCGGGGGCAGAGTTACGCGAATTCATAACGCGTCTTGTTTGGAGCCTGCCTTTGCGGCGGCCGTCACCAATCGATACGGTTAAATTTCGAGCCAATTTAGTGCGACAGTCAGGAGGGATCACGCTTGGTATTTGCAAGGCAATTGCGCGTGCTGCAATAGCTTCCATCCTAACTGGCCAGGAGCGGATTGAACCTTCGAGCTTTGATGACCCTGAGATTTGGCGCGGCATTGCCACAGGGAATCGTGCGGCGCTTTCTAAGCCCGCTGCGCACTAAACGCACAGCTACGCCGAAATGCCGATGCTCCTTCCGGTAGCGCCAAGGCCCTTCGCTGATGAAACAATACGTTCCTGGATGGGACGTATCGCAGCTCGCTATGGGACAGATTGGAGCACATTTGTTGAACGTTTGCTTCAATCGGAAAGGACAGCATCCGATTTTCCACGCTATCACGAGATCAATTGGCGGCCGAATGCGGAATTGGAACGTCGGCTAGCGCAAGCAACGCGAGTCGAAGCGGATCAAATAACCGATTTGCGAATTATTGCCCGGCATCTTGTTAATCCGGCAAGCTGGAACAGACGGTTTCTTGTTTGGTGTCCTCTCTGCATCGCCGAAGACATCCAACGATGTGGAGAGGTTTACGAACGCGCAATCTGGCAATTGGGTTTTACCGTCGTCTGTCCAAGACACCACATTACGCTCCAAAGCATATGCCCTTCTTGCCATGGATCCCATTGCTTGCTCACGGAAAACGAGATGCGGCAGAGATTAATGTGCGCAAGCTGCGGGAGGCTCATCGACAAGGGCGGCAGAATCGCGTTTGATACGTACTCGACACCGGTTCACTATAGTGCGTTTGGCTGGAAAATTGATTCGAAACGGATAGCGTCGGCACTTTCACTTCAGTCCGATATTCTTGGTGCCATAAGTGGCCGTCTATCAGGGCGCATACGAAATTTTCGACTGTTGCCACACCAGTTTGCAGAATTTGCGATGGATATGGCCGCAATTATTCTGATTTCTACGCAACGAAGAGGCGAGGGACGTCTCATAAGACCAGTCCATGCCTATCGAGATACCGTTTTTACGTTGGTTGATAATTGGACAATCCTCGATATTCTTGGAGCTGCTTCCTGCATAGTTCTCTTGTCGCGTCAATGGAATTCAGGACACAATTATAAAGGACCTATGGCAATCGCAGCACCGGCCGATATCGTGGATATCCTTTCTACGTTCTCATCGGAGCAGTTGGCATGGGTTGGTGAGGCAAGCCCAAAATGGGGACCTGTTCTTGGCCCAGCAGTGCGACACATGCTTGGCATTGAAGAAGAACGAAAGCGTGAGGGTCAGACTGAACTGAAGCCGGCACGTACGAGCCGGCGTGGTAATCCGCCGCCCATTAAGAAGCTTTTGGCGCTTGAGCGTAGCCGCACAAACTTGCTACTCTCGCCAGTCAAACGTGTTAGGAGGAGAAGAACGGCCCCTAATTCAACGGGGAGGCAACAAGGTCTCGTGGAGCGGACGGTCGACCACCATCAAGGAAGGGATTAACGAATTTTTGGTGAGGCGTCACCGGGCGGTGGCGGAAAGCAACGTGAGTTGCAGAATTTTATTAAGCTTGGGCACGTCCGAGGAAGCTGAGAGCCGCCTATTTGTCCGCTGTATTATGAGGTGAGCGGGGGACTCACCTTGGATGCTTGCGGTTTGCTTGACCGCAATGATCTTGATGTTGCTAAAGCATTGCAATGTTGCACGGCCCTGAAGCTAACTGTTTCCGTGCTGCTTTAGGAAAGACAGCATCTTTTTGAATCACATGAGCGTTCCTGTGTTGCCACATTTCTCTATGCTTCCTGTTATGAAGGATACTTCGGAGGGATAAACGCATGTCTCTTACTGCCCACGGCGATCCTTCATACCCGCCGTTCGAGCTGATGCCTCTTCCTGTTCGTGAGGGAGACATATTTGCCTCGTTTGTCGAGGAATATGCTCGTGCCATTTGTGAGCGTGTACTGCCATCCTTGGAGTTGACTCCGACCGAGCGCTCTGAGTTGACCAAGGCTGATCTCCAGCTTGCTACAGACTCGGTTGCGAACGCTTCCTTTCAAAGGAAAGAATTAGGCTCGATCGAAACAATGGGCTCGGATTGTGGGCCGGTGTGGTTTGGCATGCCGACACTTCGATATGCCCAGATGGCTCGCCTACAGATGATCAGGCATATACTAAACCTTGGTTTCTCGGGCCTGTTCCATATTTTCGAGCGTCAGATTGTCGAAGTCCTTCGACGGCTCGACTACCGGCGTGGAGGGGAGGTATTTGGTCACACCGATCCGAAGAGGCCCTGGCATTTTGGGCAGTATACAAGCGCGCTGGAGAAAGGTGGCTATCCAATCGCCGGCGAAACGAGAATATGGGTTGACCGCCTGCGACTTATTTCGAATGCCGTAAAGCACGGTAGTCCTTCCTCGGTAGAGAAGCTCCACAAAAAGTTTCCCGAGTTATTTTGGAATTGTGATGCTTCTCAAGGCCTGGAGTTCTTGAACCTGCCGCCGGCCTTACTGCTCGCGTCAGCATCTGTACTCGGCCGCTATTGGAGAGAGTTCCCCCATAGCGAGCCTCTTGGCGGGTGCCTTTGACAGGGGGATCCAACGCTTGGGGAGGCATCGGCCAGTGACGAGTTGTAGGTGCAGCATCACACCTATGCCCCATCACTTGTTTAAGCGCATGGAACTCGGCTAAGATTCCGTTATCTGGCGAGCTACTCTGAATGCATCCCGCGGCCTAGGACTCTAGGCACCCCTGTGACTAGTGGGAAACGGCTTTGTTCGCCACGTACCTTGTGCGAGGATTCGTAGTGAGCGTTGACCTGCAAGAAGTCTCCCGCGGCCTGTTCCAGTGAGCTGCTGCTGGCTTGATGGACACATACTTCAAGTCGAAGTCTTTATCTGCTCGAACTCCCTAGGGCTGAGATAGCCGATCGTCGAGTGGCGGCGACGTGGATTATAGAACCGCTCGATGTAGTCGAAGACATCTGCCCTGGCATGGTCCCTGGTGCGATACACTTTGCGCCTGATGCGTTCGATTTTCAGGGAGGAGAAGAAGCTCTCCATGGCGTAAGCGCTGTCTAAATGACGGCCTTGCTTTGGCGAGCGAGCGCTACGCGGCGGCTGGTAGAGCGGCCTGAGTTTTCCAGGCCCAAGGCAGCAAGGTGTCGATTTCGTTGGCCTTGGTATTTCCGGCGACGATGCGTTCGAGGGCGTCGGTGAGCCAGGCGAGCGGTTCGACGCCGCTGAGCTTCGCGGATCCGATCAGCGTCGCCATCAGCGCCCAGTGCTTGGCGCCGGTATCGTTGCCGGCGAACAGGGCATTCTTGCGTCCCAGGGGGATGCGGCGGATCTCGCGCTCGACGGTGTTGGTATCGAGCTCGATCCGGCCATCGTCGAGGAAGCGGGTCAGTCCCTCCCAGTGCCGCAGGACGTAGCGCATCGCCTTCGCCAAGTCGGATCCTTTCGATATCCGCGGCAGTTGTTCGTCCAGCCAGGCGCGCATCGCCTCGATCTCCGGGCGGGATCGCTCCCGCCGGACCGCAAGGCGGCGTTCGGCGGATTGCCCGCGGATCTCCGTCTCGATCGCATAGAGCCGCGCGATCCGGGCCAGCGCCTCGGCCGCGATCGGCGACTGCGTGGCCTGGTGGAATTCGTAGAAGCCGCGCCGCGCATGCGTCCAGCAGAACGCCAGCGCCAGGGCGCCATCGTCGCGCGCCTTCACGATCTTGCCGAACCCGGCATAGCCGTCCACCTGCAGAACGCCGCGGAATGAGGACAGATGCCCCGCCGGATGCTCGCCCTTGCGGTCCGTCGCATAGACGAAGGCAACCGCCGGCGGCGCCGGTCCGCTCCACGGGCGATCATCCACCGCGTAGCACCATAATCGGCCCGTCTTCATCCGCCCCCGCCCCGGATCCAGCACCGGCAGCGTGGTGTCGTCGGCGAAGATCTTCTCCTGCGCCGTCACGTGCGACAGGATCCGCTCATAAAGCGGCCGCAGCCACCAGCACGCCCGGCCCACCCAGTCGCCCAGTGTCGAACGGTCCAGGCGGAGCCCGTGCCGCTCATAGATCTGCGCCTGGCGATACAGCGGCAGATGATCGGCGAACTTGCTCACCAGCACATGCGCCACCAGCGCCTCGCTCGCCATGCCGCCATCGATCGGCCGCGCCGGTGCCGGGGCTTGCACCGGCGGCCCATCGCAGGACGCACAGGCGTAGCGCGGCCGGCGAATCACCTTCACCCGGAACGACGCCGGCACGAAGTCCAGCATCCGGCTCACCGTCTCGCCCACCTGATGCAGCGCGCCGCCGCAGCAGGCACA
>DAIDMG010000063.1 GCA_027449105.1 Acidiphilium sp. | reverse complement strand
CTGGAGGTCAGACCACTGTGCCGCAGATCTTCGTCGATGGCCGATCTATCGGAGGCTGTAATGAGTTGCTAGCTTTAGATCATGCTGGCAAACTCGATTCTCTTCTCGGAGTTTGATCGCGACATGATTCATTATGCACTTCGATGCGCTGCCGAACATGATTTCGATGGTTGGTTTAAGAGCAGTGCCGATTTCGAGCGCCTTGCACAAGGCGGTTATTTGTCATGCCCGCAGTGCGGAAATACCGCCGTTAACCGAGGAATGATGGCCCCGCGTATCGTTGGCAAGGCCGTTGCACCGCTCCTCACGGAAGTTCATCCCCCCCCGTTGCAGGGAGCACCCACTAAGAATTCTGTCCAACTTTCCACTACTCCTACCGCCTTGACTGAGCAGAAGAGGATTGTCACCGGACCGATACCAGACGCCCTGCGTTCCATGCTGGCGCGAATCCGTCAAGAAGTAGAAGCGAATTGCGACTACGTCGGCCCCAATTTCGCGGAAGAAGCGCGGCGGATCCACGAGCGGGAAGCCCCCGCGCGAGGTATTTACGGGGAAGCTACGGCCGACGAGGCCGAGTCCCTTGAAGCCGACGGTATCAATGTTGCCAGAATTCCCTGGGTACCGCTTAATGATAGCTGATCAATTCAGCAGTTCCAGTATCGCCGTAGCTGCCTCGTCGCTGGGCAGGGCATGCGATTTCGGCCACAAGCTAGCGCGAACCTGGGCGAAACCAGCAATCTGTCGGTCCTGCGCCGCAGGGTCATTAAGCAGGCTGGCAACCATATTTGCTAACCGGTCGGGAGAACAGTGCCCTTGGATCAACTCCGGCACCAGTTCACCGCCAAAAAGAAGATTCACTAGGGCTGCATGCTGGACAGTAACCATCCGGCGAGCAATCATGGCCGTAAGCGCATTGACGCGGTAGGTTACTCCCATCGGCGTTCCAGCCATTGCTAATTCAAGCGTCGCCGTGCCCGATTTGGTCAACGCAACTGCGGCCGCGGCAAAAGCATCATATCGATCGGCAATCCCTGTTATTATAAGCGGCTTTATTGGCCAAGAGACCGATGCCTCCTCAAGCTGCGCAAGCATTGCCGGTGCTGCGGCAAGAACCGGAACTAAGCCCAGCCCCTTGTCCGTCAGCCGTCTCATAACCTCGCCGTAAATTGGCATGAGTCGAGAAATCTCTCCACGCCGACTCCCTGGCATTAGAACCATTGGCCTCTCAGTTTCGGGAAGACCATACTTGGCCCGAAAGCGTTCGGGATTGCCTTGATCGGCTCCCGACTCCAAAACCGGATGGCCAACAAAAACCGGAGCAAGCCCATAGGGGGCAAAAAACTCGGGTTCAAACGACAACAGGCACAAAAGCTTATCCCATAAGCCCGGGAAGTGGCGTACCCGACCCGCACGCCAAGCCCAGACTTGGGGCGCCACGTAATGAACCCGGCGGATCCCCTGCTCCGCAATGCGTCGCAGGACCCGAGTGCAGAACCCAGGGCTATCAATCGTGACCACCACGGCCGGTCGCCTTCGCAAAATGTCTTCCACGGTCTCCTCGAGCCGCGCTCTTAGCAACCGCAGCCGTGGGAGGACCTCCGCTAGGCCCATTACCGTAAGGTCCTGCATCGGGAATAAAGAGGCCATACCCTGTTCGGCCATTCGTTCACCGCCGATTCCGGCGAATTCTAACCCGCTGTCCGCCCGGCGCATGGCTGCAATGAGCCGGGCGCCTAGAACATCGCCACTGGCCTCGCCTGCAACAAGATAGATCAGGGACCGCACAGTGCTTGGCTGTGACGTTGGCGCGACATTAGCCTCCTGCGCTCGTTTCAGAAGAATTTTCAGGCCCCGAAATCAGCGCCGGCAGCGACTGCCGGAAGCGCGCCAACGCAGCCCTTTTCTCCGACCGCGACAAACCTCGCTCAGCAGCCACGACCGGGCAGTATGCGGTTACCGCGTAATTGGTTAGCTCCGCCGGCGTTGCACTCGGATATATTTTGCGCACCTCATCAATGAGTGCCCGTGTCCGGTTCGGCAGGGTATCGGCCGTTACCCCTTCCATGATTGTCATCCAGTGGTTGCCCGGATCACTCATCGGCGTCGATAGCAGAGGACAGCCAAGCTTGCGGGCTGCAGCAGAGCCCACCGGCGATAAATTAAGATAGTCGCGATCTGCCAGAGCAATTTGGCGAGGCGGTGCAGTCTCACGCAGTTTCAATACGTCCTTAGCGGTCGCATCGGCTACCCCCGGATTACCCCACGCCGTGCGCACATAATTTGCGATTGCAGCAATTTCGTGGTCGTTCAGTACGTCCGCAAAGCTCGGCATCGCCGGTCCATTTTGGTGCCACGGAATTAGTCCACCAAGCATAGCACTAATCAGATTGTCGGGAGGGCCGTTCCAAACAGATTGATTGCCTGCGAGGTTCGGAAAAACATTTGCGAGCCCTGCGCCGTTCGCTTGGTGGCATGCTGCACAATTAGCCGCATAAAGACGTTTGCCCTCCAAGATCATTGTCGAGTTAGCCGGCACAGGCTTCGCCGGTGTCTCGCGCGGTGGAGTCGCCGTCTGCAAATATGCCGCCAGATCATTGATATCGGCTTCCGGAAGTTGGCTGAGGCTGAAATCGACCACAGCTTTCATGGGGCCGTACGGCGCCCCCTGCTTCATGTCGCCGCCCGCGTGCAGGTACGCCACAAGAGTCGCTCGACTCCAGCCACCAACGCCGTATTTCTTCGATGATGAAATATTAGGAGCGAACCAAGATTCACCCAAGATTCGTGTTCCCGCTAAGCTTTCATCCTGTTTTGTTGCAAACAAGAAATTACGCGGCGAATGGCATGCGTCACAATGCCCGAGAGCTTCCGCCAAGTAGGCACCGTGACGTACGGCGGGACTCCAACTCTTTTTGTAGTGCAAAGGCCCAGCATTAAAAAATAAGAGTCGCCAAGTCAGCAGCCCAGCCCGGATATTAAACGGAAAACCTATGCTGTTGGGCAGCTGTGCAGCATTCACCGGCGGAATGGCGTCGAGATACGCCTTAATCGCTATAACATCGGGCTTCGATAGTTTGGCGTAGGATGTATATGGCATTGCCGGGAACAGGTACTTCGGAAACACCAGCAGCGATGAACCTGGCGCAATCCCCCAGTGCACGGCATTCCAGAACTGAGCGTCGTTCCAGTTCCCGATTCCTGTAGCTTTATCGGGTGTTATGTTGGGAGAGTAAAGCGTACCGAACGGCGTAACAAATGACTTTCCTCCGGCAAACATCTTGCCACCCGGGGCTGTATGACAGGGCATGCAATCACCGGCTGCGGTGAGATACTCACCGCGTCGAACTTCGGCAACTTGTTTCGCGTCCATGCCCTTCGTGTCCGGCGCGGGCAATACCGGTATGTCTGTGGTCGCCGTAGTGATCGGTGTTGGCCTGTAAGCAAAATCCGCCAGATCACCAAATGCAAATGCAGCCCCCACTCCCAAGGTAACTATAGTGACGGCGGCTATCGAGAGCGACACGAGGCGAGTAGCGAGCGGGCGATGGATCTTTCTCATCATTGTGTTTCCGTCCTGAACTATTGCCGTGGCATACCCCGTCGTCGGTCTAGCCTGAAAATCCACCCGACGCGTCCGTAGCTCATATCCCACGGATAAATTTCGATAAACCGGACCGCACCGCGGGGCAAGGCTTTGCGTGAATCTCGCCAAACACCATGCCGTTTCGGATGCGGCGTCCATTGGCAAAAGTAGCCAAGGAGAAAGAACAGGCGTCACCCTCCGATGCGATGCAAATACCTAACTCAGCTCGTCGAGCTCGAAATTAGCGGATTAGTTCCACGGCAACTGCCTTCAGGCAGCTTCCGCAGGAGCCCTTCACAGGCATCATCGATCTTGCTAGACGCTCAAACCTCGGTGAGGTCGTATTTCCCATCAAACAGTGTGGGCGCATAGCTCAGTTGGTAGAGCAGCTGACTCTTAATCAGCGGGTCCAAGGTTCGAGTCCTTGTGCGCCCACCAATAAAATCAATGGGTGGAACAGCCTTACGAGAGTTACCCCGAATCGGATTTTGGCTGGGACAACATCAAGGGCAACTAGCGGGCTAGCCCTAAACTTTTCGCGATCCACTATTTCGGGCACCCCCAATACCGGTTGGATTACAACTCGACTCCGATGTGGATTCCGGATTTGTGCCAATAATATGCGATCGAAATCCTGAAATTCCGACGCTTCCCGACCTTCGAAATGCATCAAAATGGTGGCGGCTCTACCGCTTTTCGCCTAGTTGCCATTACCACAGCGCCGTAGCCATTGCTCCCTTTGCCATCCGCTGGCGACCGGATGCATCGAGCGATAAACTCCGGAAGAAATTCCATTGCAGCAAATGCGGCCACGCCGGCGCAGTTCTATAGCATCCGAGTTGGGCAGATTCAGTTACCGGGTAGCAGCCGTTTCCAACGGTAATGTCAAAGACTCGCAAAACACTCATGGGCCGCTCCGGGCATTTTGACCAAGATGAACGATCGGCTGGGCGGCGTTTCGGGCAATCCCGGCCATGCGGCGAACGTTCTTTCTCGAACCGGGCACCCGCAGCACCCTCACCCGGACAAACCTCGCTGAAAGCGCGAAGGAACATCGATCAACAGTTCATACCTCTCTAGCTACAGCTATCCATGATCTACGCAAACTCGATAGATTCGTAGAGAATTCGGGGACTCCCATTTTCCTACCGTTGCGAGCAAAACGTTCACGTGTATGTGATCGAGCGTCTCGCCTACCTTGTGCGCATGCCTCCAGAAATAAAGACTCGTCGGGCCTTTCCGAGACTTCCTTAAATGAATAGGCCTTGCGCAACATAAGTACACTGGACTTCAGATACGGGTGTCGCGCAACCCATAATTTGATTCCTGCGCATCGAACCTCCATGTTCTCACCGACAACTCCATCCGTAGATGAGCGTTAATAAAAACCGTAGAGATCTCAAATTTTCCGGGGCCTTTTACTTAGCGAAAGCCGTCAGTTTTTACCAAAACTGGCAAAACTGCATTTTTTCAACCCTAACACCCATCCGCCTTTTATTGCGGTTCGTCGCGCCTCAGTTGTGCCAAGACTCTATAAAATCTGGGTGATGGCCGGATAATGACGAACCTGTATCGCTCCGCGGCTTCGCACTTTCACAGGACAATCTTAAAAGAGGTTAGTCGTCAATCCCTTCCTCATTCGCCAACATCAACCAAATGGCCCGCCGAAAACATCCTCACAAAATCATCGTTCACCATTGGTCCCATGAAATAGTACCCTTGTCCTTCCGAACACCCTAGCACTACAAGCCTGTCCGCCTGCGCCTTCGTCGCGATCCCTTCCCCCACGATCGCGAGCCCAAGCCGCCTCCCGAGCTGAATCATAGTCTCAAGGATATGCGCGCGGCGACTGTCACTCGCATCGCCACTTATAAACGACTCGTCTATTTTGAGTTTATCGAACGGAAACTCATCAAGCAACCGCATTGACGAGTAGCCGGTACCAAAATCATCCAGCGAAATCCGACAACCGATCTCTTTGATCTCTCGTAAGACAGCCAACTTCCGCGCATCATTTCCGAGTAAGCTACTCTCCGTTATCTCAAACTCAACGCGGCTTGCGCTAACCTCCTCTTTCGATAGGGCGGCAAAAATCTTCTGAGGAAGACTCGCGTCCGTTAATTGATGCGGCGAAAGATTAATTGCGAGACTAATGTCTTCTCGGATCATGGTAGCGACGCGAACCGCCCAATTAATAACGGCTTCACCAACCGCAACAATTTGTCCGCTTTGCTCTAGCAACGGAACAAACACAGATGGCGGAACCAGCCCAAAGTCTGGATGCTCCCATCGCAGCAACGACTCGGCAGAAACGACGTTACCGGTTCGAAGATTAACGATTGGCTGGAACACAAGGCTAAGCTGCTTCTCGTCGACAGCAGAGCGGAGCGCCAATTGCATATCTTGAGCAATTTCAAGCTGGATGTCGAGTTTTCGGTCAAACATCCGATACCCACCACGCCCATCCGATTTCGCTCGATAAAGTGCAATGTCAGCCTTCCGGTGGACAACGTCCGGCGTATCGCCGTCGTCGGGGATCAGAGCAATACCCACACTGGCCCCAACTTTTGCCTCAATCTGACGGAAATGAAATGGTTCCGTCAGTTTTTCCACTATCCGATTTGCAACAGCCGTTGCTCGTTCTCGATCAGCTCCAGGAATGGCTACAGCAAACTCGTCACCTCCTAATCTAAATACTCGATCTTCACCTCTGACACACGTCGCAATTCTCCGTGATACCGCGATTAGCATCTCATCACCTATAGCGTGACCAAAGTTGTCGTTCACGCTCTTAAAGTGATCCAGGTCAATGCAAAGCAGTGCAGTTTGGGAATGCGGCCCACTTCTGCAAAATTCCTCGAGAATTCGGTTAAACGACGCCCGGTTATAAACCTTTGTCAGATAGTCCCTAGTTGCGCTAAACTCAATCTTCAGTCGATATTCCTCTCTCTCCGTAACATCTGAGCATACACCACGGTATCCAAGAAACTTACCCTCCACACCAAAAATCGGCTTCCCTGAAAAAGCCCACCACCGTGGCCCTGCGCGTGTCCGAACACGGATGACTACTTCCTTGAATGATTGTTTCGCCCAAATTTGGTTTTTTATATACTGAATCAGCTCTCTTTTATCACTGCCTTCTTCGTCTACCGTCTCTTCTCCAAACGCATCCAACAAATCGAAAAACTGGGTCGCGTCATGGCTTTGCCTCTCGATACTAAATAAATCGATCTGATCGGAAAAACTTGTCAGCATCAGATCCGAATTGACTTCCCACAAAAAGCTACCGCTTCCCTCCTGAAAGTCCTTTAGTAACAGCTCAATTGTCTCGCTGTGTCGCTCCAGATCGAAAATATTTAGCTCTCTCTCAAACATCTTTTTGTCTAAAGAAATGATCGAATAAAGGCTGAGAATACTGTAACATCCCAAGGCGACCAAAATTGGAGCGTAGAAATGGGCCGTGTCATCGATGAACGCAACGAACGCTCCCACGGTCACTGGAAGCCAAAACGATAATGAATACCTTGCCGGACCCGACACCATCGTCGTCGAAATCAAGGCAATGGCCAACGCATAGACAAGACTTCTTTGATTGCTACTGCCAATATCAATGGTTTCTATCATAACTACAGACCAAGATACCCCGAGCGCGAATTGAACGAGCTGAAATAGCCACGCGAATTTTTGATAATTGTCGTTTTTATTTTTTACTCTCAACCATCGCTTTGACAGTAAAATTAGAAAGAAATAATTTGATATAACAGTAATAAATCCAAGCGGAATCACTTCGTTATTAGCACGCCCGTAAAAGCTCCAAAAAAGCGCGAGCGCTACGGTAGCTCCGATCACAGACATCATTATGCTGAGCTTCGCACGCGTCGTCAGTTGCGTCACGTCGACCCGTTCACGGACCGACCTTGCAACCGTGCGCGTTCGGAAGCGCCCCACCTCCTCATTAAGGCGTTTTCGTAGGCATCTTATGGACTCGCGGACTCTCAAGCGGCGTTCACCGAACAACCATCCCAAGAACTCTCGCCTCCGAGCATAGGTGATTTGAACTCATTTTCCGGCATTTTTGACCTAGCCGCGTCGCCATCTGGGTTATCGCATACGTATTTTTGTGGACGTCACGCCGATGGTCCGTCGTTCTTGGCATATGTTTTGCCGGAAGCCAAAGTGTCAGCTTCGTTCACACAGCTCCACCGTCGGCGTACTCCACGAAACCAAGCCTCACAACGACATGTGCAGTCCCACGCAGCAATCCCCGTCACAAGATATGAGCAATGCATCGTCCGACACCTGCCTCGTCGCATGGAATGCGACGTTGATTTAGTCACCAGAGCTGATCTGGGGCTTCGTGTAGCGGTCGATCAAACACGGCAAACTCCGCCCCAGCGTCAAAGCCGCCTCGATTATTTCATTTCAGTCCCATACTACCATATCAACCACTCAACACAAGCTACTGAAATCCGGCGTTTTCAGCAGCTAGGGGCACGCGCAGGCGAGACGGCATAACGCGGTTCTTCTTGTTACCAACCCCGGGCTGACTAGCCCCCTGCGAGATGGGGTCCTACATTTCGATTGGCCGATAGGGAACGAGGCATCGACGCAGTCACCGGTGCGGTTCGCGGCAGTTCAACGTCTTGGTCATCGGCAGACGACTAGTCCAGAAGATTCAGAGAGTCATATCTCTTCCAACCCGAGAGGTCAGCCACAAAAGGCACTGCCATCAAATCGATTTCAGACCGGTTGCCTAAGCCGCCAACGCAAACATCTACGCCATGGAGCCCTCTGGCGGCGAAAACTACAAACGCACTGTTCGCCGTTCGTTCATTCCCTAAGAACGACCGCTTTTCCCGGAGCAAGCATAACAGCCAACACAGGTGGCAGAAAATATTTAGCCGCGCGTGTCAGCAAGTTGGCTAACGGAGATCACTTTTAGGAGAAAATAACAGACTGAGGTACTTTCTGGGACTGGCTCATCCACGGGTCAGGTGGTGGCAGCACAACACGCGCCAGCGCCACCAAACCCTCTCGTATCATCCACAAACGCACCGTTGGCTCCAACGCTCGTCACGGAGTCACCCTATAGGGACGGCCCCTCGACTCACGACGAAGCGGCCTATTGGCAACACCTAAAGAGAAGCGAACAACCGAATTTGGGATTCATGGTGTCACCGGTTGCCTTTTGCTCGCCGTCCGATGGACCCCAATGAACGCGGGGTCACTGACGACTTTGCATCTTCTTTGCAAAGACAGTTAGAAGTCGACACGTCTCAGCAAAATCAATGGCCAACAAGACACGGAATTTTCTTGTTCCCAAGACCTTTCTTGCGCAATAGTACCATTACACAAAAACAAATCTAACAAAACTGTAACTTCTACCTAAATAAGGAGCTTCTTCCAATGGACGGCTTTTTTTCGTTACCCCAGAACCAGGTCCCGTTCTCTACAAAACTGCCATCTTCATCAAATGAAAATATTCAAATTCAGTTGGCATTGAACCCGATCATTCAAAATCAGGCCTATAAAATAAGACATCAAGGATATTTTTCTTATAATTATATCACAAAAAGGGAAGGCGATCTATTTTATGATAAATACGACGGGCGCCAGAATGTGCGAACCGCAGTTATCTACAAAAATGATATTCCTGCAGCGACTGTACGGTTGTGCCTCTTTGACGCAACCGGAACCTATCCGGATGCTGACATCGTACCTGCAATGGAAATTTTTGACTCAGAAATACGTGAAATGATGGATGGCTTCAGTAAGCCCAATCGGCCAAAGCGTGCCGTGGAGGTTACGAGGCTGGCACGCGTCCCTGAATTTGCTAATGACAAGGCAATCATTTCGGCTTTGTTTCGAGCAGTTGGTTATCTGATTTTGCACTTCGATGCGGATATCGTGTTAAACGCGTGCCGGCCACATCACATACCGATGTACCGGCGCTTTGGATTCCAGAAAATTGAGGAGCCGCGTCAATATCCCAATCTTACGTACAAAGCCGCCTTGATGGCCTGTTTTCGCTCAAGCTACGGGGCACTTCGTGATAACCTAACCTTCCTCAGGGATATCTCGACGCAGGATAGCACATACGCCGGCCTAATTTCTGGCGAGCGAACCACACTGCAGCGTGGAGATGAACGAGACGACCGACTACATACGGTTTTTGAGCCCCAAGTCAGAATGGCAGCCTGAGGAAATCCGAAACACATCAGCACATTCGGCACTTGAAGGGCATAAAAAGGTCATGTCGGTGTCGTCAACCGCCAACACCGCGATCTCGGGAACCGACGGCAAGACTGCATAGCGGCGTTTTGATATGAAGGGACGAGGGCAATTGAGGTCCGTACGGCAAAAAGTTCATGCTTTCTGACGCCACGGCGCGCAGACCCATACCAAAGATGACAAAAGGCAATGGTCGTGACGCTGCAATGCTTAGCAGCCCTGGTTTTGGGATCGCCCTCCCCTGTACGAGAGTGATATGATCGGTGCCGACAAGAGGTCGTTTGTGGTTTGGCCACGAAGACGAGTCTGTGCTGTGGAGTTACGAGCGTCGGAGGACATGAAAGGCCGAGCAAACCTCGCGTCGATGGCGGGACAAACGCAATTTTACAATCCAAGGACCGGTCCCCCGACGACCAAGAGTCAAGGTCTCAGACGGTGGCGACTACGACCGATATATTCTTGCAATGGGAGTTGATCGACAGATATTCAAAATTGACTTAGTATTCCGCGTACTAGGATTTGGAGACGGCTTCCGTTCGGGGTTGAGTAATAGTCAACCACGAGTGTCAACTCAAGGCGGGAGCGCGAGCGGTACCGAGGAGGATGTAATCGGATTGTTGGTAATGTCGCCGAGATTGGCGAGTAGCGGATCAGGAGCTTTTTTGACCGCGCGGTCCGAGGAACAGTCGACGGGACCTTGAACGCCCTGCCAAGTGCCAAAGCGGAGCCGCTGGATAAGCACTCGGGCCTGAGCAAGCGTCACCTGAAACCCGAAACCTAGGGTTTCGATCCCACTGCGTGAGGTTCACGCTGCAGCTTCTGGTTGTACCCGTCCCGCGCATTTCAATCTGATTTTAGGTGCGCCGTGTGCGATGAGGACACGATATTTTTAGGGAATGCTCGACATGTTACGCCGCTCGCACCTCCGATTTGGCAGCCCCACGACCCCGTGCTACCTCGCCGGTCAACATGCAAGGTCTGGATAAATATTAATATGGACAGCGACTTTCTTTACGAAGCAGAAGCTCGCGGCTTCATTTTTCAATGCACCGATATTGATGGACTGCGAAATGCTATGCGCGCTGCACCCATCGCCGGGTATATCGGGTTCGATTGTACCGCCGACAGCTTGCATGTCGGCCATATGATGCAGATCATGATGCTGCGGCTACTGCAACGGTATGGACACAAACCTGTCGTGATTCTTGGCGGGGGCACAACTCGGGTTGGCGACCCGTCATTTCGCCAAGAAGCTCGACTGTTACTAACACCTGAACAGATCGCTACGAACATGGCCGGGATAAAGCGAAGTATCGAAGGGTTCCTTAAGTTCGGAGAGGAACCTTCTGATGCCATCTTGGTTGATAATGCGGAGTGGCTGCTTCCGCTGTCCTACATTGATCTACTGCGAGAAGTCGGCGTGCATTTTAGTGTTAACCGAATGCTCGCATTTGACTCAGTGCGCTCGCGCCTTGAACGCGAACAGGGCCTTACCTTCCTGGAATTCAATTATTCAATCCTACAAGCATATGATTTCCGCGAGGTGTACCGCCGCTACGGCGTTACCCTGCAGATGGGAGGCTCGGACCAATGGGGCAATATCGTTCAGGGTATTGAACTCCTCCGCCGTACCGATGGGAGGCAGGGGTTCGGCCTCACCGCTCCGCTAATTACAACGGCGTCGGGTGCCAAAATGGGTAAATCTGCAGCTGGGGCGGTATGGTTATCAGAGAAGAAGCTGCCGGTATTCGATTATTGGCAGTTCTGGCGGAATACCGAAGATGAGGATGTCGGTCGTTTCCTCCGCCTATTCACAGATCTTCCGCTTGCCGAGATCAGCCGGCTCAGCGTCTTGCATGGCGCTGAGCTCAATGAGGCGAAGAAAATCCTCGCATTTGAGGCAACCGCTCTCTGCCATGGTCGCAAAGCTGCTGACATGGCCGCCCAAACTGGGCGACGCATCTTTGAGGAAGGTCTACGAAGCGACCAGCTTCCAGGCATTGATCTCCCGACCGCCGAGCTCAAAGCTGGAATCCCGGCTTTTGCGCTTTTCGTTCGCGCCGGCCTTGTTTCCACCAACAGTGAGGCTCGGCGGCTAATCCGAGAAGGTGGTGCCCGCATCAATGATACATTGGTTACCGGCGAAACCGCACTATTTTACGATGATGCCGCAATTGACGGTGTCATCAAGCTTTCGAAAGGCCGAAAGCAGCATAGGCTGGTTCGTATCACATGATTGACAAGACTTTCGTTGAAGCGGCGCATGAAAGCGTCGACGAAGCTATTGAAGCCATACGGCGTGAACTGTTTACATTCGATGACTGGATGGAGCGTTACGAATACATAATTGAACTCGGCCGTTCCCTTCCCCCTTTTCCTCCCGAATGGAAAACCGATGATCGCTTGGTACCTGGCTGCCAGAGTCGGGTGTGGCTAGAACCACGGAGGGAGGGAGAAGCACTTTATTTCGCAGGAAACTCGGATGCAGCGATTGTGTCTGGGCTTGTGGCCATTCTTCTGCGAGTTTACTCTGGCCGACGCCCCGCTCAAATCATCGGTACGTCTCCCGTGTTTCTGAAAGAATGGGGGCTGATCGGGGCGCTCTCAGGAAGTCGCGGAAATGGCGTCGCTGCCATGGCCGACCGAATCCAATGGCTCGCCGCGTCGAGCCAATCCACTGGTAAATTAACCTAACACCGGCTGTAGTGCAATTACCGACGTACGCCCGATATCATCTCTTCGATGGCTCAGTCGGAAAGCGTCTCCAGGTATGCAATGACATCTGCCCGCTCCGCTGCATTCGCCAGCCCCATGTATGGCATCTTTGTACCCGGCACATCACTCTGCGGATCCTCGAGGAATTTGTCCAGCGCTGAAGCTGTCCAGACTATTTTTGATGCCTTCAGTGCGCCGGAAAACTGAAACCCCGGCGTGCTCGCTGCCGGCTTGTCATAAATCCCGGCCAGCGTTGGACCAATCCCGTTCTGACCAGGTTGAACGCTGTGACACGCGGCACACTGTTCGCTAAAAAGCCCCTTACCTTTTGCTACATCGGCAGCAGAAGCACCACTTTGCGCCGCCAAGAAGGCTACGATCCCTAGAGCAACGATGATCCTGGACTTCATTGGAAGTGTTCCTTGGTATATTGGCATAATAGCATTCATTGCCTGAGACATGACAGCTCTTCCTTGATCTCGATCAACCAATACTACCAGCCGAAGAGCGTATCGTTCCTCGACAATACCCACCGCGGAATGCGGGCTGCTACGAGGTTAACCTAGTGCAACGACGCTGACATAGGATTCACATTTTTCTGAGTATGTGCGAGTCTGGTGACATGTCCCAGACCGTCAA
>DAIDMG010000062.1 GCA_027449105.1 Acidiphilium sp. | reverse complement strand
CGGACCAGACGGCCAGCGCAGCGCTTCAAGATGCGCCCAGCACGCCTCGTCATCCGGGAACTGCTTGAGGAAGGACAGCAGCGACATGCTGCGATCATGCCAGATCAACCACGAAAGTCAATAGGCCTCTCTAAATTTAGGCAATATGTTGCCGAGGCTCGCCTACCGCCAACCCAAGTCGCCGAGGCGGCTGTTGCGGTCATGTCGACGTTATAGGCTACTGGCCGGAGCAAGTGGCGTTCTGTTGCATGGTTTGCGGACCCCGAAAGCAGTGCCGACTTCAGCGCTGCGAAGATTATCTTGAGGCTCAGCCTCGGCACTGGAGAACTTCCGACGGATGAAGATCGAATCACAAAGGCGTCCGGAAAAACAGAAAAAGCGGGCCGCAGGGTAGGGAAGTTCGGTCGTTCATAGCCCGGCGTCATCACTGTATTGGCGTGATCGTCGTGCCGGCGACGTTTGCCAGACCCGTATTCCCGGTACCAAGATCGACGTTACAGAATGGGTTTGCAGATCGTCCGAAAGAGACCTCTCGAATAATCGAGAATCCTGGCCAACGCGCCGTCAAAAACTGCGTAGGCACCAACACTCTTGAAATAGCTCTTGCGGAGTAAACGGGAACTCGCTAGTGCTTCGGGCGGGCCACGCCCCCCCACCGGGGCGCTTTTCTTCTGCAAGGGAGAGCACCGTTGTCATATCCGCAGGCGGCAAAGCCGCAAATCCTTCCGCGCAATCCGAATTTCTCCTGTGGGCCGTGTACTAAGCGACCGGGTTTTTCTCTGAGCGCACTTGAAGGAGCGCTTCTGGGTCGATCGCATCGTGCTAAGGAACCGAAAGCGCGGCTTGCCGAAGTGATTTCCCGCTCGCACAGGCTTCTTGGGCTGCCCCAAGACTGGCGGATCGGCATCGTACCAGCATCTGATACTGGGGCCGTCGAAATGGCGCTTTGGTCGCTATTGGGGCTGCGCCCTGTGGATGTTCTTGCCTTCGAGAGTTTTTCTGAAGCTTGGGCTTCGGACGTTATTGAACAGTTGCGCCTACCGGGTGCGCGGATTCTCCAAGCCAATTACGGTAGCCTGCCAAATCTGGCGACCATTGACTTCAGTCATGACGTCGTACTCACGTGGAATGGTACCGCCTCGGGCGTTTGCCTACCAAATGGCGACTTTATCCCAGCAAACCGCACAGGATTGGTAATCGCCGATGCAACGTCAGCGGTATTTGCGATGGATTTGCCATTCGAGAAACTGGATGTCGTCACTTGGTCGTGGCAGAAAGGTCTGGGGGGAGAGGCGGCGCACGGTATGCTGGCACTCGGTCCGCGCGCCGTGGAGCGTCTGCGTACGTACGAGCCAGTATGGCCGCTGCCAAAGATCTTCCGGTTAACGTCTGGCAGTGAACTGATTGAGGGAATTTTTGCAGGTGAAACGATCAACACACCTTCAATGCTTGCCGCGGAAGATGCGCTTGATGGCTTGCGCTGGGCTGAGACTATTGGCGGATTACAGGCGTTAATCAAGCGAAGTCAGAACAATCTGGCTCTGGTCACAAGGTGGGTGAACCAAAATCCCCGCATCGCATTCCTTGTCGAAGATCCCACAATTCGTTCCTCGACGTCGATCTGTTTGACCATTGCCGCCCCTTGGTTCAAAACCCTAGACGAACAATTGCAAGCAGCTGCGGCGAAACACATTGTTGCGCTGTTGGAGGAAGAGAAAGCGGCGTACGACGTCGGCTCCTATCGTGACGCTCCCCCAGGTTTGCGGATCTGGGGCGGTGCGACGGTCGAGCCTTCCGACATTGAAACTATGCTGCCTTGGATCGACTGGGCGGTTGACAGTGTGGCCTGCCAATTCGAAAAGGCTTAGAGCTATGCCGAAAGTATTGATTAGTGATAAACTTTCGCCAGCGGCAATCGACATCCTAAAGCGTCGCGGCATAGACGTAACCGTCAAGACTGATTTGGCGCCGCCTGATCTGCGCGCGATCATCGGGGAATTTGACGGGCTCGTGATCCGCTCTGCAACCAAAGTCACTCGTGAATTGCTTAACGCTGCGACCAAGCTTAAGGCTATCGGACGGGCGGGCGTTGGTGTTGATAACATCGACGTTAAATCTGCAACCGCGCGCGGGGTCGTGGTCATGAACACGCCCCATGGAAACGCTATTACCACGGCAGAACACGCAATCGGATTGATCTTCGCGCTGGCTCGCCAGCTCCCCGAAGCCTCTGCATCAACAAAGGCAGGCAAGTGGGAGAAGAATCGCTTCATGGGCGTCGAGCTAACGAATAAGACGCTTGGTCTTATCGGTGCGGGCAATATTGGATCAATCGTTGCAGACAGGGCATTAGGGCTAAAAATGCGCGTTATTGCATTTGATCCTTACCTCACCGCAACGCGGGCCACGGCTCTCGGCGTCGAAAAAGTCACCCTTGAACAGCTTCTCGAACGCTCGGATTTCATTACGCTGCATACGCCGCTGACCGAACAGACACGCAACATTCTATCCCGCGATGCTTTAGGCCGGACAAAGCCTGGTGTACGGATCGTCAATTGCGCGCGCGGCGGATTGATTGATGAAGATGCACTGTATGATGCTCTTCGTTCGGGACATGTCGCAGGCGCTGCACTTGATGTGTTTGATACTGAACCTGCAACTGAAAACAAACTGTTCGGCCTCGAAAATGTTGTCTGTACGCCGCATCTTGGTGCAGCCACTGCTGAAGCGCAAGAAAATGTCGCGCTCCAGGTTGCGGAGCAGATCAGCGATTTCTTGATCAACGGCGCGGTTACAAATGCAATCAATATGGCGAGCGTGTCACTGGAGGATGCCCCAAAGCTTAAGCCGTATTTTGAACTCTGTCGTTTACTCGGCAGCTTTGCTGGTCAGCTTACTGAGGCGCGCCACGGAGTGCTGCGCCGGGTTGCCTTCGAGTATGAAGGGGCTGTCGCGCAGCTCAACCACCGTCCATTGAGCGCTGCCTTGCTGGCTGGCCTTCTGTCGCCATTAACGGAAGCTGTTAACATGGTTAACGCGCCGGTTTTTGCGCGAGATCACGGTATTGATGTTGCAGAAACCGTTCATGATCGAGATAGCGAATATCAGACCCTGATCCGCATTTCGGTGACGACCGATGATCAAACCCGTACGGTATCTGGTACGTTATTCGGTGGTTCGAAACCAAGGCTTGTTGAGGTAAAAGGCATCAAGGTTGAGGCCGATTTCGGTCGCCACATGCTATACGTGACGAACAAAGACAAGCCTGGGTTTATCGCGCGCTGCGGTGCCATTCTTGCTGAGCAAGGGATCAACATCGCTACATTTCATCTCGGTCGTACGAGCGCTGGTGCCGATGCCGTCTGCTTGATCTCGGTTGACGAACCGATACCTGATGCAACATTGAACGCCATACAGGCGCTGCCACACGTCATGCAGGCGACGTCCCTGAACTTCTGAAGATCAGACTCCGTTAACGTTCTCGGGTAGTAGAAAAAACGATTTCCGGCCAGCGTTCTGATGCGAAGCGGAGAGCCCAGCTGTCGCGGGCGAGAAAGACCGGCGCATTGTCGCGATCGTGGCCGATATTGCTTCGGTTGCTTTCGATGAACTCGGCGAGATGCTGCGCCTTGGTACAGGAAACCCAACGCGCGGTGCTATAGGGTGCGGCCTCGAATCGTACGGGGATCTTGTATTCGACATCGATGCGCGCAGCGAGAACATCGAGTTGTAGGGCGCCGACAACACCAACGATCCAGTCAGATCCCATCATGGGGCGAATGACCTGAGCGACTCCTTCTTCAGCGAGATCTTCGAGTGCCTTACGTAACTGTTTGACACGCATCGGATCAGCGAGAACGACACGTTGAAGGATTTCGGGAGCGAAGTTGGGAATTCCAGTAAATTGAAGCATCTCGCCCTCTGTCAGCGTGTCGCCGACGCGCAATACACCGTGATTGGGGATGCCAATGATATCTCCAGGATTTGCTTCCTCAGCGAGCGCCCGGTCCTGCGCAAAAAAGAATATCGGAGCGGCAATGGTAATGGCCTTGCCACTGCGGGTATGGAAGAGCTTCATACCGCGTGTGAACTTGCCGGAACAGATCCGGGTAAACGCAATACGATCGCGGTGGTTCGGATCCATATTTGCTTGCACCTTGAACACGAAGCCGGTTACCTGCGTATCGCTGGCGTAGACGAGGCGCGGTTCAGCCCGTTGGGCGCGAGGCGGCGGAGCTTCTGCTACAAGTAGGTCGAGTAGTTGCGCCACTCCAAAATTTTTGAGAGCGCTTCCGAACAGAACAGGGGTTAAGTGACCAGCTAGGAACGAGCTCTCATCGAAAGGCGGATAGGCAGCGCGCACGAGCGCCACGGTTTCCTCAAGTTCTTCCTTCTGCATGAACGGGATCGAAGCGACGCCGGTTTCACCGTCTACGGTCCATGCGCCGATCGCCTTCTCGGCAGTTACGTCCCAGCAGCCGCGAAAGGAATGGCCCATGCCGATTGGCCAGAGTCTGGGGCACACATCCAGGGCCAAGGTATCCGCAATTTCATCAAGGAGCGCGAGCGGATCCAGGCCATCGCGGTCAATTTTGTTGATGAACGTAATGATCGGGATATCGCGGAGGCGGCACACCTCGAAGAGTTTAAGGGTCTGCGTTTCAATTCCTCGAGCAGCGTCTATGACCATGACGGCCGCATCGACGGCCGTGAGCGTGCGATACGTGTCCTCACTGAAATCTTCGTGGCCGGGGGTATCAAGAAGGTTGAATACCGTATCGCGGTAAGTAAACGTCATTACCGAGGAAGTAACGGAGATACCTCGTTGCCGTTCAATGGCCATCCAGTCCGAGCGCGTACTGCGCCGTTCACGCCGGGCTCTGACCATGCCCGCTTCCCGGATCGCACCACCAAAGTAAAGCAACTTTTCCGTGAGAGTTGTTTTTCCTGCGTCTGGATGCGAGATGATCGCAAAGGTTCTACGGGGTAGGACCTTGTTCTCTGCATCATTGATCGTTGGAGTCGGAAAGAATACAAGTTGATCAGCCATACGGCACCTATAGCTTCACGGTCACCCGTTGTGTAGACCGAGTAAAATGTTCGCGCAGCAACCGCGCGAAAGCGAGCACGCGAGTTCACCGGGGTTGCCGCCATGAAGCTTTTGTTCGTCGCTCTGGCCGTATCTCATTGGTGGTGATGATGTTTATCCGCGCTCTTGCCTGCCTCGTTGGTGCGGACAGATGTGGGCGACCAGGCGCGAGCGGACAAGATCAGGGTGGCATGGATCCAGGGTATGACCGCTCCTGAGCCTTGCCCGCGGGGAACGCGGTATTCGGTCAGACCAGCTGCACAATTGGAGGTTCGGAAACGTTGTGAGGTGTTACACTGACGTTCTTGGCTTCGGAATGCTGCAACATTGTTTGGCCTAGTCTGACTGCATCGCGTCGCATTGATGGTGGCTATAACAAGACGCGTAGAGCGTGACTGTTGAGCAATCCCATCGGTGTCATTTCAACGAGCAATCAATGTCGGAGGGATCAAAGGTGAATGGAACAGAAACGACGATTTGTGTCGATTGGCGTGCATCAGCGAACGCGGACCATATACCTTGAAACTGTGGCATGTGGAACATCGTGATGCGAGCTGACCGCTCTACCAACCGTCGCGCAGGAATCAAGATGGAGGTTTCCGAATTGGTGTGGGCTTACGAAGGCCAACTTTCGTTTCGGCCGCTGAGTGCGGCGTGGACAATCTAGACGTTACTCAGCGGAAGCAATATTCTCATTGCGATGGAGCCATCGGCTCAGTTTATTTTTCGTAAATTCGGGCCACCATGTGGCCTGAGAAATATTGACGTGTTGGCAACAGGACACGATCGAGTGATTAGTGGAGGCTAGGCGATGTGTTCGTTGCTGTGCAATTACCGTATGCGTTATAGATTGGAGCAAGTGAATGACTAGAAAGCGAACATATCTTTATGCCGCCATTTCGATGGTGCCAGCTTCTTTTGGGGTAGGGCGAGCGGCGAACAATGTGCCGCAACCGCAGTTGCCAACCGAGACGCTGGTTATCATCAATCAGCATGGCAAGCCTTACAAGTTTAAGGTAGAACTTGCGATGACACCGCAACAACAGAAAAAGGGCCTGATGTTTCGGAAAAACCTTGCCGCTGACGCGGGCATGTTGTTTCTTTGGCCACTACCCCAAGTGTCTGAAATGTGGATGAAAAACACCCTTATACCGCTGGACATGGTGTTCATCGGCCCCAATGGTCACATTCGTCATATTTCGGATGACACCGTGCCGGAAAGCCTGCGCGTTATTTCAAGTGGAGTCCCTGTCGCGGCAACGTTAGAACTGCAGGGAGGAATAACCGCGAAGGACGACATCGATGTTGGCAATAGGGTTATTGCGCCGCAATTCAATGACGCGAAAGTTAGCGAGTAGATTTCACGTTCAAGGCTGTTTTGGTTATCGCCGCTCGTTCCGGCCTTACGATGAAGGGATCGTGCCTGATACGGCAACAGCCCGCCCCCGACCAGGTTGAGACTGTGGATTTTAGAATCCTAGGATATGCTCCGCTTCGCAAAGCCGATGGTCGTGATAAAAAGCATGTCATCCTAGGGCTGCGAGCGCACCGTCAAGGTCCTCAATGAGATCGGCGACGTCTTCCAGGCCGACAGAAAGGCGAATCGTACCGTCAGTAATCCCCAGCTTAGCTCGTTCCTCTTCGCCTATGCGCATATGTGTCGTGGTTGCAGGGTGCGTGGCCATCGATTTTGAGTCGCCTAGGTTGTTGGAGATGACGATTAGGTCAAGTGCGTTCATGAATTTGAAAGCCATGCGTTTGTCACCGCGAAGCTGAAGGGTCACGAGTGTTCCGCCGTCTTTCATTTGTGCCCGGGCCAGCAAGGTCTGCGGGTGATCAGAGCGAAAGGGGTAGATGACCCTGGAAATGTGTCGTGACGTTGACAGATGATCAGCGATTATTGCCGCGGAGCGACACGACTGAGTAACGCGGAGCCCCAGGGTTTCCAAGCCTTTTAGAATAACCCAAGCGTTGAATGGTGATATGGATGGTCCAGTATTACGAATGAACGGCTGAAGAGTTGAATCAATCCAGTCTTTGCGGCCGAGAACTGCGCCCCCCATAACCCGGCCCTGACCGTCCATGTGCTTTGTTGCGGAATACACGACAACATCGGCACCGAACTCAAGCGGGCGTTGGAGAAACGGAGTTGCGAACACGTTGTCAATGACGACAATAGCACCTGCTGCATGTGCCAGATCGGACACGGCCCGGAGATCAATAATATCGAGCATAGGATTTGAAGGAGTTTCTATGAGTGCAAGCGCTGTCGGGTGCGCCAGGGCAGCTTTCCAGGCGGCAATGTCGCTGCCGTTGACGAATGTAGTTTTGATTCCGTAGCGGGGGAGCAGCGTCGAAACAATCCAGTGACAGGAGCCAAACAGAGCACGTGAGGCGACTACGCGATCGCCGGTCTTCAAGCAAGACATCAGAGCAGCATGCACAGCGGCCATCCCGGTCGCTGTCGCACGGCAAGCTTCAGCACCTTCGAGTGCGGCGAGTCGTGTCTCCAGCATCGAAACCGTCGGGTTGCCGAAGCGTGAGTACTGATAGTGCGCAATCTCGCCCTTGAATGTTGCTTCCGCTTGCTCGGCGCTGTCGTACACAAACCCGGAAGTCAGAAACAGGGCCTCCGCGTTCTCGTCGTAATTGGAACGAACCTGGCCAGCGTGTACAAGTTGCGTCGCGAGGCGATACTGTTTGCTTTTCATGCTTTACTATATCGCGCCGATCAGCGGCGACAATGGCTCGAGGCTTGATGCATCCGCGCGACATGATTGGGTGGCGTTCCGCGCATAGCGGAGTGTGTTGGACGAAGGGGCGCGCGGTTATGGGGACACCGGTAACGAGGGGCAGCGACGAACTGTATTGGTGAGGTGGCATGGTGCGGAGCGGATTATCTTGGTGCGCGAGATCGCTCTTGGCATGGCAAGCCGGCCTTTTTGAACCGCATCCGGTGGCGAAGATAGATCAATCTCGTTGACCACGATTGGTCGTGTCGTCATTTATCCCTCCCGCCGTAAAACCCCGGCGTTCGGGCCGGGGCTATAAGGTGGAAAATTAGCCCAGGTTCAAAAGGCCGTTGTTTGACTTCAATATATAAATAACTGGCTTACGCAGTGTAATTACTTGAACTCATTGACTCAACGAGGCTGGAATTCATCATGATCCGTACATACAGGTATCGTGTGAAGGATGGGAACAATGCACAATGGTTGAGATCTCGAGCCCAATCTGTAAACTTTGTATGGAACTGGTGTAACGATGCCCGGGGGCTCGCGATCGGGCATAACAAAAAATGGCGGAATGGGTTTGACCTGGACAAGTTGTCCTCAGGCTGCGGCTCGGAGCTTGGTCTTCACAGTCAAACGGTCCAGGCAATCTGTGAAAAATACGTGGACTCCAGGAACACCGGCAATAGATCCTGTCTCCGGTATAGGCGAAAGAAATCCAGGCGAAGGGTTCCATTCAAGGCTTCCGGGATCAGGATCCGAGATGGACGTGTGATCTACGGTAAGCGAAATGTTCGATTCGGGGATAGTCGCTCTATTCCGGCTGACGCTAAGATATTAAGCTTAGAATGTCCGATTTGCTTTGGCGCCCTGCGAAGACATGCCGACGCAAGCTGGATAAAGCTGCGCTTGCGGCGCATGTCCGCGATTTTCGGGATACCCTGCTGCGTGATCGAGCCACGCATTTTGGGTTGATAATCAATGCGATTTTGGTTGCGTTGAAGACATTGTTGATCAACAAAAAAACGACCAACTACCTTGCGCCGTTTGTGCGCCTGGATTTCCGAGGACGGCTGGGAGAACGTCGTTTAGTTCGATGAGAGTGGCGTCGAGGCCGATGGGTATAGGCCCCCTGGCTGGCCGCTCCGAGGGAGGAGGGGTTTTTTGCAAAGTTAACAGCAATGCCCATAAGCGAACTAACCTCATTAGAGTCCAACGTGAACATGATTGGACCGCGCCCATGCGGTTCGAGGCGCGATGCGCATCTGGCCGTGACCGCATGGTTGAAAGAGAGGCTGTTATCCCCATTCAGGCTGCAAAGCTGTATCGTCATGGATAACGCGCCATTTCACAACAAGTCGAAAATCACCGCGCTTCTCAAAGATCGCGGATACCACCATTGCCGCTGCCCAGGTAATTGCCAGACTGTAATCTCATCAAGAAGGCGTTCGATATCCTCAAACGCTGGAGAAGCCTCTCACGAGCGGCAATGGAAGACCTGATAAAGTCCCATTCTTAATTTGAGAGACTATAACATCAGGAGATTACCTGCGAGGTACTGTTCGACGTTTTTAGGCTGGCGAGGGCGACACAGGCGGCGGCCCTGCGTCGTCAGGACCAAGAGCTGAAAAATGGACCGTCGCTACGCTGCCGTCAGGCGCGGTCGGCGAGATGGTTATTCACCAGACAGTTCACGCCTGCGCTGGTCAAGTTCCTCGGTATAACGGCGCAATGCATATTGCTCGGTTAGCACGCCCAGTACACGCCGGGAATCTCGTCGGTCAAGCACCGCGAGCACATCGGATTCAGCGCGTTCAAAGGCAAGAATCGCTTCTTTCACTGTCATCTCTGGAACAAGAAAATCATCACCATGGCGGAGGAAATCATGTACGTGTTGGTCTGGGGATGCGGTCGGCGCGTGCAGCTCCGCGGGATAGGCGAGGCCGACATAACGTTCGTCCGCATCGACAGCCACGACATATTGTGTGCGTCCCAGAGGATATTCGCGTCGGAAATCAGCGATTTTCATATCCTCGCCGGCAGTGTAGTTTACCTTGCGCAGCATGCGTCCGACTGTGAGGTTGTGGATCCAGCCGACATCGACAGCGCTTCGGATGCTTTCGCCGCGGAGGTGGAATCGCCACGTAGCAAACGAATACCCAAAAAACCGGCGCACGGTAAGAGAGGCTGCGATCGCCGCCATGAGGACCGCAATTGTTATGCTAAAATTGTTGGTGCTCTCCAAGGTAAGAAACGTCATCGTCATGGTTCCGCTTACAATCGCGGTGGCGAGAGCGGCCATACCAACCACAGCATAAAAGCCAATTGGGACGCCGTGCTGTATGGGGAGCAGCACTGCCAAGTCGCCAAAGCCGCGGCCAAGGAGGGAACCCATGAATAATGAGGCAAAGAACAGGCCGCCGCGGAATCCGGTCGCAATCGAAAACGAAGACGCAATTGCCTTCATTAGCAACAGTGACATGACCATCGCGAAAGGATAAACGACGGCCAATTCGGTGTGCATTGCAGAATTGCCTGAAGCAAGGACTTTAGGAGATATGCTTCCGAGCAAACCAACCACGGCACCGCCGAGCATGGGCCGGAGCCAAATCGGCACCCCAGTCCGCCGGAACATTGTCTCCAACGCGGTGACGCCGCGCATGATTGCAATGCCTCCAAAACCTGCAATGATGCCGAGCACAACCGCCAGCAAATAGGCGTAGCCTGGGACCCTGGTCGGCAACACCACGTCAAGCGGTGGTACGCCACCTCCTGTTAGCCGCTCTACTACCAAGGTTCCTGCTAACGACGCGATGACCACCATGGTCAGGCTCGATAAGGAATATGTCCCGATTACCAGTTCGATACCGTAGAACGCGCCACAAAGTGGCGCGTTGAAGGCACCCCCGATTGCCGCGCCGGCGCCACAACCGACTAGAACCCGAAGATCGTTACGCCGAAGGCGAAGTATCTGACCAACAAATGATGCGACACCACCACCGAACTGTGCGTAACCTGCCTCCTGACCTACTGAACCACCCACGCCATTGGAAAACGCCGTCTGCATCGCGACGATAATCGAATCACGTAGCGACATCTTTCCGCCGTACAACGCGTTTGCCTCGATCGGGTCCACAAAATTCCCCGGGCGAAGCTTAGCCAGCAGCCAAGCGACCGAACCTAGCGCGGCACCACCGAGGATCGGCACTGCAATCGCGCGAATTGGGTCTATTGTACTTTGTTGTGATAATCCCTCTCCCAACCGAGGCAGGTCAAAAAACCAAAAATGAAAATGATGGCTCAGGAAGTCCATGATGTAGACGCAAAGTCCTGAGAGTATTCCGATGATGCCTGCAAGAAATGCAAGCCACAATTCATCGGCGCGAACCAGGGCGCGCAGATGTGTCCACCAAGCTGTCACGACGAGGTCGTGCCGCTTGAGCCAGACAGTTAAGCTTCGGCGCCGATCGCTTTGAATCGAAATTCCCGCCATGACAGTCCAAAAAATTGCAGCAGCGGTCTAAACGCCCGCTTCGTTGGTCGGATGCCGGCCTTAGGTGTCAAGCTCTCCCGTAGCCCTGCAGTGGGTTTCTCTTGCACAGACCAGTATGTCAGCATCATGACCAAAACTTGATTGCCGGAGGGTTTTTGGTCGGTCAACAAAGATTCGAAAATCTTTATTAATTGTTCTGATCCATTCGGCTTATGAACCATATCCTGCGTTGCCGACGAGCTCAGGCATTACTATCGTGTTACCTCAGCCACCCACCAGATCTGGTCATAGTTTGTTTTTGGCAGCCAAGCCCCAAGAGGCTATTCCACCAGGGCGGAGATTGGCCGATCACGGCTTGGCGGTGGAACGGATTGCGCCGAGTCGGGTGGTGAGCACCCTTCGGTCGTTGAAACGGTGTACCTGTCCAAGGCCGTTGGCGGCTTCGACAGCAAGACGACCGATTGGCAACGCTCTGCAGGTCCCCGAACCGAGTAGCTTTCTGGGTTCTAGCCAAGCGGAAAAGCTACTTCTGCGACATCAAATCATCGACGAGAAATTTTTAGATCGAACCTCGCGGGATCCGCCACGACACGCTGCAACAGAGGCGCGAGATCTTCAGCAATCAGATTCTGTGGTCCTATTGTCGCGGTGGCACCGTGGAGCCAGACACCGGCGCAGGCAGCGTCAAATGGTGTCATATTCTGGGCAATTAGTCCGGCAATGATGCCAGCAAGGATATCGCCAGTTCCCGCTGTCGCGAGCGTAGAGGGAGCATTATCATTGATGGCAGCACGCCCATCCGGTGCGGCAATAATGGTGTCAGCTCCTTTCAGGACCACTACGCTGCCGATCGCCGCCGCTGCCGCGCGGGCAGCGGCGAGCTTGTCACCCGTCAATGCCGGGAAAATTCGTGCAAATTCTCCGATATGCGGCGTAATGACTGCAACACCTCGGAGGCGCTCCGGTGCGTCCGCACAGGCGGTAAGCGCATCTGCGTCCGCTATCACGGTGCGCTTGGCAGCTAGAAGCTGCGCGAGTTCCACGGCCGCCCGATCGATGCCAAGCCCGGGGCCACAAAGCCATGTCTGCCGACGATTGTCCTCGAGCAGCTCACGTATGCCTTGCGAGAAAAATAGGACGCCGGCTGGCGCACCGATGGCTGGGGGTGGGCCAGCGACAGCCACCAGCCCAGCACCAACGCGACGCGCCGCTTCGGCGGCGAGCAGCGCGGCTCCGGCCATCGCGCCGATACAAATTGTCAAAGCTCCACGCTTATATTTGTGATCCGTGGATTGTCTCAGCGGCAGATGCCAGAGGGTTGGAGTGTTACGCCACGTCTTTATAGCAATTTTTGATATTGCGGCTGACGGAATTCCGATGTCTGCGCAGACTATTTCGCCACAATACCCTCGACCCGGATAGAGAAGGTGGCCGGGTTTGAGCGCCTCAAAAGTTACCGTCAAATCGGCCTGCGCGGCAAAGCCACGAACACCTCCAGTCGTTCCGTCAATGCCGCTCGGGATGTCCACCGCAACCAGGCACGGAGCTTCGCTAAGAAGCTCTGCGAGTTCAGGGGAGATATCGCGCGATAGGCCTGCACCATACACGGCGTCGATCACGAGGTCGGCCCGGCAGACTCGTTCCCGCTCCGGTTTTACTAGCGGACCATGCCAGCGGGAGGCGGCCACCGCGGCATCCGAGCCCGGGCGAGGCGGTGCAATTGCCGCAACCGCTATGGGCCACCCCCAATTTTTCAGTACACGTGCCGAAACGTAGCCATCTCCGCCATTATTCCCGGGTCCCGCAAGCACGAGGACTCGGCAGGGCGGAAATCGAAGCCGAATAGCGGCCGCAACTGCATATCCTGCATTCTGCATCAGCGTTTCGGTGGCGGCACCAAAGTCTGGTGCCAGCAAATCGATTTGCGTCATTTGCGCGGGGGTAATTACAGGCTCCATCAGCGCGCTCTATCACATTTGGGACAAGGAGTGACCATGTGGGGCAATGTTGCTCGATCGGCGCGGGCCTGGACGCGTCCCAGCGTGTTGGGAGACGGGTACGTCTTTGGGTATGGGAATGGGCACCTCTCCTCCGCGACCTTTGATGCGTTAATTTTCACGCCAATAGCGCATTGGCGGAACCTAGAGTCTGATATTCTCAGATTGATGCATATCCTGAGTTTCTGAGATAGTTTTTGCATTCTTCTGGTTGGAAGGCGC
>DAIDMG010000061.1 GCA_027449105.1 Acidiphilium sp. | reverse complement strand
CAAGAACCTGCTTCTGTCGTTCCAGATCATCCTTCTGGTCGCGGCTGGAAACACGCGCATAAGCCAATGTGCGTCGGATGGCGCCGGCTTCCGCGCGAAACGTCTCCGGGCGGAGTTTGGCGAGATCGTAGCGTCGATGGCCGCCGGGTGTGCGGTTGGGAATCAACCGCCCCTCGGCCTCCCATCGGCGCAGAGTGGTGATCGAGACACCAAGCACTTTCGCCGCTTCACCGATCTCTACCCATCTCTCCATTCCGGACAGGATAAGTGAGGTTCAGACATATTACAACAAAACTGATAAAGGGTTCTAAATAATTTCAATCGGAGATCCTCGCACCCAATCATAAAATATGCTAACAACAAGATGTTTAATAGCGCCAGATAAGGCAGGAAACCTCTTTGTTTTGGTGCTGAGCTGTTATCAGAGAACGTAACGACTAGCCCGCCCTCGCACGCCAACATCTTGGAAACTCAACGATTATGAAAAAAGTTGTCCACTTTGCGAGATAACATCACGGAAATGTTAACTCTTAAAGTGAGTTTGGGCGGGTTTTATTCGTTTTTTTGTAAAAAAATATGATTATCAATGTCTTGGTGCTAATCCGGCGCGCCATGCAAATCATGGATTTGATTTACCGTAAATTTATATGCTCGATTTTAATAGAATTGTTCACAGACTTATCCACAGATAGGCGTAAAATGGCATGGTTGATTTTGAATAGGCCGAGACCGATTTATCCAGTTGGCGCGTGCGCTCAAAGAATGTAGTTTGGAGCTATGAGCCAGCAGTCGATCTTACTACCTGCTTTTGACTAAGTGCTCTTTTGATATGGCGGGCTGCTTGAGCGTGGTGAAGTCACCTAAGCGCAGAAAGGCGTATGTGAAGTCAGGCGCAACACCAATCCTTTTGGCCGCGTGAATTTCCTGAGAGTGCCGAACTGAGATGGCCGAAAGAGACACAAGCCAGATGAAAAAGCCGGTGGGGCGAGGGGTTGGTTGCATAGACAGCTTATTGCGGACGCTTCCGTCGGCGCCTGGCGTCTACCGGATGTTCGACGATGGCGGTCGCGTGCTCTACGTTGGGAAGGCAAAAAGTCTCAGGCATCGGGTCGCAGCCTATACACAACTAGGGCGCCTATCGGAACGGTTGCGGCGCATGGTTGGCGAAACCGCCAACGTTGAGATCATTACAACGCAGACCGAAGCGGAGGCACTTCTCCTCGAGGCTAATCTGATCAAGCGTCTCAACCCACGCTTCAATATCTTGCTTCGCGATGATAAATCATATCCTTGGCTGATGCTCAGTGAAGACCATCCCTATCCAAGACTTGGGAAGCACCGGGGCGCCCAAACCGGAAACGCGAGCTATTGGGGGCCATTTGCGTCGGCATGGTCTGTGAACCAGACCATCCAAGGTCTACAACGTGTATTTTTGTTGCGTACTTGTGCAGACTCGGTTTTTTCCAACCGGACGCGACCTTGTCTACTCTATCAAATTAGACGTTGTTCGGCACCGTGCGTTGGTCGCATTTCTAGAGCAGATTATGCAGAATTGGTTTCTGAGGCACGTAAGTTTCTGTCTGGGCAGGTAGCCCACGTGCAGCGTGATTTGGCTGCTCAAATGGAGCATGCAGCAAAGACGTTGGAATTTGAGCGAGCTGCCAGCCTACGTGACCGCATTCGTGGCCTCACCCAGATACAGGGTCAGGATGTTGTCAACCCGGAAAGTATCACCAACGCTGATGTTATCGCGATTTCTCAGGCCGCTGGCCGGTCATGCATACAGGTCTTTTTCATTCGTGGAGGACACAATAACGGGAATCGCAGTTTTTTCCCGGAACACGACAAAGATGAGACTGCAGAGTTTGTTCTCTCGGCTTTTATTGGTCAGTTTTATGACGACAAAGACCCACCGAAGCTTCTGCTTTTGAATCGGGCGCTGGCCGATCATGTGTTGATTGCCGAGGCTCTGAAAATGAAAAATGGTCACAAGGTGGAAATTACGGTTCCAAAGCGAGGTGAGAAGAGAGATGTTGTACATCATGCTGAGGCAAACGCGCGCGAGGCCTTAGAACGGAAACTTGCAGAGTCGGCCGGGCAGGAAAAATTACTGGCTGCAACCGGGGAGTTGTTTGGCCTCGAGAAAGCTCCGCGCCGCATCGAGGTTTACGACAACTCCCACATGATGGGTAGTTCACCTTACGGTGTCATGATCGTTGCTGGCCCGGAAGGCTTTATTCGGTCTGCGTATCGCAAATTCGCGATTCACTCATCAGTTACGCCTGGTGATGACCTTGCGATGTTGCGCGAGGTGCTCACTCGTCGCTTCGCTCGGGCTGCGGCCGACGGCTCAGCTCGTCATGAAAATCGGTGGCCAGATCTCGTCTTGATCGATGGGGGGGCTGGTCAGTTGAGTGCCGCACTTGTGGTCTTGAACGGGCTCCAAATTTCTGATGTGCCTGTCGTCGCGGTTGCAAAGGGTCCTGAACGGAATGCGGGCAGAGAGCGTTTTTTTACCGAGGGGAATCCGCCCTTTCAGCTTCCCGAGCGCGATCCGGTTCTGTACTTTCTCCAACGGTTACGGGATGAAGCGCACCGTTTCGCGATTACGACGCATCGGATGGGCCGCAATCGTAAAATCTCGGTCAGCGAGCTGGATGCGATTGTCGGTGTTGGTTCAAGACGCAAGAGAGCATTATTGCACCATTTTGGGTCCGTACGCGCCATTGAGGGGGCTGGGTTACGCGATCTTGAAGCAGTTTCGGGAATTAGTCGAGCTACTGCCTGTAACATATATACCTATTTTCATCCTGGCGTATCTTTAGGTCCGTTAGCAGCCACCTCCCCCGAGGACTAGCGCAATCCCCTGCGTGGTAACGATGGCCAACCCTCTACTTCGCCGGGTCGCCACTTGTGGCTCGGAGGTCTAGGGGAGCGTCACCAGCCGGTCTGGTGGGGCTGGCTGAACTAAAAGGATAATACTGCCCATAGGCCCTTCGATGAGTGGCAAGCCTTAGGGAAACTTCCGCCTAGTATAGAAGTACGCGGCAATATACATGCCGAGGTAAACAAACGGGATAAGGATAATGAGTCCTTCGAGGCCACCAAACATATTTACGTCTCCGTAGGAGCAGAATGCTCGTAGGGCGTGTCTCCAGCTGCATGCTGTGTTTCGAACAGAACAGCTCCAGCTACCGAGATGAGGACGATCATCGTGGTCCCGACGAGCCATGCAAAATACCAAGGGCCGAAGTCGCCCGCGACCACGGCTAACATCAACGCCAATGCAAGCACCGCGGCGAGAGCCAAAATTCTAATGATGTTGGTCATGGTCTTACCTCTAATCGTCAGTAAGAATGCTCGTCAGCTATCACTGTTTCCGTGCGCACCTTACCGCGCATAACCCTAAATGCCCATGTGGTGTAAGACAAAATTGCAGGAACAAACGCCACGGCAAAGACCAGCATCCAGCCGAGATTATACTCGCTGCCAGATGCATTCCAAACCGTTAGACTTTCAGATGGCGTTGTGGACGATGGCATCAAAAAAGGGAACATTGCCCCCCCTGCGGTAAAGATCGTTCCGATCCAAGCGACGGCGCCAAGCCACCACCCGAGGACAGGTTTGCGAGCGATCAGTGAAAATGAGCCCATGATCATTCCCGCCAAGCCTAGAGCTGGTAGTAGCCACAGCAAAGGATGAATATGAAAATTGTTCATCCATGCTCCAGTGCGCATCAATACCAATGGACCGTTGAGTGGCGTCGCCGCCATCCCTGGATCAACCGGTTGGGCAAACATGAAACCCTTGATAAATTGGACCCATATACCTCCGGCAACAAACAGGAGCGCTGCAACTGCGCCTCCGCAGATTGCATACCGGCGTGCCCGCTCTGCGATGACGCCTTCGCCGCGGATCATCAGCATTGCGCCTCCCTGGTAAACTGCGAGTGACAGCGATAAAATTCCACACATCAGCGCAAAGGGGTTGGCAAGATACCAAATGAAGCTTTCGTTTTGGTAATATTGGCCGTCCCACCCAAAATGAAATCCAACCCCTTGGAGAACATTACCGAAGGCAGCTCCATAGATGATCATTGGGAGTGCGCCCGAGATCAGGAAGGCCCAATCCCAAGCCTCGCGCCATCGGCTAGCATCCACTTTGGACCGATATTCAAATGCGACTGGCCGCATGATCATACTGAACAGTAGCAAAATCATAACGATGTAAAAGGTCGAGAACGAGGTTGCATAAAGCGTGGGGAACGCCGCAAAAATTGCCCCTCCACCCAAGATAAACCAGACTTGGTTGCCATCCCAATGAGGGCCGATAATCGCCAGAGCAGTCCGCCGTTCACCATCACTGCGCCCCACAAAACGGAGCAGTGTCCCAACCCCCATGTCCATTCCGACCATTATCGCGAGTCCTGTGAGCAGGATGCCAAGGAGCAGCGCCCAAGTAACCTTTAGCGCGACGTATAGTTCCATTGGCCGATTTCCTTATTGCCAGGAGTTGTCGGCCCAGGATTTGTCTGTAAATCCGGGCTGACCTAAAGCAGGTTGCACGAATGCAGGTGCATGTGGGGTTTGGGTTAGGTGCTGCACCGGTCCGAGCCGTGCGAACTTAAACATTAGATAAAGTTCAGCGGCGATGAACAGGCTGTATAGAAAAGCAAAACCGACCAGCGAGAACACCATGTAGCCAACGTCATGGGATGATGCGGATTGGAAAGTTGGCAACCACCCAAAAACCGTCCAAGGTTGGCGACCGTTTTCGGCAGTGATCCAACCGAATTCACAAGCAAGCACGGGGAGCGGGATAGCCCACGTTGCCGCCTTTAGCAGCAATGGATGCTTTTCCAGTTCATTGCGCAAACTATAATAGGCACAAAAAGCAAATACGACGACAAAGACAAAACCAAGCAGCACCATCAGGCGGAATGACCAGAACTCGACAAAAACGTTTGGGATGGTGTCGCGGGCTGCCTTTTGCACGATGCTCGGGAGATTCTGCACCGTGATTTTACTCAAGTCCTGATCTGGGGCGTAGCGCTGAGCGAGGAACCCATATCCCATGTCGCTCTCGTTAGCACGGAATGCCGCGAGGGCTGCAGGATTGCGGGTTGTTCCATAAGCTTTGAGTGCAACGACGGCCTTAATTCCTTTGATCACCTTGGCCCTAGCTGAGTGTTCTAGCGCATCAACACCGGGAATCGGAGACGTGAAATCGTGGGCAACCAGCGGGGTTAGGACATATGGTATGCTGACATTAAACAGATCTTTCTGAGTCTTGTCGTCCGGGATCGCGAAAATTTTCCATGGCGCGTAAGGTGGCTTGCTGGTGTGCCAAATACCTTCCATTGCAGCTAGCTTTGTTGGCTGAACCAGGAAATCGAGCCGACCGAGGGCGTCGCCGAGTGTCACGACCGCGAGCGAGGAAATGATACCGAAGAGCGCAGCCATCCGGAACGATCGAGCCGCAAATTCGCGATGCTGCTTGCGCAGGAGGTAGTAGGCGCTGACTCCCATGACGAACATTGCTCCGGTCACGAAGCCTGCCAGCGTCGTATGCACGAACTTTGCTTGTGCGTCTGGGCTGAACACCAATGCGCCGAAGCTTCTGAATTGCATGCGCATGGTCTTCGGATCAAACGATGCGCCGACCGGATCTTGCATGAAACCGTTGGCGATCAGAATCCATAGCGCGGAGAGATTGGACCCCAAGGCAACGAGGAATGTCACCGCCAGATGCGCCCCTCTGCTCAATCGGTCCCATCCGAAGAACATCAGGCCAACGAAGGTGGACTCCATGAAAAACGCCATCAGGCCTTCGATAGCTAGCGGCGTTCCAAAAACGTCGCCCACAAAATGAGAATACATGGACCAGTTTGTGCCGAACTCAAATTCCATCGTTAAGCCAGTGGCGACGCCGATGGCAAAATTGATACCGAATAGCTTGCCCCAGAACTGCGTCATGTCCTTGTAAATCTGCTTGCCGGTAATGACGTAGACTGTCTCCATGGAGGCAAGAATAAACGTCATACCCAGCGTCAGCGGCACAAATAAAAAATGATACAGTGCGGTGAGAGCGAATTGCAGTCGAGACAGATCGACCACAGTCGGATTAATCATCGGCGTAATCCTAGAAGGTCAGAGCTTGGACTTGATGCGAACCGTGCCACGCACGCGTTTTTAGGAACATTGATGGAGGCCCTATCAGATTTTTTCTAGAACTCATTGATTTGAGTCAATGAAAAAGTTCGAAATATAGAAACGCATCATCGTGCAGATGAAAATCACCTAAATCAGACATGTACGAGCGTCTCCTGCAATTTTGCTAAGTGGCTTACGGCACCACCTGCTGCGCGCAAGACGCCAAATCGACCGTCCTCTATAATCCGCCCGGCCTGTAGGACAGCAACCCGGTCGGCATCATCGATATTATCTAGCCTGTGAGTGATGGTAATCACCGTTCGGCTGCTTGCAAGACCTGCCAACGCAGTACCAAAATTCGACGCTGTCACCGGATCCAAACCCTCCGTCGGTTCATCCAGAATGAGAAATGGTGTTTGTCGCAGTGCAGCGCGTGCCAGCGAAATTCGGCGAGCCTCTCCACCGGAAATTTTTGCGCCTGCTTCGCCAAGCAGTGTGTCCAGGCCATCCGGCTGTTGGCGCACGAAGACGCTCAGTTGTGCCATCTGGAGCGCTTGCCAAAGTTCCGCTTCGTTGGCGTCGGGCTTTGCAATAAGTAGGTTGCTGCGGATTGAGCCAGCAAAGATTTGGGTCCGCTCGGATACTACAGTGAATAGCGAACGCAGATCATCTCCCCTGATATCACGAAGTTCGATTCCACCGATCATTGCTGACCCTTGTTGGTAATCGGCGAAGCGGAGCAATAAGTAGACTAGGGAAGTTTTTCCAGCCCCGCTTCGGCCTAGAATGCTGATGTGTTCTCCCGGCTCCATAGCGAGGTTAAGACCATCAAGTGCCCAACCGGCGTGGCCGGGATAGCGCAGACGCACATCTGACAGCCGTAAGTCCAAATGTGTTGGCTTTTTCGGGCTGACCTCCGGCTCTCTTACGAGCGCAGCTCGATCGGTAAGCTCGAATACTCGCCGCGCTGATTCCCGTATGCCGCCTAAATTTTGGAATGCTGCCGGGAGAGGTGAAACCGCTTCGAAAGCCGCCATCGCACCTAACGCAAGCAACGCTGAGTCCGGTCCGGAGAGACGATGAGCCATGACCAAGGCAGCTCCGATCACCAGAATCGACGTCATCGTCATACCGCTGGCCAGCACATTGAGAGCCGCGCCAAGGCCAGCAACGCGTGCCAGGCCACTTTGAACAGTCGTTAGATCTTGGCTCTGTCCATGAACTTGATCAATCATTGCTTGAAAAGCGTCGTAAATCAACAACTCTGTCATTCCTTGGACGGAATCGACCAGATCGCTACGCATCGATTCTTGGATATTCGTTACTCTGCGGCTACGCCTTTGACCGAGCAAAAGAGTTGTTAGTGGCACAGCAACGCCTGCCAAGCCCAGTCCAAGCATGAGCGCCGCAGCCGCGACCGGAGAAAAGGTCGCGAACACCAATATCATGACAACTGACCCGAGCCCCGCCACAGCAAAAGGGGAAACCGCTCGCAAAAAAAAGTCGCCGAGCCGGTCGACATCCGCAACCAGCCTGTTTAGCAATTCCCCACTCCGATCTTCTGAGAGCGCAGCTGGTGCAAGTGGCTCCAGACGCGCATACACGGCGACGCGCAGCTTGGCCAGTAGCCGGAGTGTGGCCTCGTGATCAGCCAAACGTCCCCCGTAACGAGCTAAGACCCGCACCGTCGCAAAGAATCGAACGCCTGCAGCCGGCGCATAGAAATTAAACGCATTCTGTGCAGCATACCCGGCTAATCCAACTAACCCGGCGCTCGCAAGAAACCAGCCGGATAAAGCGAGTAGCCCGAAATTAGCCAGAACCGTCACTAAGCCGAGACCGATGGCACCGAAAATCCACCGGCGGTACGGTGCGTAGAGTCGCAACAGCCGCATTAAGTCGCGCATGCTGTTGCCCGGCTCTTGATATTCAACAATCTGGCGTAAGCTCCCCCACGGGCCATCAAGGCACTGTGGTTGCCTGATTCGACGATTCTCCCGCAATCCAGAACGAGAATCCGGTCTGCCCGGTACACAGTGGCTAATCTGTGGGCAATCATGATCGACGTTCGTCCACGCACCAACTCGGCAATCGTCTCGACGATTTCAGCCTCGGTTTCGAGATCAAGATGGGCGGTCGCTTCATCAAGGACAAGAATCGGTGCATCCTTCAGAAATGCCCTCGCGAGAGCAAGGCGCTGGACCTGCCCTGCCGACAAGCCGCTCCCACCTGTACCGATCATCGTCTCGATGCCTAATGGCATGGCATCGACATCATCCAATAGCCTTGCTCTCGCGAGGGCATTCCGAATCGCCGTTGCATCCGCATCGCGCCGCGCAAGTCGAAGATTTTCTGCGAGTGTTCCCGCAAAAAGCCGTGGTGATTGTGGCACGTAAGCGATCAAGCGCCACCACGCATCGCGATCGACAGATGTCAAAGGCAATATGTTTCCGATCAACAGGCGGCCGGCGCTGGGCGCCATGAATCCCAATATCGCGGCCACCAGACTCGATTTTCCGGCTCCCGTAGGACCAACGATTGCAGTCACTGATCCTGAGGGGAACTCCACATTAACATCGTGCACCGCGTAAGCGCCTTTCCTGTATTCAATTGATATCGAATCACAAACAATGGATAGCGGACCAGGCGGTGGCAGCGCTGTGCCCCAGCGCATCGGACACTCAGCGTCCAACACTTCAAAAACCCGTTGAGCGGCAGCCAGGGCGCTCATTCTCGCATGATAATGAGTGGCGAGAGCTCGCAAAGGTAGAAAAAATTCTGGCACCAGAAGCAAGACAAGGAAAGCTGAGAAAAAGCCGATATCACCGTGGATCAGGCGGGCACCAAACAGGACGGCGGCCAGCGCGATCGATAGCGAGGCAAAGAACTCCAAAACCGCCGACGTTAGAAACGCGACACGCAGGCTAGCCATTGTCGTGCGACGGTAGTCATCAGAAATCCGTGTGATCAGCTCTATTTCGTCGCGCACGCGACCAAACAACTTCAGTGTAGTGATTCCTTGCACCGCATCGAGAAAATGCGCACTCATTGAAAGCAATTTTCGCCATTGCCGCCGATTGATGGCTTCTGCCTGATGACCGACAAGGACCATGAACAATGGAATGATCGGTCCGCTGACGAGAAGAACAAGACCACTTATCAGATCCAACCGGAAAACGACCGCTAAGATTGCCATTGGTAGCATAACTACCAAGGCCATTTGCGGCAGGTAACGCGCTAAAAATGGCTCCAAGGTCTCAATGCCATCAAGTAAACTTGCTGCCAGTTCCCCACTTCGCTCGTTTGCTAAATAGGCAGGCCCCAAGCGGAACACATGCTGGAGAAGTGATTTCCGGAGTGAAACCTTTGCAGCTGCCGCAGCATGATAAGCTGCTACTTCAGCGCCATACGTTAGAACACTGCGAAGAAAAAAAAGGCCAACTAACCCAATCAGGTCCTGCGACAGCGAAGTCCACGACGTATGGTATAAAACCACAGCGGTGACAATCCGTGCCAGCAGAACTGCTTGCACGATTGTGGCCATGCCACCGCCAAAGCCAAGCACGATGGCCGTGACGAGGCCCTTGCGCGTCGAGCCCCCAGCTGCAATGAGGCGCCTCTCAATGCTGTCTGTCATGCATGGTTCATGTTTTGAGGAGTGCACCACCCCCGTCCGTAACTGATACCTTTATGGGAATTCCACGGGCCACTGAGGCGCCGACGGTGCAGAACTCCTCAAATTGCCCGAGAATTCGGTCAAGATGACTGATCGCCGACGCGGCACTTTCAAATTTGATCATTATATCAATATTTTGTACACGCAGACGCTTATTTTCATCTCGGCCAATCGCTGCGGTGGCTGTCGTTATGATTGTGCCCGGAGATTCGCGGAATTTTGTCATCGCAAAATGAAAGCTCGACGACATACAAGCGCCTACGGCAGCTAGTAACAAGCTGACCGGATTTGGTCCACTGCCGGCGCCTAACGGCTCCGGTTCGTCCGAAACGAGCTTGGGCAACCCGGGTGAAAATTCAGTCTGGAATTGATAATTATGAAGCTGTCGTAACGTCACGGTTTGAGTTTCTGACATTTTTGCCTCCTTTGTTACGTACGGATTTCAGCATTAGAGAACGTTTATCGGAATCTTCAAATATCGAAGACCGTTGCTTTCCGCATTTGGAAGGTGTCCTGCACGCATGTTTACTTGGATCGACGGCAAAATGAGCCGCGGCATCGAAAGCTCGGCATCCCGTTGCTGACGTATGCGGACAAACGTGTCTTCATCGATCCCTTCATGCGCATGAACATTGTTGATGCGCTCGTCCTGTACAGTCGTTTCCCACGCATACCTGGTGCGGCTGACAGGCAGATAATCGTGACAGACGAATAGGCGTGTCTCGGCCGGTAGAGCAAAGATCCTTCTGATTGATCGAAACAGAGCTCGCGCATCACCACCAGGGAAATCGCATCGTGCTGTACCGTAATCCGGCATGAACAGCGTATCACCGATAAAAGCTGCGTCCCCAATTATCCAGGTCATGCATGCGGGCGTGTGACCTGGCGTGTGCATGACGCGCCCGTGTAGCGCGCCGATTTCGAAGCAGTCTCCATCTTCAAATAGTCGATCAAACTGGCTACCGTCGCGTGCGAATTCAGTTCCAGCATTAAAGATCTTTCCAAACATGTCCTGAACGAGCGTTATTTTTGCGCCAATGCCTAATTGGCCGCCAAACGTCGCTTGGATATATGGGGCCACCGAGAGGTGATCGGCGTGGACATGCGTTTCGATAATCCATTCGACCGTCAGATGACGGTCTTGTACGTAATGAATGATCTGATCGGCAGTCGTTGTGGACGTTCGGCCGGCCACCGGGTCGAATCCAAGAACGGAATCGACGATCGCACATGCTGGCGACGTTGGGTCCTTGATCACGTAACTTACGGTATTGGTATCTTCGTCGAAGAAGCCTTTGACTTCAGGCCCTAGAGGGGTGCTGGAATTCATGATCAACCTCGATTCCTTATCTGCTTCGCACGAAGCGCCCCATCTAGACCCGTGGCTCGCCTAGGAAGCCCTCTGCGGTTGCCCAAATAGAGCAAATGCCCATGGTCAAGATTGCGGCATTGGCCATGCCTAATCAAGCACGACTGTTGGAATCAGGGTCGGGCTTTCGTGAGATCCGGTGCATAGAGGGAAGGCGTTCACGTTCCAGTGCGGCGTTCAGGAGAGCGCCGAACACAACAGCATAGGCTGTGAGGTAAAACCACATCATCAGACCGACAATCGTTGCTAGCGGACCATAAGTCTGACTATAAGCTGCGAACTTTCCTACATAGAGTGCGAATCCGTAGGAGACCAAAACCCATACCAACACCGCCGCTACAGCGCCAGGAATTACACGGTGTCCGGTGGCGTTCGGGAACGACGGGCCAAAACGATACAAAAGTCCAAGCGCCAACGCCATGAACATTGCCAGCACGATAAAGCCGAGCCTTACCGTGACGGCAGCAGCATCCGCTTTCAAGCCCACCAGAGTAAAGAAAAGCGGCAGCACCACGAGGACTCCGATCGCTAGGGCCGCTCCCAAAATCGCGAGGAGGGTCATTCCCAACGTCATCAACTGGAATCGGATGATACCGCGGGACTCCTCACGCCGATGAATTAAATTTAACGCATAAATCAGCGACTTGGTGCCGGACGCCGACGAATAAAGTGTAAAAATCAGGGAAATTGCGAGTCCGATGCCGAGCGATTCGGGTCGGCCCCTGACTAGGTGCTGAATTCGACTGGCCAGCAGTTCGTACGCCGTTGGTGGAATGAAATGGTGCAGGTAGCGGAGCTGGGCTTCGACGGATTGTGCATCGAACACTAGCCCGTACAGCGAAATCAGCGTTGTCATTGCGGGGAAAACTGCGAGCGTTGCGTAGAAGGCACAGCCCGCGGCGACGAGCGACATTTCGCCAGTGGCTAAGGCATGGACAACTGACCAAAGGGCGCGCCGCCAGACCACAAGTCTTTGGGATAAGTCCGAGAATACAGCGTGGGTGCGCATAAAATGATCAACCGTCCTCTCGACATTCTGGAGCTGCGGCCAACGCTGTCGTCAGTATATTTGGATGGTCGCATCGGAGGATCGCGAATCTTTCAGTAGACGTTTTGTCCATTTGTACGTATGCGGCTTGACCAAGAACGCATTGAATTTCCCTCTGATTATTAGCACGCTAGGTCCATTCTGATCACGAACTTATCAACTTCGCAGTCAGTGCTCCAACTTGCCAATCAGCATGGCGGTTGTAGGGCGAAAATACAATGCAACTCTTGTGTTCGACGGGCGTTCAGCCGGCATTTAGCCCAAAAGGGACAATCAAACGACCGCAATCGCTTGAATGATATTGCCGCGAGTCGGGACAGGCATTGCCTTCATTCTTGCTTTTTAATCGTGTGCCAACATTCTCATAGCGGCTTGCGTGGAGGTAGCGGCAAAGAGCAGCGAAACAGGGTGAGCGTCGGTTTGTTGGCGTTTAACGCGATGTCACCGCTGTTTAATTGCGGACACAATTTATCTTGTCAGGCTCGAGGCGCTGTAGATAAACCGTACCAACAGAAGCGTCGGCGATGACTCCTTACCATTCTTCCCACGATCACCAGACCAGCGCGCCCGGGTCGCGGCCGATGGCGAGGCGGGAACGTCCCGGTCGCCCCTTTTTCGCGGCGATTCCAGATCGCGTCTTCGACGCCAGACATCGTAGCCTGTACTGACCCTTTTGTCGTGTTGCGGGGGGCGAAATACGCGTTGTTACCGTTCCGTGTCTTCAGAGTCGCGTTCTACTTCAATGTCGGCATCAATTTCATCAGAGTCGTCAATTTCATCAGCATCTTCGAGGATATCATCGTCTCCGGTGTCGACAGCATCATCGACATCCGTTTCTTCCGTTTCTTCTGCGGCCTGCTTGGCCGGCTTCTTCACTTCATCCGGCATTGGCGCCGCGCGCTTCAGTTTTGGAGGTTCGATAGGCTGTTCTGTCCCACATTTGGGGCAGATCGCGGGCTCCTTGCCGAGATCGAAGAATCGCGCCCCGCAAGACGCACATGTGTGTTTGTCACCAAGTTCCGGCTTTGCCATGTCTGCCTCGTCGAGAGTTCGAATCCCTGCTTCAGGGCGCGCGCCATGCCACCCATTGGCGGCTATGTCAAACATCATGTGTCATGCTAAGCGCCCCTTTCATGAGCAATAATTCCTTAAGGCCCGGGCGTGCGAAGCGTCCGGCCACTCCGTTGGCGGGCACGATCTGCGTGCCAGGTGACAAGTCAATTTCCCACCGCGCCATTATGCTTGCCTCTCTGGCGGTTGGAGAGACCCAGGTAACAGGGTTACTTGAAGGCGATGACGTGCTGCGGACAGTCGCTGCCA
>DAIDMG010000060.1 GCA_027449105.1 Acidiphilium sp. | reverse complement strand
CATCCAGGAGAACCGGCGGCGAGGCACACATCAGGCGCTTTGGCACGTGGATGAAGGCACAGGCAGCTTTCGTGGAGCGTGTGAATGTGGAACCTGACAGCGCGTCCGGTCCAATCGCAGCTCCGCCGTCCCGCGAGGCATCATCCGGTGAAAAGTCGTCGAGGCTGATAAACAGTATTCGCGACGAAAGACGGGACATCCCGCTCGGTTTGTGGTTTCGTGTGCTTAGTCGGGACAGATTCAAATGCGTGCTGTGAGGAGACCATCCCGCCAGAAATCCTGATTGCGACTTGCACGTAGATCACATAACCCCTTGGTCAAAAGGCAGAAGGACAGAATTCATAAATTTGCGAACGCTGTGTGCGCAATGCAACGCCGGTCGCGGCAATCGTTATGACGCCGATGATCAGTTCGTAGCGGAGGCGCCAATCCTATAGCGCCACAGCGCAAACGTAGTAATCATCGCTATCGGTCGTGGCCCGCCACCCGTTTCTTTTAAACTAATGAACTTAGAGGCTGTTTGGAAATATCTTGAGCGGGATGGCGACGCGTGATTCAAGCTCGGGATGTGGACCCGATCGACACGCGGCCGCATGGCGGCCATTGAGAAGAAGACCAAACGCTATCCGAGCGACCTGACCGACGAGGAATGGTTGGCGATCGAGCCGATGCTGCCGCGGCCCTGGGTGGTCGAGCGCAGCTTCGGCTGGCTGACCCGATATCGCCGCCTCGTCCGCGACTACGAGCGGCGCCTCGACGTTTCCGAAGCGATGATCTACGCCGCCATGGGCAGCCTGCTGGTCCGACGTCTCGCGCATTGAGCAATTCTCAAACGGGCTCTTAGAAAATATTCTTGGTCAATAAAAATGTCTGCCCACAAGTCCGCCATCAATATGGCTTGATTTGGCGTGAGATGTGATCAAGCAGGAGAACAAAGTGCTGCGTTATCTGGGCGCGAGCCAGGACGATCGAAAAGCCGCCCCTAGGCGTGCAGCGATGGCGACAGAGATGGAACGCAACCTTTTATGGCTACACGCCCCGTTTCATCGGACGCGCAGTGACACGACGCTTATTTTCCTGGACGGGTTGAGGGACTACTGTCGAGGCGTTGGCGTTGGCACCTCGACGACGTCTTCGTGAAGATTAATAGCGAGCGATACTACCTCTGGCGCGCCGTCGATCACGAAGGCGAAGTGCTCGAAAGCTTCGTGACGAAGACCACGGACAAACAAGAGGCTCTGAAATTCCTCAGGAAATCACTGAAACGATATGGTCGCGCCGAATAACAGTCGCCTCCCCTATTCCGCCGAGACAAGTTCGTATTGGTCTGACACCTCCCAGCACACCGTCCTTTCTTCAGAAAGGACTCTACATCCGCACGGTGGAATTTCAGGGAGTCACCGTCAACGTGCCTCTGCTGAACGCACATCGCCACCCGCAACGCACCTGCGACAGCTCCATGGGTGGTTTGAGTTGGATCAATGCGCGAGGCTTGCCTGAGTTATAGCCTCCAACCTTCAGTGATTGACCTGCAATCGCTCGGTCGCCTTGTATTATTTACAGGAGGGTTCATAAAATGATTTTCAATTTTCGCCGCCCCCAGGCGTCCTCCGCGAATAGGAGATCGGTTCTAACACTGCTCGGTGCAATAGCGGTATTCCCTGTCGCTGGCGCATTCGGTGTCCTCACTTCCCGCTCCGCCTTTGCGCAGGATCAGGATCGTACCCGCGATCAGGATCGACTTCAGGAGTCAGACCAGATCCAGGATCGGGATCGGCTGTTGCGGGATGAAAATCAACTTCTTCGGGATCAGGACCGGCTTCTTCGTGATGAGGACCAGTTCCTACGGGATCGGGATCGGGACATGCTGCGTGACCGAACCGGCATACCAGGTACTAGGCTAGGTGGTGGTGGCGGTAGTAGTCGCGGCCATTGATGACCGGATTACACCGACACAAAAAAGGTCTTATGGCCAAAAATAAAAGCCCGAGACATAGGGCGTTTTTGGCATCGCAAATTTTTTGCAAATTGAAAATGTGTTAGTATACAGCTGCGTTACCGACGAACTGACTTTTTCTTTTATGAAATTCCCATACTCAGATAACGCTAATTGGCAAGTTGCGCCGGTTGACGGAGATAGAGCTTGGTAGCGCGGCGAGAGTCGCGTGCTTCATCCGGTAACATCGCCGAGGGCTTTTGACGGTCGACGCCATCAAAAACGTCCCGCGGAACCACACCACAAGCTTTCAAACCGTCTCTCAGGCGGTAGGTACGGGACTCTTTCCCGTCACACGTGTTGTCTCAATGAAAGCCCATGTCTTGAAAGCGAGTTTTCGGTAAATAAAATAGCCAAGGGAATCCCAAACTGATTTCAAGAATATGGAATAAGTCAGACTTTACTACGGCCTTCCGTCAAACGGTACCCCAATGGGATTGCGGTAATAATCAAGAATAAAGCCATCATAACGATAGCCCTATAGCCAAACATCGCAATCAATGGTCCACTTAAAAAAGCCCCGATGACGGTAGCGAGCGCTAGTGATGCATTGAATAACCCCATTGCTGCACCTTCGCTGAATGGTGTTAGGTAGGCAGCAAGACCAGTTCCAGAGACGCTGAGAATCGGCCACGCCAACACTACAATTGCAAAACCTATTGATGATACAGCGCTTTTCAAATCAAGCGGCAAAAAAAACGTTATCAGAAGGATTGCAAATCCTCCAAGGCGCAACCATAGGCCGATCTGATACACGATAGATGCCCCGTACTTAGCACTCCATCTGCTTGCGAAAACAAATAAGCCGATACCTAAAGCCGCGGCGGTTGCGTAAATCAAGGAGGATAGATATCCTGCAAGGCCGTACGAATGGGCTAGAAAAAGTGGAAAATAGGTAAAAAACCCTGCAACACCCAGCCCAAGAAAAAACCACGAGAGCAAAAAGCGGGAAAATGGTGTGCCGAGCGTGTCCGGTAAATGCCTGATTCCTTGTAGAACAGAGCCGTGTATATGATAGCCAAAACCAGAAGGAAGGTTAACGCGTGGAAAAACAGCAAGCGCACGTATATCAAGTCTACGATAGGCGCGCTGTGGAACATGGTCTTTGGCAGCGATGGATGATACGACAGGCAGCCCGAGCAGACCGAGAGGCAAAGCGGGCGCGAGCATTGCGGCTGCCAACCAAAGACCGACATCATAGGCTCCATGCGAAAACGCACTTGCCAGCAATAATCCAACGACCTGTCCTGAACCGTTAAAGCTCTGCAGCACTCCGATTCGGGGCTCCCACTCGTCCCGTGGTGTAAAATTCACAATGAACAAGGACGCTATTGTGGCAGAGCCGGAAGCACCAGCGCCGAGTAGAAATGCAGCCACCAGCCATCCAACAAGAGTATGCGTTTCAGGAAATGCCGCGACAGCAATGGCGGCGAGAACAAACCCGCCTACGAACAGAGAGCGGTACATATGCTGCTTCTCGGCGGCTAGCCCCCATAAAGGGGCGCTAAGGAGACCGATGTCATAACTTCCCATGACATACGCCACTGTTGACAGGTGTCCAGATACAACCCCAATCATAAGGGGAAGCAAAACCGGAACCAGCCCGGACGTCACAATACCCAGAAGGAAATAGGCTGCATACCATGGTCGGGTGTAGAATAGCGGTTTATCCAATACCCGACGGAGAACGCGAAGGTGATCCTGCGACCAGGATGATGGCCATGTGTGTTTTCTTAACATAACGAACACCTATAAAATATCTTAAAGTAACGATATGTCAGTTTTCTATAAATTAAATGGCATTTGTGTAATTGCAGTGAGGTTTTTGATGTATTATGGAACATTGTTTTATCCAAGAGAGTATTTTTATAAGCCGTCCAAAACGCGTATCTTGATTGGCATAGTCACAAACCATGAAAACTCATCTAGAGTCTATTTAAGTTGTCACAAGTTATCGTAACCAGCGCATCCAATAAGTAAGGTACAGATGTGGGAATGACGGGATACGGCAACGCCAGTACTTTTTTGGCTATCTGGCGGTAGGTGGCGTCTCCAGAGCGCATTCTTGCCTTCGGAGCGTTAATCCAAACATATCTTGTCAACTACTGCCGCTTCACTTCATCTGTCCTTTTGTGAGTCAAAGGCGAGCTTCACACCACAATTCAACGGAAAAGCGTCCATCGCAGGTGTATCAGCAATACGCTCACGTTAACTTTTTCTGTCTTGTCAATGTGCCATAGACGATACGCAAAGGCTCAAAACTGCGGTCCGCAACAAATGGTGGACGTCGTGTCTTCGGGCCAAATGGTTCGACAAGCGCGTTCGAGCAAGCATTATAAACGAAAAATGCGTTGGATCGCGGAAATGGTGTGATATTGCTATTGGATCCATGCATGATGTTGCAGTCGAACATCACGACGGTACCGGCCTCGCCTTTCATGGCTTCGATTCCATGCATGTTAGCTAGGTGACGCAAAGAATCGCAATCGGGCACACCGTATTCCTGCTTTTTTAGTGACGTACGGTAATGTTCTTGGGGCGTTTCACCGACGCAGGTAATGTAACTGCCATGAGAACCAGGAATCAGCAGCAATGGGCCATTGTTTTCGTTATTGTCGGCAAGGAGAACTGACATCGACAACGCGCGCATTTGTGGCATGCCGTCCTCAACGTGCCAGGTCTCGAAGTCGGAATGCCAATAGAACTCCTTACCCGCAAAGCCGGGCTTATAATTCAGGCGAGACTGATGGATGTAGGGGATATCGTCCAGCAGAAAACGTGCGATGCCAGCAAGGCGCTGGTCTGCAGCTAGACGTGCAAAAAGCGTGTTTTGTTGGTGGATTGCGAAAATTGAGCGTACCTCGTTACCGCCGGATTCGGTGATGATCGTCTCCTGGTTTATTCCCACTGGATCAGCGATAAGAGACTGCGCCTCTTCTTGAAGTCTTGTAACCTCGTCATCTAAAAAAATATTCTTAAGAATGAGATAACCGTTGCGCTCATAGAACTCGACTTCCCCTTTTGTGAGAGGCGCTTGCGGATTCCAGCGTCCGTAAATTACCGGATCTTGACGTTCGCGTAGTTCTGACGTGGCTTCACAGCGGGATCGGTAGACATCTACCATATAATATGCTCCTATTTTTTGCCGGTCAGGAAGCGGCCGCTGGCGCTATCATTGCTGCGATGGGGTAGCAGCCTGTGTCATCGTGAACTTCTTTACCGGTGACGGGTGGGTTGAACACGCAAGCGGCTACGATATCAGTACGCGGTCGAACAACGTGGTGGTCATGCTTGTTTAGGACGTAGAGCACGCCAGGGCGAAGTTCGTGTGTTTCTCCCGTTCCGAGATCCTCGATCGTCCCTTCGCCGTTCAGAACAAACACGGACTCGTAGTGGTTCCGATAATGCATCTCGAGCCTCTTGCCCGCATACATAGTGGTGATGTGAAACGAAAAGCCAACATTGTCGCCCTTCAACAGTAAGCGAATGCTGTCCCAGCTGTCGGTTGTGACCTGACGTTCGGACGTGGCGGATTCTCTGATATCGCGGATGATCATGCGGTGGCTCCTATGGGTTGCTTACTCGGCGGCGATCGGGAAAGTTGTTGCCTTGGCGGCAGCGAGCGCCTTTTCGAGAATATCAAGCCCCTGCATTAACTCACTTTCGGTGATAATGAGAGGCGCCAGTATTTTTACAACTTCACCGTCGGCACCACTTGTCTCGACGATGAGCCCGTCGTCGAAACAGGCTCGCACGACCATTTCTGCGCGAGCGCCAAAGCCGACATTGATGCCGCGCATCATGCCTCGACCGCACGTGGTGAATCCATGGCGCTTTGCCATCTGCTCTAGGCGGGCGGCCAGCAATTCGCCGCATCGGCTCACCGCAGCGGCAAATCGGTCATCCTGCCAGAAATGCCGTAGCGCCGCCGCGGCTGTGACGAAGGCATGATTGTTGCCTCTAAAGGTCCCATTATGCTCGCCAGACTTCCACTGGTCGAGTTCTGGACGAAATAACGTCAGCGCCATCGGCAACCCGAGCCCTGAGAGCGACTTCGCCAGAGTAACTATGTCGGGCTTGATGCCAGCGGGTTCGAAGCTGAAGAAATACCCAGTGCGGCCGCAACCGGCCTGAATGTCGTCTACGATCAGCAAAGCGTTGTGGCGCTTGGCGATTTCGGCAATTTGCCGCAGCCACCCGAATGAGGCGGCGTTTAGGCCGCCCTCTCCCTGGACTGTTTCGACAAGAATCGCCGCAGGCGCGTCAAGCCCGCTGGCACTGTCAGCAAGACGACGCTCTAGTTGCGCCGCGGTATCGACATCGGGACCAAAATAGCGATCAAAGGCTTCGTGGCTGACATCGGCCAGAGGCACCCCGGCGCCCATGCGTTTCCCTTCATTACCCGTGCATGCGAGTGCGCCGAGCGTCATGCCGTGAAACCCATTGGTGAAGGCGATGACTTGGCGGCGGCCGGTGACCTTACGCGCCAGCTTTAGTGCAGCTTCCACAGCATTGGTGCCGGTCGGGCCGGTGAACATCACCCTGTAGTCGAGCTGACGCGGTTTGAGGATGATGTCCTCGAACGCCTGAAGAAATTCGGCCTTGGCTTCCGTAAACAAATCCAACCCGAGCGTGATTCCGTCGCGCGCTATGTAGTCTACCAGAGCCTGTTTAAGTACTGAATGGTTGTGGCCGTAGTTCAGGGAGGAGCAACCGGCAAGAAAATCCAGATAACGGCCGCCTCGATCATCATACATCCACACGCCGTGAGCATGGGTGAACTGACGCGGCAAGGAGTTGCAGTAGCTACGCACTTGTGATTCCCGGCGGTCATAGATGCCCGTGTCGGGTCGTTGCCTGGACGGATTGGGGCTAAGATTCATGGTCGTTCCTCTTCTCAGGTCATTCCCTATGCGATCTGCTGGTAAGCTGGATTACCAGCTCGAATTCTGTCGAATGACCGTTGGCGAAATGGATTTCACGCTCAAACAGTGGCTTGCAGCTGATGATTCCATTTCGGCGGTCGGCAAAACGCTCGAATAGACGGCGCGAGGCATCATTGGCCTCCGTGACAGTTGTGCGCAGTGTACTGACGCGGGCGAGCTCCGGACGCCCCACCAATTCTTCTAGCATTCGTCCAGCAAGGCCGATGCCGCGCATGCTCTCGGCCACAGCAACCTGCCAGACGAATAGACTATCGAGATCGGTTGGCGGAATGTACCCGGAAATCCAACCAATGGGCTGCCCGTGACGCTCCGCCAGAATGCAGGTTCTGGCGAAATGTGAACACTGCAGCAACACGCAATATGTCGAGTTAACATCTAGCGGTGGTGAGGCGGCTATCAACGCCGCGATAGCTGCCCCATCCTCGACGCCGGGCGGTCGCATCATCGTTCGCCTGGTATCAGGCCGTTCCGGTTTCTCGGCCACACAAACTCCTTCACATATAAAATTACTTGTGTGCTCGAATTTGTTGCTATCAGGAAGCTGTCTGCACGATAGATACCATAAACTATTTTTTTATCAAGGGTATATTTTAATTTTGAGGACTATACCCCCTTCCCGCTTATCCGCTTTTTAGAGCGGTAACTACTTCGTATTTAAAAGTAAAATTGGTTTGCAAAAACGCATAATTTGGGATTCAAGAGTAAAATGGATTTAAGCCTCACAAACGCTAGTTTGCGTGCTCTCCGACGCATTTTGCGAGCAACTGACATCAGCGGGGGAAAGCTGTTTGCCGCAACAGGGCTGACCACCTCGCAGTTTTTAGTGCTTCGGGAGGTTGAACGACGCGGGGAGACGACGCCGGGGACGGTCGCCACAGCGCTACAATTCGGCCAGGCAACGATTACCAACATCACTGACCGACTGGCCGATGGCGGCCTTCTGGCTCGCCGGCGCAGCGAGCGTGATAAGCGCCAGGTGATCTTGACCGTGACCGAGGCGGGTCGAACTACCTTGGCGCGTGCCCCAGACCTTTTGCAAGAGCGTTTTCGCGATCGCTTTGAGACGTTGCCGGCATGGGAGCAAGCCATGGTACTCTGCGCCCTAGAACGGGTTAGTATTTTGTTGGATGCCGGCGACATCGATGCGGCACCGCTAATCCAAACTGGCGCGATTGATCGTACAAGCGGTCCTCGTTCCTAATGACGCTGGAACCCACTAAGTATCTTAGAGAATGACTCGCCAATCGGTTGCAGTGGAAGTTTTCTTCGCCCGCGACCACCGAGCACAATTCGAATCGTATCCAGACTTACCGTGAGAGTGATTGCCCTGCTTCAGGCGTAAGCCTGCACAAGCCGGCGAAGACGCCTGCGCGACGGGAGCTCAATTAGTTTGTATATTGTGGTCGTTGCGAGCGCGAGTGCACCTGCGTAGGCCAGCACTATGGCGCTGGCTACGAGTGGCGCATGCAACGAAACATCGCTGGAAAGAAACCGAACCGCCTTCTGTACTGGCGCCTGCGCAAGGTACAGCGAGTAGCTCGCTTCTCCCATGACGACTAGTGGACGCCACGAGGCGACCTGGCCAACTAGATTGTCTGCCCGGCAAGCGGCAAGAATTAGCACCGGGAAAACCAGAATTGGCACAAAGCCAGCCAGCGGTGCATGTAGCCAAATTGCCGCGTAGGCTGCTGTGACGAAGGTAAGAAAGATGGGTGTCCATGCAATGCGGGCTAGTGCTGGTTCGTCAGATATTCGACGTAATAGACAGCCGAGCAAGAATTCCATAAGCGCACGAGTCAATGCCATCCAGCCGAGAGTCTGGTTGAAAGTACGGCTGAAGACAAACAGGTAAATGGCCGCAAGCGCTGCGACAAGAAATATTATCCCGACCGTGGTCGGCGCTCGTTTGAGCATCGCCAATGGAACCACCGCAAGCGGAAACAGAAAATAACAGAACCATTCGGCGCTGACCGACCATGCTGGATAATTCCAGTTAAGGTGCTTTGAAAGGCCCCAAGTCTGCATCATCAAAACATCCACAACAAATTCATGTGCGGTATAGTTTTTTGGATCGAAATGCGGCTCTCCCATACGAGGTGCCAGTATAAAGATCGCCGCAAGAATAAGTAACGTGGCAACATAAACTGGATAAAGTCGTGCCATTCGAAGAAGCACAAAACGACGAAAGGCTGGCATTGTTGGGCGATAGAAATCCTTCGAATGCACGTGCCAGATAACAAATCCACTAAGCATGAAGAACAGATCGACACCAAAATAACCGAATCCTATCAGGGGAACGGCTCGCTGAGCGTGTAAGGAAGAGAATGGCCCAATGCTGTAGTGAAAGGACACAACCCACACGGCTGCAATTGCGCGCAATCCTGTGAGGCCTGTCATCTGACCGGCTCGACCGTCAGCTGCGTCCATCGGGCGGACAACTCGCTTACCTTTTTCTGACGTAGCGCGATCCTGCGTACGGCGTAGTATCTGCATATGCGGCCAGTTAGGCCTCGCATGTCCGGAGAGCAAGCCCTGATACTCTCCACGTTTCAATGGCGGAGTTAATCTTCTTTCATCAAATATGCTTTTTCCCTGGAACAAAACCGAATCAGTTAATGCCAGAATTGCTTCATGCGACCGAGAAAGGAAGCATAGAGCCCTAGTACAATATTCTCCTTTTCTCGGACACATCGATCTAACGCGCAAGCCTGAAACTCTGGACGCATTTAGATCCTCTATAGAAATGACATGCGCAGGAGTCTTAAATAAAAAACGCGGGCAAAAGGGAAACAAACGCAGTTTTAATGAAAATTAAGCTTGGGTCCACCGGCAGCATGCATCGGTTCAAATCAAAACCGAAAACACTTCAAGCCGCCTTACACTCGCACAGATAATTGCTTTTTTGCCTGCATCAGTTTAGACAATCTCATTGTATGGTATATTTACTTTTCTATTTTATACGGGCTTCCTAAGAAGGGTGTAAGAGGCCATTGTATTACCGGCGTGGATACACCCTTCCCGCTTCTCGGCAGAGCAGCTCCAAATACTGGCAAGAGGAATGTTGCCGGACGTTGGCGACGCAAAATACGGCATTTGAGAGATTTTTAGATTGCAAAATACTTGACAGACTCATCGGGTTCTATGGCACAAAAGTGGACGTGCCGACCGTGGGCACGCCCAACAGTAAGGCGCTCAAGAAAGCCAGCTAGAAAGCTAGAGCCCCTTACCTCTTTGGCTCATTTCTTCTGGATCGAGCCGGCAGCTTCCATAATCTGTTGGCGCAACATAGGATTACTCCTCGCGGCAGTCAGAACTTCTTGATATTTTGTTGGCGTAATTCCGTCGGAGACCAATTTTCCAATTGCATCCTTGCGGTATTTCTGGACGATTTTTTGTACTTTGGCGTTGTTTTTTGCTTCCTCAGCCGTCTTTATTTCCGGCATATATTTTTGATTGAGTTTTTGGATATCTTTCATGGCGTATCCTGCCTTCGCAATTGTTTTTGAGGAAAAGTGCGGTGTAGTCGGCCGATTCGTCATGGAATTCATATTTGAACCCTGAGACGCAGGAGGCATTCTCTGTGCGGGACTCGTCTTTCCTTGCGGCGCTTGAGCCAAGGCTGTGCCCGCAATGGTCACGGTGCCTAGTACGGTCAATGCACCAACAACTTTATGTAACGAACGCTCTCTTGCGCGGGATCCAATAGATTGCTTTTGCAATTTCATATTAATAAACTCCTTATTTCTAAAGGTAACACGCGTAGGTATAGCGAAAAAAAAATTTAATGCAAATTGCAATATCTTCACGTACTTATAAAATCTGTAAATAGTTAACTATACAAAATAAACGCAAGTTTCTTAAAATCGATAGTTCCGCAAGATGTTAATAGTTAGATAACTAATTTAGAAAATTAAAACTCTACTTTTTTATGAATTTGTTTTTTATAGCACAACATGCGTTTTGCTTTGATAACTAGATAACAGCGTTTACGACGCGTTAGCATGTTTATGTCAAAATATAGTCCTATCGCGATGTTGAAAGGTGTGGTGCGTGAAATAGAGGTAGAAAAAATAACACGGTATCGGAAAGAAAATAAAATCGGCGCCGGTGAGCTGTTCTAGCTTAATGTGCTTTATTGTATAACAATGAATGAAACACTCGGTCGTCTGTGGGTTTTAATTCGCGCCTAAATACCATTTAGTTTCCTTCATGGAAGTGGCAAGGCCTGGAGAATTATAACCGCAGACCAATGGCGAAGAGGTTTTGCATCGCGCCGGGAACGAAATAACAAACAAGATATGCTTTTATTGAGTCGTGTGCGATGTGTACGAATTGTCAATAGATGAAAGGCCATAATTTGGTATGGCGTTTGAGTTAGATATCTGTGAGCATTCGAGGATGAGACAACGCAGCTATAGGATGTTGATGGCGACGGCGTGCTCACACACTCATGTCTTCCCCGTTAAATTTCTTTCGGTAAGTTTTCCACTTCGTTTCAGAGAACCTGACGTGCTCGGATGCTGCGGTAGCGGGTCAATGGAAATGGACATTTCCGAAAGTTGGCCCGTAAAGGCGGGAAGTACGCGCGGATCGCGTATCGTGAGTGAGATAAGTTGCGAGCGGCCTGATTTCTATGTTGTTCTAGCCAAAAAAATGCGTACTTCTCCTAAAGGAATCTGGAGGCAGGACCCAATACGCGTTTAAGTGCGGGGACAAAGATAACAACGCGTTGACCCCCTTCCCGTCTGCTGAGCATGGATCCTCCTCATCCAGACGACGCCCTCGGCGGCCCATCTAGGTTTTGCTACGCTGTTGCGAAGTGATGGCGTGAATCAAAGTGAACGGGATACGTCGCCGTGTTGCAGCTATGACGGAGTTCCTTATTTAAACAGGCGGCGCCACAAGTGAAGAGTGCATTTTTCTCGAACGGTTTGCCTCCCATCCTCCAGCCACTGCTACTGATCTGAGACCTCGATACAAGGTTACGCTCGTGGCGCGACTGCCCGAGGGGAGGAGGTTGCACTCTAACGAGGTAAAGGAGCGTCACACTGTCGGTGCGAGCGGTCGAAAGATGACTGGCGCGTTTCAGGCTGGATCTCGACGACTTGGCTAAGGAACGAAACGGCCGATAACCGATGCAGTGCACCCAATGTAGGCTCTAAAGTTAGATTAGGCGCGACGACAAAGGCGTAGGTTCGGTTGAACCGCAAGCCATGCTGGTTCTCTCTCGCACGGAATCAGTGTAGATCGAACCGATCGGCATTCATTACCTTAGTCCAAGCAGCAACAAAATCATTCATGAATTTTACCTTGGCATCGTCCTGCGCGTAGACCTCGGCATAGGCGCGAAGGATGGCATTGGAGCCGAATACGAGGTCGACGCGCGTGGCTGTCCACTTCGTCGTACCGGTTTTGCGATCACGGATTTCGTAAAGGTTTGTGCCTGCCGGTTCCCACGTATAGCCCATGTCTGTTAGGTTGACGAAGAAGTCATTTGTCAGCGCGCCGATTCGATCGGTAAAAGCGCCGAGCTTGGTACCCCCATGATTAGTCCCCAACACCCGCATACCTCCTACCAGTACGGTCATCTCGCAGGCAGTCAGGCCCATGAGCTGGGTGCGGTCGAGCATTAGTGCCTCGGGTCGCACGGCGTAGTCTTTCTTCAGCCAGTTCCGGTAGCCGTCATGCACGGGCTCGAGCACATCGAAGGATCCGGCGTCGGTCATCTCCGCGGTGGCATCGCCGCGGCCGGGCGCGAACGGCACGGTAATGTCGAAGCCGGCTGCTCTCGCCGCCTTCTCGATTCCGACATTGCCCGCCAGCACGATCACGTCTGCGAGGCTCGCCCCAGCTGCGGTGGCGATAGGCTCCAGCAGCGCCAGCACCTTAGCGAGGCGCTGAGGCTCGTTACCGGCCCAATCCTTCTGAGGTGCCAAACGGATTCGTGCGCCATTAGCGCCACCGCGCTTGTCGGAACCGCGGAAGGTGCGCGCGCTGTCCCAAGCCGTACTAACCAGTTCGGCAATACTCAGCCCGCTGGCGGCAATCTTGGTCTTGACCCTGCCGATATCGTAGTTCGAGGGGCCAGCGGGCACCGGATCCTGCCAGATCAAATCTTCCTTCGGTACGTCGGGCCCGATGTAGCGCGACTTCGGGCCCATATCGCGGTGTGTTAGCTTGAACCATGCGCGGGCAAAGACTGCCGAAAAATACGCGGAATCTTTATAGAAACGCTCCGAAATCCTACGATATTCCGGGTCCATCTTCAGCGCCATGTCGGCATCGGTCATGATTGGATTGTGGCGGATCTCAGGATCCTCGGCATCAACAGGTTTCTCTGCCTCCTTGACGTTCATTGCTTCCCATTGCCACGCCCCCGCCGGACTCTTCCTCAACTCCCATTCATGATTCAGCAGCAGATGGAAATAGCCATTGTCCCACTTGGTTGGGTGAGTGGTCCACGCGCCTTCAATTCCGCTGGTGACGGTGTCACGGCCGATACCACGCGTGACGTGGTTGACCCAGCCGAGGCCTTGCTCGTCAAGGTCGGCGGCTTCCGGGGCAGGACCAAGATTCGCGGCTTTGCCATTGCCATGGCACTTCCCGACGGTATGGCCGCCGGCGGTCAAAGCTACAGTCTCCTCATCGTTCATCGCCATTCGGGCGAAGGTGATGCGCACATCATGAGCCGTCTTGAGCGGGTCGGGCTTTCCATCTACCCCTTCTGGGTTTACGTAGATCAGCCCCATCATCGTTGCAGCCAGCGGATTTTCCAGATCGCGCTCCCCTGAATAACGGCTTCCTTCACTCCCGGTGGGGGCCAGCCATTCCTTCTCCGAACCCCAGTAGGTATCCTTTTCAGGATGCCAGATATCCTCCCGACCGAAAGCGAAGCCGAACGTTTTCAGCCCCATTGATTCATAGGCCATGGTCCCGGCCAGAATGATCAGATCAGCCCAGCTGAGCTTGTTGCCGTATTTCCTTTTGATCGGCCACAGGAGTCGCCGAGCCTTGTCAAGGTTCACGTTGTCTGGCCAGGAATTGAT
>DAIDMG010000059.1 GCA_027449105.1 Acidiphilium sp. | reverse complement strand
GGCAACGCCGCATATTGATGCCGTATACGCTTGCACGAAACTGCTCGACAAAGTCATCAGCAACAACAACTCTGCAATCGTTCTAAAAAAAATACACTAACATATTAACAACAATGCGCGGCTATCAATCAGTCTTCTCGATATGCTTGACTCCGGCGCTCCTTACCAAGGTATTACTGTACGCACCACCGGCACATGGGTCAACATAACGAATTTTTTTGATTTTGCACAAATTTTCGACGAGGAAGAAACATTCGACACTGAATTTTGCGACCATGTGTGTTAGTGTATTCTTTCGTTTCATTTGAATGATTTGACTCTATTTTCCATATCATTCAAACGAGCTCTGTCATCTCGGCTGCGCCACAGCAGCTACGCGGGAGCCGGCCCACTCTTAGCATCGTTTGTGAATTCGCGCCGAATGATCCTGATCGGCAAAGGATTTGGTATTTTCTGAATCGCCAGTCTGTATACGGCAATTCGGCTTACCAACACTAAGAAATTTCCAGCTTTGGCGCGCCAATTGCGTGTCGGCATATTCGACTCTTTTCTAAAGCAGGCGACCCTGCATGGACAGGCTCAGCCCTGTTTCGGGCCTTTGCCCTGTCGACGTAGGACCGGAAGACGCTCTCGCCAGTTGACAGGGTGACGGTGGTCCAACGCAAGCAAGGTGTCCGAGGGACCGTGTCGATGGCGATGGCGATCGGAATTGCCGGCAGCTCAACGTGCAGAGATCTTGTCTTGATCTGCATCATCGCCACCAATCACCATCGGGCTTAGCTTGCTAATTTGTTCGGTACGGAGAAGCATTTCCCAGACCGTGGACCCGATGATTTTTCGACGCACATTCATACCGCGCTCTGACTTGCCCCTGGCAGCCGCGAGGCCGGGGAGTGGTGCAGCCGGCGCCCGGTCCCCGAAGGAGCCGGAGGCTGCTGCCAAACCGGACGTGATCGCAGCGCAGGGGCCTGATGCGATCACGATGACGCTGACGGTTAATGGTATTGCGCGGATTTTCGAGGCCGAGCCCCGCGTGACGCTTGCTGAGGCTTTACGGGGGCCGCTAGCACTAACGGGAACCAAAATTGCCTGCAACCGTGGCGCCTGTTCGAGCTGCACCGTCTGGCTGGGCGGCACGCCCATCGTCTCATGTATGATCTTGGCGGTCGACGTCGGCAATCGCGCGATAACCACGATCGAAGGTTTGATTCGGGATGGGAAGCTGCATCCCGTGCAAGCCGCCTTCATCGGCCACGACGCGATACAGTGCGGTTTCTGTACACCTGGAATGGTAATGAGCTGTGCGGCGCTACTTGACCGCGATCCCGAGCCGACGCGTGACGCAGTCCTTGCCGCGATCTCCGGACATTTGTGCCGTTGTGGCACATACCCGCATGTCGTCGCTGCGACATTGGCCGCGAGCGAAGAGGTGAGATCATGACCGGCGACCCGGGAAAGCGCGCGGAGCAGCTGCCATTCGGCATCATGGGTGCAGGCCTTGCCACGATTGAACGCCGCATACCGAATGAAGAGCCGCCGCCTTTATCCCCGAACCCCGACCTACGTGTGATCGGTCGTAACGTCCCGCGACAAAACGGCCGCGAGAAGGTCACTGGGGCGATGCATTATACCGGGGACATCGCTCTGCAAGGCATGCTGCATGCCCGCATTCTGCGCTCCACGCTGCCGAGTGCGAAAGTAATCAATGTGGATCTCGAAGCAGCGCTCTGTCACCCAGGGGTACGCGCGGCAATGACTCTGGCGCACCCTGGAAATCGAGTCACGGAACGCGTGCGCTATGTAGGAACGCCGATCGCTGCATTGGCGGCTGTTTCGCCCGAGGCTGCCGCGGAGGCTCTCGCGCTAATCCGGATCGATATCCAAAAACTTCCTTTTGTAACCGACATGGATGGAGCACAGACGCCCTCGGCTCCGCGTGTCTTTGCTCCCGATGTCGCACCGAATGGTCATCCGTCCGGCTTTCCCGCTGCAGCCGACCTTCCTTTGCGAGGCAATGTGCGCGGCCCCACAGTGGAGCGGCGAGGAGACGTCGGGTATGGTCTTTCCACTGCCGACGTGATCGTCGAAGGAAAATATCGAACCCACGTGCAGACCCATTGCTGTATGGAAACACATGGAATTGTGGCGGATTGGCAGGATGACGGCCTCACCGTCTATATCTCGACACAGTTCACAGCGGGGGTACGACGCGAGCTCGCCGACGCGTTTGGCCTCCGGCTGGCCCAAGTCCGGGTAATCGTTGATGGGATGGGCGGCGGCTTCGGCTCAAAATCAACACTCGGCCGTTATGGCTGGATCGCCGTTGCACTATCGCGTGAGGCACATGCGCCGGTGCGCCTTATCCTGAGCCGCGCCGAGGAGCAGGTTGATAGCGGGAACAGGCCAGAAACATCGCAACGGCTGAAGATCGGGGCGCGACGCGACGGTACACTGACGGCGGTTGCACTTTCGAGCTGTGGTTCCGCTGGCGTCGGACTTGGCGCCGGTGTTGGCGACATGGCCAGCAGTCTTTACACGTGCCCCAATTTCGAATCGACGCATACGGACGTGTTCGTGAATGCTGGCCCGGGCTGCGCGATGCGTGCACCCGGCAATGTGCCAGGCGCATTTGGCCTAGAGCAATCGATTGACGAGCTGGCCGAGCAGCTCGGTTTTGATCCGCTGGCTTTGCGCGACCGGATCGACCCTAGCCCCGTACGGCGGGAGGAGCGACGCATCGGGGCGCTGCGTTTCGACTGGCACCGAAAGCGGCAACGGACAGGGGCTCCAGGCCCGATAAAATGGGGAGTCGGTGTCGCACAATCGCACTGGGGCGCCCACGTGCAGCTCGACTCCGCTTGCGAGGTTCGTGTCATGCGCGACGGCTCGGTGGAAGTATTCTCCGGTGTTCAGGACATTGGCACAGGCATTACCACCGTGCTCGCCCAAACCGTCGCTGAAGTGTTCGGTCTTGAGGCTCGAGACATCGTCGTCCGGATCGGGGATACCGATTTTCCTGCAGGCCCGCCATCCTATGGCAGCCGAACCACGGCTTCGATTACGCCCCCGGCGCGCACAGCTGCGTGGCATGTGTTACAGGCGCTCTTTCGCGCCGCCGGACCTCTCCTTGGGACGATGCCCGCAAAGCTCGTGGCGCGCGACGGTTTCATCATGGCCGGACACGAACCCGACAAGAGGCTCCGTTTCTCGGACGTTTGTGCAGACCTTCGCACCGATAGTATCAGCGCTATCGCCTCCCGGCAGGACGACTATGGCGGCTTTGGTCGCCAATACGGCAATGCGGCAACTGCTCAGCAAGACCTTGGCGGGGTCCAGTTCGCCGAAATCACAGTTGATACGGAAACGGGCGTTATCTTCGTCGAACGGGTGCTGGCTGTACACGATTGCGGCCGACCCATGAATCCCCTGCAGATCGAAAGCCAAGTGCACGGCGGCGTCTTGATGGGGCTGTCCTTCGCGCTGCTCGAGCAGCGCGTGCTTGATCCTCGAACAGGCCATGTGTTGAACCCGAATCTCGAAGCCTACAAGTTCGCCGGTGCGCGTGATGCACCCGCTATCGAGGTGATCGTCCTCCAGAATTACCAAGCCAACAGTGCCACAGATGCCTACGGTATTGCTGAACCATCAATCATCCCGACTGCGCCAGCAATCGCGAACGCAGTCTATAATGCAACGGGGGTCCGATTGCGGACGACACCGATGACGCCGGCTGTTGTGCTCTCCGCCCTAGGTCACCGACCCCACGCAGAGGAATCGTCATGAAGCGATTTGCCTGGAGGCAACCCACGACTCTCGCCTCCGCTGCAGCATTTGCCGAGACTACAGTCGCGGACGCCATGGTTGCCGTGCGCCCAGACACCCCCGCCAGACACGGTGCAGTCCTCCAAGCCGGGGGCATCGACAATCTTGACCTGATGAAGGAAGACCTGCTGCAACCGAATCTCGTCATCAGCCTGCGTGCAATTCCTGGGCTGGACAAAATTGAGAACCAAGAAACCGGCTGGCGGATTGGTGCGGGCGCAACGCTAATGGCGGTTGCCGGTCACCCAGAAATCCAAGCGCAATTTCCGGCATTGGCCGCCTGCCTTAACCAGTCGGCAAGCCCACAGATCCGGGCAGTCGCAACGTTAGGAGGAAACCTGCTACAGCGGCCACGCTGCTGGTATTTCCGCTCGATAGCGTTTGACTGCCTACGTAAAGGTGGTGGCCATTGCTTTGCAATCCATGGTGAAAACGCTTATCACGCGGTCTTCGATAACGAGGTCTGCGCGATCGTACATCCATCAAGCACGGCAACCGTGCTTGTCGCGCTCGGCGCGTCGGTGGAGCTAACTGGTCCCAACGGCGCAACCCGCCGTCCTCTGCTTGAAGATTTTCTCGTTAGACCCAAACAGAACGTGCGCCGGGAGAACGATCTGCAGCCACGAGAGATCCTGACAGCAATTTTGTTGCCGAACCTCTCTGCCAGCGTTCGCATGGCATACCTGCGGCTGGGCGAGAAGCGGGCTTTCGACTGGCCACTCGTCGATGCGGCCGTTATTCTTGAGCTGGATGCTAGTTCTGTCTGCAGGCAGGGCGTGATTTGCCTCGGAGCGGTCGCACCAACGCCATACCGTCCTCGCGCCGCAGAGGCCATCTTAGCCGGAAAAATCATTGATGTGCCTACGGCGCGTAGCGCTGCACGTACGGCGCTCGACGGCGCAAGGCCCTTGACCCACAATGAATTCAAGCTACCCCTGATTGAGACGGTTCTCCGTCGAACAATCCTGCGAGCAGCGAATCCTGTTTAACCCCTATCGGCAGCCGCTACATCTGCCGAGCAACGGAGTCGTGACAATGGTTTCGACACAATTCGCATTAAGGAAGCAATCCTTTTGTGAATCGATCGCATCGATGCTTACGCCGACATATCTCGGGTGTTACCATGGACGACAACGAGTCTGAAAAAGAGAAGCCGATCGCCACCGCTTCGCCTTACCGTTCGAGGAATGACGAGCGGAAAAAGGGCAATTTGATGCAGTCGCGCAGCTTCCGCGTCGTGGCCGGTACCGTCATTGTGGGGTTTCCTCTTGCTGTTGTAATATGGCTTGGCTTTCACAGGAAGGCACAGCCACGCTACATCACCGCGGAAGTTACACGTGGCACGGTGATGCGCTCTGTTATCGCGACCGGAACCGTGAACCCGATTCTCACTGTTATCGTTGGCTCCGCCGTTTCTGGAATCATTCAGGATATTTCGTGTGATTACAATACTATCGTAAAAGTCGGACAAATCTGCGCAACGATCGATCCCCGTCCTTACAAGGCCGTTGTTGATCAAGACAAGGCTGCTGTTAGCGTCGATCGAGCACAACTGGAAAAAGACCAAGCAAACCTTGCGTATGCGCGAGTGAATTACGATAGGCTTGCTTCACTCGTTCCACGGCACTATGCTTCCGAGAATGCCGCCGACAATGCGAAGGCCGTTTATCAACAGGCGGAAGCACAGATTGCTCTCGACAAGGCTGTTATTGAACAAGATCAGGCAAAACTGTCGGCTGCGGAGGCCAATCTCGGCTATACGACCATCATCTCACCGGTAAATGGCGTTGTGGTATCGCGGGATGTCACAATAGGCCAGACGGTCGCCGCTTCATTCCAGACACCGACGCTCTTTCTTATTGCAACCGACCTTACGCAGATGGAGGTCGACACAAATGTTAGTGAGGGTGACATTGGCAGTATAACAAAAGGCGAAGATGCGACTTTTACGGTTCTCGCTTTTCCTGATATTCATTTTAAAGGCTCCGTTGTGCAAGTGCGGCAGTCACCTCAAATGGTGCAGAACGTTGTGACTTATGACGTCGTTGTCGATGTCGACAACCGCGATCTGCGACTGAAGCCAGGGATGACCGCGTCAGTCCAAATCGTAACCGCGAAACGCTCGGATGTTCTCCGCGTTCCGGATCAGGCTCTGCGTTACGTGCCTTCGTCGCAGACTCGTTCTGCCGAGATCAAGGAATCTCATGTCTGGGTGCTACGTGGAGGCAAGCCGGTGTTGGTGCCAATAGTTACGGGGCTAAACGACGACACGAACACCGAAGTTGTTAGTGGTAACCTCCAGCCCGGCGACCTGGTGATCGTTGGCGAGCGCCGCGCCACATCATCGCCTCCGGTGCTGCCGCGGTTCTGATGGGGAGTCCCCTATGTCGGAGCCAACAATCGCAGTGCGAGGGGTGACGCGGGTCTACCGCGCAGGCGATCTTGAGGTCCACGCACTCCGGGATATCGATCTGACGGTCGAACGCGGAGAGTTCGTCGCGATCATGGGTTCGTCGGGCTCTGGAAAATCAACTTTGATGGCAATTCTCGGCTGCCTCGACCGGCCCAGCGCAGGCCAATATTTGTTCGAAGGCATAGATGTAGCTCGCTTGAATGAGCCTACGCTTGCGCGCATCCGTAGTACCCGCCTCGGCTTTGTGTTCCAGAACTTCAATCTGCTTGCGCGAACCAGCGCCATCGACAACGTGGCACTTCCGCTTTTCTATGCTTCTTCCGGCCCAGTAAAGAGCGGATCCCGAATTGCCCGCGCCATGCAAATGCTTACCCAACTCGGCCTCTCGGGGCGCGAACGGAATACGCCAGCGCAGCTTTCCGGGGGGCAGCAGCAGCGTGTCGCCATCGCCCGCGCGTTGATCAATTCCCCAAGCGTACTGCTCGCCGATGAACCAACAGGCAACCTGGACACACGGACGTCTCACGAAATCATGGAAATTTTGGCCGCCCTCAACCGGGAGCAAGGCATGACGATCCTTGTCGTGACGCACGAAGCTGATATTGCCTCCTACGCAGACCGAATTCTGACCATGCGCGACGGGGAAATCATCAGTGATCAAAGGCGCGCGGAGACAGGATCTTCAACTGCAACGCATCCGGCTGCTGCCCCATCGACAGAGCCACCAAGGTCGTTGCCAAAAGCAGGCGTCGTATGGGCGTTCGGGCTGATGATCGTCGGGGCAGCGGTACAAGCCCTCGGCCGAAACCGTCTGCGATCGGCGCTAACCATGCTCGGCGTCTTTATTGGCGTTGCTGCCCTTATCACCATGGTCGCTGTCGGCCAAGGCGCAAACGCTGCAGTCCGCAAGCAGATTGAGAGTTTGGGAACAAATTTGCTTGTGGTTCTGCCCGGAGCAACGACGACGGGAGGCGCTCGCGCCGGTTTTGGTAGTGCTTCGACCATTACGGTGGACGACGCACGGGCGATTCTGCGTGATGATCCTGCTGTAAGCGCGGTGAGCTACGTGATCCGCTCGTTAGGCCAGGTTCAGTATGCGAATGAGAACTGGACCACAAGTATCCAGGGCGTCAGCGCCGGCTATGCCGCCATGACAAATTGGGCGATCGCGGAGGGGCGGCCGATAGGCCGGCAGGATGAGAACAGTGCATCCCTTGTGGGCCTTATTGGTCAAACGGTCCGTCAACAGCTCTTTGCAAAAGGTGAGAACCCGGTTGGTGCAACGATCCTCGTTAAAGGGACACCGATCCATGTGATTGGTCTTCTGGCCAGCAAGGGACAAACTGCATTCGGCACCGATCAGGACGATGTCGTAATGCTACCGTTTTCAACGGCGGAGCAGCGCGTGCTTGGAAGCGCTGCGCCCAGCACACAGGGTACGCCGCTCAACTGGAAATATCCGCCGTGGCCAAACCCGTACGGACTGCAGTTGCGCCTCACAGGTTATGTCAATCAGCTTTATGCGCAGGCAGTCTCGCCTGATGCCGTTGCACTTGCCGTGGCCCAGATCACCAGGACACTGACACTTCGTCACAAACTTCAACCTAATGGTCTGAAGGATTTCTCTGTCCACAACCTCAGCCAGATCGCCGAGACCGCCAAGGGATCCAGCCGCATCATGAGCTTACTGCTTGCAGCCGTCGCGTCCATTTCGCTGCTGGTCGGTGGTATTGGCATTATGAACATTCTTCTTGTTTCTGTGACCGAGCGCACACGCGAAATCGGCCTCCGGATGGCGATCGGCGCAAGGCGATTGCATGTCCTCCTGCAATTTCTTGCTGAATCGGTGTTTCTAAGCGTAACCGGGGGAGTGGCCGGAATCGTTCTTGGCGTTGCCCTCTCTGAATTAATAACGATCTTTGCCAGGTGGCCCACGCCCATGTCCATCGTCGCGATCTCAGGTGGGTTCCTTTTTTCTGTCGCCGTGGGCGTCTTTTTTGGCTTCTACCCTGCAAGAAAAGCCGCGAGGCTTGATCCGATCGAGGCGCTTCGTTACGAGTGAGCTGCTAGCACCGGCAACGTATTGCGCCATGGGCCGAGATTACGAAATCTTTGACGAACGACCCGCGCCGATGTTCTCGCCCCGGATCAAGCAGATCCCCGGACACGTTTCATATTTGCCGCCGGTTTCACGCGGTCATATCCACCATTGTTCCTGTGCCGCAGACCCTGGCCGGAAATTGCCCGCGCCGTAGCGTCTGTTCCCACTCGAACGGAGTCTGCATTGTCTCAGGGGACGCCATCGTAACGTGGATCGCTCGTGCGCGGCTACGTGGGCAGATGCAACGGTCCGTCACAGACAAGTTCAGCCGGCTTGTGGTGCCGGCAACGGGATGCATGCCGATAACAACGCGGCACGGAGCATCGGGCGAGGCAGGGCGTCGCCGATCGGTTCTGAGTTCCGGTTGAAGGCACCCATCGTGGCTAAACTTATGCACCTGTTCGGCGAGTGAAGGAGGCTCGCCCCCTGGCCCGGCGAAAGAGGTTCCACTGCCGAGGCCGCGATTGACCCATCCCTGGTTGGATGCGGCGAGGACAGCAGCGGTTGAGATATCGAAAGTAACGCCACTACGACATCGGGTGGTGGATTGAACCAGCTCGATCGTGCCCATTTCAGGGGTCATGAATCGCTGCAATGCATACTGCCCTACGACCCGACCAACATCATCGCCGTTCAGGGACTCTCCCGGAGTTTCAAGACATGCAATACCCGCTTATACATTAGGGGCTCTTGCGCGCATTCATTCGGATTCTTGACGACAAGAGTGATCGCCAACCCAAGCAAGGAACTTAAGCCTATGGAAACGCCTCGTACTCACCTCGGCGAATTGACCGACATTGCGGCCATCGAGAAGCTCCTGGCTGTGGATGGCCTTACCGTTGTCGATGTCGGCTGCGGACCCGGAAGAATCACCCGCGAAATTCATGCACTAGGAGCATCCGTCACCGGCATCGAACCCGATCCGATCCAGGCCGAAAAGAATCGTCTTTTGCCGCCGGCAACAGGTCTGAACTTCATCGAGGCTCGCGCAGAAGCATTACCGTTACCGCCTCACTCTGTCGACGGCGCGTTCTTTTTCCGCTCCCTGCACCACGTACCGATCGACGCCATGGGCACAGCTCTCAAGGAGGCTGCACGAATCCTCAAAACGGATACGGGTTTCCTTTGCGTGGTCGAGCCTGCAATGACCGGTTCGCATTTCAGTCTGATGCGTCCGTTCAATGACGAGACGCGCGTCCGGAACGCGGCCCAACAGGCGCTTCGAGATGCGATGCGGCTGTTCCGGCGCACAGAGTTCTTTGAGTACGTACAGTTTCCATCCTATCCGGATTTCGAGACATTTGTAGCGCGCGTCACGGGGCATACGTTTAATGACGTTCGACACGAAAACGTCGAAACAGACGAGGTAAGGCATCTGTTCGAAATGGGCCGGCTGGCGAGTGGAACTCACGTTTTCGAACAGCCCATGCTGCTTAATCTTTATCACCGGCCAGAGTAACACGAATGTACGAATTGTCGCCGCCATAAAACATGCACGGCGATGTATCATGGTGAAAGGGCATAATTATTATTTCCGTGTGTGCCGAGAACTGTCTTGAGAGGCTTCATTTTCGCGGTCAAACGGCTTCCGCTGGCGTTTCTACTTTGGCTTTTTGCTTTGACTGCTCGCCACGCCCCGGTCGCACACCGCGAAGCGGCCGATCAAGAACTGCAGCAGCAACATCTGGGGTGCGTTGCAAACGCGGATTCCGGACGTGCCTGACGCCTATCGACCACAAGCTACGGCCACAATCTGCATGGAATGGACAGAACCATGCCCCGTCTGAAGTCGTCGTTTCAGCTGCAACGACTGTTATCGGTCGCGCCGCTCTGCACTCTAATATCCGGCCAGACCCGAACGACGAGCACCAACATCTCTCAGAATATGCTAACAGCGACTTTTACGTAACCGCTAACCGAATTACGGATTGCCTTGCCCCCGAGCTATCGGTCATTGTTCTTCCTTGAGGCGATTGTGCTGAACTCGATACTGCACCAGTGAAGCATCTTGCTGCTTGAATTCGACGGCCGGGTTCCTGCCATCCCAACAGCAAAAAAATGAGAGTTTGCCTAACCCGAACTTAACACTTTCTGTTTCGGCAGCATTTCCACGTCGCATATGGCAATAGGATTATGGGCGAAGTCACAAAGACAGTTGGATCCATGGGATGGACCAGCCATTGGCGCGACGTAAACGGATCTTGTCTCTGGCGTGCATTGCGCACCGATCATCTCGGGCGATGGCCGACGGGCGTCATGAATGCCAAAATAAAGAGGCCTTTAACTTTCGGTGCTGTCGTCTCGCGTCCACGCCCCCGCGACCACACGAACAACTAGTGGATCGAATCTAACACTTGGTGCCCACGTTTGACGGCGCCGATGATTTTATGGGGATTGGCGGTCCAGACGAAGGGCTTGGGCATTTGGTTTGTCTGTTCGATGAAGCCTTTGATGGCAGACTGCAAGCTCGACGACGGATCGGAAGACGCCGCGCTTCAGGCGCTGCTTGGAGAGCTTGGCGAGGTAGCCCTCCACGGCGTTGAGCCAAGAGCAGGAGAGGTGGGCGCGAATTGGAAGGTGAACCGCTTGTGGCGGGCGAGCCAGGCGAGAACCGCGGGATGCTTGTGAGTGGCATAATTGTCGAGAATGACATGGATGGCTTTACGCTTCGGGACCTCGGCCTCGATGGCATTCAAGAAGCGGATGAACTCCTCATGGCGGTGTCGCTGCATGCAGCGGCCGATGACCTTGCCTTCCAGGACGTTGAGAGCGGCAAAGAGCGTGATTGTTCCGTTGCGCTTATAGTCATGGGTCATTGTTCCGGCACGCCCTTTCTTCGGGGGCAGGCCGGGCTGGATTCTTTCCAGGGCTCGAATCTGGCTCTTTTCATCCACCGAGAGCACGATGGCGTGCTCCGGCGGATCGACATAGAGCCCCACGATGTCGCGCAGCTTCGCGGTGAACTGCGGATCGTTGGAGAGCTTGAACTGTTTGACCTTGTGAGGCTGAAGACCGTGGGCGCGCCAGATGCGCTGAACCGCGCTGGCGCTGATGCCGCAAGCCTGAGCCATCATCGTAGAGGTCCAGTGCGTGGCTTCTCCCGGCGGCGGCTCCAGCGTCAGCTTCACCACCCGCTCGGCGACGTCCGCGCCCAGCTTCGGGATGCGGGAGGGCCGCGTCTTGTCGCGCAGAAGACCCTCGACACCTTTCTCCCCGAACCGTTCCTGCCAGCGCCAGACGGATCCTTTGGACGTGCCGGTCCGGCGGCATGATCTCGTTCGCGCCAAGCCTCTCGGCCGTAAGAAGCACGATCTCGGCCCGCCAGACATGCTTCTGTGGCGCGTTGCGGTCCTTCAAAATCGCCCTCAGCCGCTTGCGGTCAGATGGCTTTACAGTGATGGAGATTCCTGTGCGCATGCCGCAGATTCGCATGCGCCCGCCCGCTTGGAAAGCCCTTCCGGGAGTCAAATGTCAGATGCAATCCACTAGGCACAATGTCTGATACTCGCCACCGTTCTTGCCATACCCACGATAGACTGTTGCCGCCGCCAGCCGCCATCCCTTCGTCTTTAGGCGCTATGGCCATGGTAAATGCTACGTTAACGGCCTGATCACGTGGTCTGCCCTAGGCCGACGCCAAAGATCGTATTATCCTTGGCAGACAGAAACCGCTCATGAAGAATTTTCGCATCTACCAAGGTCGTGGCGTGGTCTGCCTGCAAGGGCACCTTGTTTCGGATTCCTTGATCACGATCCCGGACTGTTCCTGGTGTGGCCGCCTGTTTTGCGAGAAGTGCTTTGCCGACGGTGTAAAGCCGGACGCCTGCGTCGGCAACCCGTTCTGCCCGAACCTGCACCTTCATGGCTCTTCCTTCGTGGACGCGCCGGAGCAATGACAGGCAGAAAACTGCCTGTGGAAAAGGAGGCAGCGGGGCGCTATGTGGCAGTAATCTTAGGGACTGCCAGTCGCGTGCGCCGGGCACATCCACCTACCCGGCTCCTACCGGGCAGAGAACTTGGCAGGCGGTCGACGCGGCCTTCCGCAAGCGTTCGGGAACCCTGAGAAAAGGCGTGCGACGCGGGAGCAGGAACCAGCGCTAGCCGAGGATTGGGGACAGAAGGAGTTTTGTCCGAAATCATCGGCATTCTGGCGATGCCGCGATCTGTCCAGCGAGCGATTTCCAGATCAGCTCAAGAAGCGTGGAAACAAGATGTTATTTTCGGTATGAATGTGTTCCACGAGGTCATCCCCAAATTTCTGCGCACCTGCATACAAAGCTCGCCAGGTATTGCACGCACCGTCAGGCAGCTCGAAGTCTTCGGTGATTGCTTCTAACTCGCGAAGATACGCGCCTTGCGTGTCATGCTCGGCAAGCATTATTGCGACCGGGCCGGCAAGCATCGCACCGCTTTCCTGCCGCATTGCGGGGAAAAGAATCTGTTCTTCTTTTTGCATGTGAGATTCGAGCTCTTCCGAGATTTGCTCGAGTAAAGCTGCCAGCCCGGTTGGTACCGCCACGTGATTTTTATGGACCACCTCGACGCGACGGGCGAGCCTGACCAATTCCGGCAACTCGCGGCGATGCACGGCGTGATAACGGCTCTCGATCAGGTCGATAAGTTCGTTGGTCGCTCGGGGCTGTGGCCCGGACGTCGAAGCGGCGGCGATGGCTTCAAGCTCCGCTTCCAGAACCGCGATTGACAATCCCCTAGCGGTAGCAGCTTCCGACAACGTGGAATTGCCGCCGCAGCAGAAATCCAGCTTATAGTTCCGGAACAGGGCCGTGGAACCGGGAACAGACACCGCGATTGTACCGAGACTGCGGTTGGCAAAAGGAACGTCGGAACAATACATTGATTTGGTATTCATCGGGGTCTCCTTATCCGCACAAGCGGACACTCGTCCGCGGATCGTCGCGGACATGGACGATATCGTGAATTAACTGGTATTCTCGATACGAATTAAACTTACACCTATTTGTGGTATCGTCAATACCAGTTTATGGAATGCACGATGAAGTTACTTGCATCGACCGATTTTGCTTTGCGAATTCTCATGGTTCTCGCGAACGAACCATCCGACCGGCCTTTCAGCGTCGAAGCGCTGGCTCAAAAGCTGGGCGGACTGTCTCGCAACCATTTACACAAGATCGTTCAGGAATTGGCGGCGCTGCATTTAGTGCGAACATTCAGGGGAGCGGGAGGCGGCGTGGCGCTCTTAGTTTCTCCGCACGAGGTTCGGATCGGTACGCTCGTTCGGCAATTGGAAGAAGACCAACCGGTCGTCGAATGTTTTCGTGCCGATGGCGGATGCTGTACCTTATCGGCAGGTTGCCGGTTGCGCGGGTTCATTCGCGTGGCGCAGGAGGATTTCTATCGTAACCTGGACGGGCACACGCTCGCCGACTGCGTTTAGCGAAGTCCCATGAGAGGCTTCGCTTCCAGCTGGTGTTGCGCCACTATAGGTGGCGCTGCGATCGTTCGGCGCAGCGCTGTCTGTTGGGTGGAAGCAGCAGGTTCCTGCAGTTCTTTAAATAGTTTCTCGAAGCCGAATCTTTTCTGGAGGTTTTGAAAATGCCGTGGACTCTGGAAGACGCAGAAAGGCATACGCACAAGGCGATTACGCCGGCCTTGCGGGAACTTTGGGTAAAGGTCGCGAACGAATGTCTGGAGCGCACGGGCGACGAAGCTCGCGCGATCCGAGAGGCAAATGCTGTCATCGCACGCCAAGTATCTAGAAACCCCTGGTAAGGCTGGCCAATTTTTCTTCACTCGCACGAGAAACTGCCAC
>DAIDMG010000058.1 GCA_027449105.1 Acidiphilium sp. | reverse complement strand
AATAGGCGTTTTGTGGGTAGAGGCGTATCGCCTAACCCCTTGACATAAGCACTCTTGGATAGGCACCTAACATTTTTTTTTGGGGTTTCGTCTGGTAAATGCTGGCGCCCGTATTGCATCCGTTGCAAAGTACACTTCCAACATTTCTAGACTCCAGATTCATTTTTTGGTTCCTGGCGTCATCTGGCCCAAAACGCTAAAAAATCGGCAGCTCAAAAAAACAACAAAAAACCGCACAAGCCAGTGCGTCGGTTTTCCTCTCATTACACGCCAGGGCCAACCATCGTGGAAGGTTTGGACGAGCTGCTGCCACAGTTCTCACTCGATAGCCCATCTAACTTTATTGCGGTTCTCCACCCCTGCTTCGATAACCCTATGATCGCGCACTCTCCGTGATAGCTCACTGCGGAAGATCGGCACGCCAAGGCAATCACTATCGAGCTGTGCCCGCCGGCCGGGCATGCCTATTTCCTTTGAAACTTCTGGCAAAAAAATCGTTCTCGATCATTAGCTGGCCGAGTCTCACATACAAACGCTCAATTTCACGCTACGCGACGTTCTCCACATCCTGCCGAATCTGCAGATCGAACACCCGATACTCGGCTGCTTCTTCCAAGATTAAACCGGTTGTGGTCCACACGATATCGCACTGCGAGCTCTGCTGCCGTCATCTGCCGCCGAAGGCTTCCAAGGCAACCTTCCCCTTCAGCGCTACGCCAATCCCTCGTCTCGCCCTGCTCATGGTACAATCCGCCTATCATGACGAAACAGATCATAGGTAAAATAACCCTCGATCCCATTTGCAGCGACACTCTTCAGATGCTGACAAGCAGCCGTTCCTTTCCCATGTGTATCGCCAGTCATCTGGAGGATCAGCGATGGACGGTTTTGGCGCACCGGTTTCAATACGCTCCTATGAACAGGTTCGTGCTCATACCGAATACCTCGCGCGCGCTTTGACGGCCGAGGATCAATGCGTCCAGTCGATGGCGGATGCGAGCCCGACAAAATGGCACCGGGCGCACACGACCTGGTTCTTCGAACAGTTCGTGCTCGTGCCACACGCGCCGCGCTATCGCGTTTTCGATCCAGATTTCCAGTTCCTGTTCAATTCCTATTACGACTCGGTCGGCGAGCGACACCCACGACCAGAGCGGGGATTAATTACCCGACCACCCTGCGCACAGGTGACCGAGTATCGCCACCACGTCGATGCGGCGATGCTCTGCCTGATTGAGGCCGGCGCAGCGCCGCCCGATCTCGTGGAGCTTGGCCTCAATCACGAGCAGCAGCACCAAGAATTGTTGGTCACGGACATTACGCACGCCTTCGCGCAGGATCGGCTTGCCCCCGCACCAATTCCGCATTTCATCCGCCGCCCGGCGACGCCGGGCGGCGGAACCTTCGTCGAATTTCCAGGTGGCCTCGTCGAGATCGGGCATGACAGAACGGATTTCCACTTTGACAACGAGGGCCCTCGACACCGCGTGTGGCTCGAATCTTATCGCCTCGCCGACAGGCTGGTGCGCAATCGCGATTGGTTGAATTTCATGGCCGATGGCGGATACCAGACAAGCACGCTGTGGATGTCCGACGGATGGGCAATGGCGCGCGCCAGCAAATGGGTAGCACCACTCCACTGGCGGCAATGCGATAAGAGTTGCACCGATTGGCTCGAATTCGGCCCGGAAGGTATACGGCCGCTCGATCTTGACGCCCCGGTCGCGCATGTTTCCTGGTATGAAGCTGATGCCTACGCGCGCTGGGCCGGAGCACGGCTGCCGACCGAGGCGGAGTGGGAGGCCGCTTCGAGGAACGCGCGTCTCGGGGAAACGGCGGGCCTAGTCTGGCAATGGACGGCAAGCTCATATCGCCCCTATCCGGGTTTTCGGCCCGCAGCGGGCGCGATTGGAGAATACAATGGAAAATTCATGATAAATCAGATGGTTTTGCGAGGTTCTTCAATGGCGACTCCGGATGGCCATTCACGCCCGACATACCGGAACTTCTTCCACCCAGACAAACGCTGGCAGTTCACGGGGCTACGTCTTGCGATGGATTGCTGAGCGATGCCCGGCATCGCTGCTGGAGAGCACGCACTCATTGCCGAGGTGCTGGCGGGTCTAACCGGCCCGCGCAAGACGCTGCCGCCCAAGCTCTTTTATGATGAAGCGGGCTGTAAACTGTTTGGTGCGATCACTCGGACGCCAGAATATTACCTGACACGCACGGAGCGCGCGTTGCTGCCGCGTGTGGCGGCTGCGCTTGGCAAGCGGATCCCGCCTAAGGCGGTACTCGTAGAATACGGCGCCAGTGATGAGAGCAAGGCTGCACTGCTGTTCAGCCCGCTGCGGATCGCGACCTATGTGCCGGTCGACATCGCGACTTCAGCACTTGCCAGGCTTGCCGGGCGTATGCGGATCCGCCATCCAGCGATCACGGTGCATCCCGTCGCGGCCAATTTTCTGGGTCCGGTTCATCTGCCAGCCGCGGCGGCTAGCACACCGCGCCTTGGCTTCTTTCCAGGATCGACGATCGGCAATCTGGATCACGGCGAGGCCGTGGAATTCCTGCGTCGGGCGCGGCTTGCGCTCGGGGGCGGCACGCCACTGATAATCGGTATTGATCTCGAAAAGCCGCTTGATATCCTGATCCCGGCCTACGACGATGCTGAAGGAGTTACCGCGGCGTTCAACCTCAACGTTCTCGTGCGACTTAATCGGGAAGCCGATGCCGATTTCGACCCCGCGCTCTTTTGCCACCGCGCGGCATGGAACACCGAGTTCCGGCGGATTGAAATGCATCTCGAAAGCCGGGTGCCGCAAAGTGTGCGGGTTGCCGGTCGGCGGATAAAGTTCGCTGCAGGAGAGACGATTCACACCGAGAACAGCCATAAATATTCCGAGGCGCGATTCGCTTCCCTTGCCGCCCGTGCCGGATGGCGCGTTGCGGAAAGTTGGACGGACCCCAACCGGCTGTTTTCGGTCCAACTCCTTATCTAGAGCGCGATGACATCGGTCTGATTCGGTTGGAGGATTCCGGCGCGGCTTGAACTGTGATTCAAGCTGATGGCTGGGTTTGGAGGCCAGCATTAGATGGCAAATCCCTATTCGATGGGCTTGCGAGAGCGCGTTGTTGGTGCGGTTTTGACTGGTGGCATGTCGGCGCGGGCGGCGGCGGTTCGGTTTGGCGTGTCGGAGAGCAGCGCGATCAAATAGGTTCGTCGCCAGCGCAAAAGCCGGGCTTAACCGCTCCTTGCTGGGCTCCGAAGCTCGAAGACTTCATCGCAACCGAGGCGGAGCGCGAAGGAAAGCCGGTCTTCAAGGTCAATCCATGTAATACGAGCCGCGAGTGTGCTGTCTGCGGCTACACTCACCCGGACAACCGACAAACACAGTCGGAGTTCCGTTGTCAAAGCTGCGGCCATGCGGACAACGCCGATAGAAATGCGGCGCGAGTCGTCCGAAAGCGGGCAGTTCAACGGATTCTGCATTCCGGAACAGGGGTGTCGGGAAGGCGTGGGAACGTGCTTGTCCCGGCAGGGATAGACGCCAAGCCATGTTGTAAGACGAGGAAAGTGAACCCGATCCCCGCTGCGGCTTGTCTGTCAAAAAAGACGCTGCCGATTTCGGCAATGGAAACTCAAAGCCTTTAGGCCCGAGTAGTTCACTGGCTCCAAATTCTGATGGTTTCGCTGACGGTGCCGTCAGGTCGACTGGATTCGAAAATCTCTAACAAACTGTTCGCCGCTCATTGACGCGACGCCGTAACCTTGCTGTTCGGTTCTTTCTTTCGCCGAGTCCGTTTCACTTGAGGCTTTCGTGCCGCCTTACAGTTTCCTCTCGCAGACTGGCATCGTAGACTTTGGAACCAAACGGTCGAGGCTCCAGGTGAAAATGAGGTCGCACCGGCCTAGTATCCACACTCGTTGCATTAAAACGTTCCCTGTAACAGCGTCGACTCGGCCTTGACCGATCCGCCGTACGAAATATGAAGCCCTCTCATTACGTGGCCGATTTCTATCGACTTCGGCGGGCACCACGAAAGCCGCCTTCTCCCACCGAATTTTTGTCAGGGCGGCGGCAGCGGCTGCGCCTGTACCGCATTGCTGCTCGGGTTTCCTGGCACATCCGACGCTGAATTGACGGGTGCGTAATCGTTTTGAGAGGCCTCGCTTACGGCACTATCACCGGAAGTAAGAGCTTGAGATTTTAATTGGCTCTGAGGCGTTGACGTCCGCAAAGAGGAATCGGTCGGTCCTGCGGTTGAGTGTGTCGATCCTGTTCTGCCTGCCCAGGGTGGGTTGCCCAGGTTGACTTGTTTAGGCGTCGTATTTGCCGCCGTCAGTGCACCTATGCCGCCGCCTATCGCCCCGCCGACGATCACGCCAACGGGCCCTCCAATCAAGCCAAACGTTGCCCCCGTTGCTGCACCGCCAGCCGCTCCGCCGCCCACCCTGTTCGGGGCACTTGATCCGCAGCCCGACAAGCTGAGCACTAGTATGGCCAGCCCGCATGCTGCCCGTGCATTCTGTCGCTTCATCGATCCTCGTCCTTTGCGCGTCCCCCTTCATCCCAGAGGCCGGGAGATCCGGCAAGGCTTTCTTGCGCTGCCAATCGCTTCGCGCCGGCTCAGTGGCTGATGATCTCCATGCCCCGGTGCAGTACAGAAATCCAGATTATGACTTGAAAAGCGCAATCTGTACGGGCGTCTAGGGACACAAGCTCTCGGAATTAGGGCTCCAAATCGATTCCTCCAAGTTCGACTCAAGGCCGAGTTGCGCTTGATGGCTTGCGGAAGTGTAATCTTGAAGTAATCCGGCGTTTGGCACGTTCGATCGTAATGTTGCTCCCGGTTCGAAGACAGGGCGGCGTGCCCCTCGGGTCCTCCGCAATGAAATCAGAGCGGCGGTAAACCCGTACATGAACGTAAATTATTACAAAGCCGTTATGGAAGCTGGCAGCATCGCCTATGCTCCCATCTGCCTCTCCTCAATTTCTATATCTCATCGAGTCAGTTCCGGAACGTTGACGCCGAATAGCCCTGCACGAACAATAAGGCGCGCAAATCGGCGTGGAACACCCGCAGGCTCGCGTGTGCCGTCACGATAGGCTTTGCATGAAATGCAATTCCCATTCCTGCATCTGCCAGCATGGCCAAATCGTTGGCACCGTCACCGACTGCCATCGTCGCTGCCAGCCGCACACCACGCCCTACGGCAACCTTATGCAAGATCGCACATTTGGCATCACGATCAAGAATGGGCTCGGCTACCCTGCCCGTAAGGTGCAAGCCGTCGTCAAGCAACTGGTTAGCGTAATGGATATCGAATCCCAGTTCGGCCGCAACTCTCCCCGTAAAGTAGGTAAATCCCCCGGACACCAGTGCCGTCGTTGCCCCGTTGGCCCGCATGGTCGCGACGACTTCATGTGCGCCCGGGGTAAACTCAATTCGCCGCCACGCTCGCTCCAAGGCAGCAAGATCAAGGCCTTTGATCAGCGCGACCCGCTCGCGCAACGCATGAGCAAAGTCGATCTCACCGGTCATTGAGCGCTGCGTAATCGCCGCTACTTCTTCCCCAATTCCCGCCTCCATTGCAATCTCGTCAAGCGTTTCCGAAGTAACGATGGTGCTGTCCATGTCAGCCACGAGTACTGCCTTGCGCCGGCTGCGCGATTTGACGCAAAGCGCGTCCACGGGGGCTCCTTCCAGTGCCTCGGCAATTAATGCGCTCGAGGGCTCGGCCATGCATGGAATTTCCGCCGCTTCATCGGGAGAAAGCCAAACCGGATCACCACCGCCTATCGCCGCGCGGACACGTCTCACGATGGCGGACGACAGCAAGAACTTGTCGCGTGGCGCGACGAGGATCAGAACAAATCTCATGTCAGATGCGCGTAAAGCAATTTCACGAAAGGCCGCAAGACGCCTGCCCATCGTCGCCGGCCCTACCGCAGCGGGCAAGTCGGCCTTGTCTCTCATTCTCGCCGAACAGATCGGCGGCTCGGTCATCAATGCCGATGCAATGCAGTGTTATGCAGACTGGAGGATCATTACCGCCCGCCCCAAGCCAGCAGACGAAGCCCGTGCGCCACATCGTTTATATGGTGTGCGCACACTCACAGAAAGAGTTGATGCCGCTTGGTGGTCTCAGGCAGCCAAGGTCGAGCTTCATGAATGCCAGAATCCAATTTTGTGCGGCGGCACTGGCATGTACCTTAAATCGCTAGTCGATGGCCTGGCTCCGATCCCGAATCCAGGAGACGCCGCGCGGGCTGAAGCGCGAGCGATGCTCGCGGTACATGGCCCTGCGTGGCTACACGCGTGGCTCATGACGCATGACCCTGGTACCAGCGCGAAACTGAAACCAACCGACTCTCAGCGCCTTGTTCGGGCTGCAGAAGTGTTAATTGGAACCGGGCAAGGTCTGGCCTTCTGGCAGGCTCAGCCTGCTACACCGTTAGCTGGCTTCGAGCCGGTCCTTATACTTCTTGAGCCCCCGCGCGATGAATTGCGCGTGGCGATCAAAAATCGCTTCAAGAAAATGCTCGAGGACGGTGCACTTGATGAGGTTCGAGCAGTAGCGTCCCGTAACCTCGATCGAGGCCTGCCAGGCTTACGTGCACACGGCGTACCCGAATTGTTCGAGTATCTTGACGGTAAGGTTATTCTTGAAGAGGCGGTCCAGCGCGCAGTCGCGGCGACCGTAGGCTATACACGACGCCAGACAACTTGGTTCCGCCATCAGAAACTTGCAGATCAGCGTCTCACTTTGACGATCTGTGCAAGAATCGGCGACGATATAGAATATTCGGAAAGCATTCGCGACAAAATCATTTCATTTATTAATTCAGAATATTGACGCGCTCAAGGTTGACGGCTACCGCTGACGATAACCGAAACAGGACCTTATCCAGGATGAACATCGTGACCCAGCAATCCGCCTCTGGTGCTGAAATTTTACTGCGGGCTCTGAAGGAGCAAGGCGTCGAAGTCATTTTCGGCTATCCCGGCGGCGCCGTATTGCCAATTTATGACGCGCTATTCCAGCAAAATGCGATCCGGCACATCTTGGTACGACATGAGCAGGCCGCTGTGCACGCCGCTGAGGGCTACGCTCGCTCGACAGGCAAGACAGGCGTGGTCTTGGTGACGTCTGGCCCCGGCGCTACAAACGCTGTCACGGGCCTCGTCGACGCATTGATGGATTCGATTCCGCTCGTCTGTTTGACCGGGCAAGTCCCGACCCACCTGATCGGCAATGATGCCTTTCAGGAAGCCGACACGACCGGCATCACTCGGCAAGCCACTAAGCACAATTATTTGGTCAAGCGGGCTGAAGATCTTGCCCGCGTCGTGCACGAGGCATTCCACGTCGCGAAAACGGGACGTCCAGGACCGGTTCTGGTCGACCTGCCCAAGGACATCCTTATCAATCCTGCACCATACACCGAGGCCGCCAAAGGACCGCATCGTAGCTACCGTCCCCGTATCGAGCCAGACGCAACACGGATCGCTGACGCGGTTGCCTTAATAAAAGGCGCTCGCCGGCCGATTCTCTATACGGGTGGAGGCGTCATCAATGCCGGCCCAGAAGCAGCACAGTTGCTGACCGAGTTTGCCGGTTTGGTGGGTGCGCCTGTCACATCAACGCTGATGGGTTTGGGCGCATTCCCAGCAGCTAACCCGCAATTCCTGGGCATGCTGGGAATGCATGGAACATATGAAGCAAACCTCGCGATGCATGGTTGTGATGTCATGCTCAACCTCGGGGCCCGCTTTGATGATCGAGTAACCGGACGCTTGAATGCTTTTGCGCCCGGATCAAAGAAGATCCATGTTGATATCGATCCCTCGAATATAAACAAGAATGTCATTGTTGATATGCCAATTGTGGCAGACGCACGGGCAGCGCTCCGAGCGTTAATCGATGCCTGGAAATCTGATCCGACCCGCCAAGACCATGCCGCTCTCGCCCATTGGTGGCAACGCATCGAGTCATGGCGACGCAAAGACTCCCTGAAATACACGCAAAGCGTTTCACCTGGCGCAGTCATCAAGCCTCAACACGCCATCAAGCGTCTCTGGGAAATGACCCGCGAGCGGGATACATTTGTTACAACGGAGGTCGGCCAGCATCAGATGTGGGCTGCCCAGCATTACCGCTTCGAAAAACCCAATCGATGGATGACGTCGGGCGGCCTCGGCACCATGGGCTACGGCTTGCCAGCGGCTGTGGGTGTCCAAACAGCTTACCCGAATGCGCTGGTCATCGACATTGCAGGCGAAGCCAGCATTCTGATGAACATTCAGGAACTAGGCACGCTCGCACAGTACCGTCTTCCTGTAAAAATCTTTATTCTTAACAATGAATATATGGGAATGGTACGTCAGTGGCAGGAGTTGCTGCACGGCGGCCGCTATTCGGAGAGTTACTCTGCTGCATTACCCGATTTCGTAAAACTTGCGGAAAGTTTCCATGCAGTTGGACTACGCGCCAAGACCATCGATGATCTCGACCCCGTGATTGCGGAAATGATCGCGACTGATCGCCCGGTGATCGCTGACATCTGCGTTGATCCGCGTGAAAACTGCTTTCCGATGATTCCCTCTGGAGCTGCTCATAACGAGATGATTCTTGGCCCGGAGCACGAGGACGAGGCGGCCGGCATAACCGACGAAGGGTTGGTCCTGGTATGAACGCAACAATGCAAGAGAGTCTTCGAGCGGCCACGATTTCCGTTCTGGTTGAGAATGAGTCTGGCGTTCTCGCTCGCGTGATAGGATTGTTCTCGGGTCGTGGCTACAATATCGACAGCCTCACTGTTGCGCCCGTGGATGATGACCGGCGCCGTAGTCGAATCACCATTGTGGCAACGGGTACCGAGATGGTTATTGAACAAATTAAGGCGCAGCTCGACCGCCTTGTTCCGGTTTATCGTGTTGCCGATCTCTCACGCGAGGGCCCACATCTGGCGCGTGAACTGGCCCTGATCAAAGTTGTCGGTGCCGGTGAGAAACGTGCCGAAGCGCTCCGCCTCGCAGATGCGTTTCGCGCACGTGTTATCGACGCGACCACAGAAAGCTTCGTGTTTGAACTGACAGGTGCGACCGACAAGCTTGATGCCTTTCTTGATCTCATGCGTCCGCTCGGCCTAGTCGAGATTTCGCGTACCGGTGTTGCGGCAATTGCTCGCGGCACGCGCACAATCTAAGCAGCAAAGGTTGTGAGTCCGAATGCATGACATGCGGGTTGCACCAAAAAAGTGAAGTGTATCCACTCGTGAACATCACCTCTCTTTATCCGATATTGTGAGCTATTCGGCCGATGTACGACGGACTGCCATGCCTCTGCATGCCCCGCCGCTATCGTGCGCTCGGTATCCTTGACCCGGCGCAACGATTGTCACGGCGCCTCTTCCCATGACACGCGTCGGCATTTGGCCAGCGTTGGCCGTGCTGATGGGCCTAACATTGTTCACGATCGTGATCGCTTGGCTCGGGTGGCGCGATGTCATTGACGCACTCGCCCAAATCAGTGTTGTGGGCTTCGTCGAATATCTCCTTGCCCAGAGTGCCATTGTCGTAGGGCTTGCAATGGCCTGGCGAGTATTACTACGAAATCGTAACGGTGGAAACTTCTGGCTCCTATTTTGGGGGCGCTTGGTACGCGACGCTGCAGGTGAGTTTTTACCTTTCTCGCACCTCGGCGGATTTGTGCTTGGTGGTCGGGCCATCACCCTAGGTGGGGTCGGCTTTGCCGATGCCGCGGCCTCGACTCTTGCAGACGTCACCGTTGAGTTCCTCTCTGAGCTCGTTTTCATCACCATTGGCTTGCTCGTTTTGGCAGTGACTCTGCCGGGCCAACGTTTGATTTTGCCGATTAGTATTGGGTTGGCTATCGCCCTGATCAGTGGAGGGGCATTTGTTTTCGTGCAGCAAGGCGGAAGCAGGTTATTCCGAGCTCTCGCAACACGCATCGCGGGACAATCTGGCGATGCGGCGGCGCTACGTGCCGACCGTCTACAAACCGCCCTGGATCAAATCTACGCAGAACCCTATCGGCTGCTGGGGGCTGGCGCCCTGCATCTGGCCTGCTGGTTTGGCACAGGAGTCGCTGGCTATGTCGCCTTTCATGCTCTCGGGGCGCACATCTCCCTCCTACAGGCGATCGCGATCGAATCGATGCTGCATGCGATTCTTGCCGCCGGCTTTTTTGTTCCGGGGCGCGTCGGAGTACAGGAAGCCGCCTACATCTTGCTCGGCGCAGCGTTTGGTGTACCACCCGATATCGCGCTCTCGGTTTCCTTGCTACGACGCGCGCGAGACCTCATCATCGCGGTACCAGTCTTGCTGGTCTGGCAAGGCATCGAGGCACGTCGGCTACATCCCATTTCCACCCGGAGCTAACCTATGTTCCAACCCATGCGGCTAGCATCAGGAGAATGTCGGATGCGCCAGTCTTGATCCTATCGCGCCGGAACGCCATTTTCATCGTTGATTCGCAAGGAGAATGCATGTGACTAAAAATGTTTCCGATTCCAGCTTTGAGGCCGATGTCATTGCCAGCACGGTGCCCGTACTCGTTGATTTCTGGGCTGAATGGTGTGGACCTTGCCGGGTGATTGGGCCGGCCCTGGAGGAATTGAGCGGAGAATTTGCCGGGAAAATCGAAATTGCCAAAGTTAACATCGATGAAAACCCCATGACACCAACAAAATTTGGCGTGCGCGGCATCCCGACGTTGATCCTCTTTAAAGATGGAAAAGCAAAAGCCACGCATGTTGGGGCGGCGCCAAAATCAAGTCTAAAGGCCTTCATTGAAAGGAATATCTGAGCGGCCCAAACCGAGGCAGTGTCAATGCACGATGAGGTAGAGCTACCGCCGGATAGCGCGCCAATGATCCGGACGGTGGCCATGCCTGCCAATTCGAACGCCAATGGCGATATCTTTGGTGGCTGGCTCATGTCCCAGATGGATCTTGGTGGCAGTAATCTCGCTTCGCGTATTGCCCAAGGCCGCATCGCCACGGTGGCAGTTGATGGAATGAGCTTTATCCGTCCCGTCAAGATCGGCGATGAGGTGAGCGTCTACGCGACGTTGGTCTCGATTGGACACACTTCAATTAAAATAAACGTCGAGGCGTGGAATCGAAGGCCCGATTTCGCGCCGGAACGCCGGGTCACCAAGGCCGTCTTCACCTTCGTGGCGATAAACGCGGATGGTAAACCGCGCCCTGTCAAACCTGAGTAAACAACGCCTTTGCACCGATGTCTCGGCGACAAAAACCATCAGGAAAATCAATAGAGTCGACTGCCGCATAAGCACGCTCGACCGCCGATTTCAGGCTATCCCCTACCGCGTTCACCGCGAGAACGCGGCCACCTGATGACACTAGGCCAGCTTCACCTTTTCGTGTTCCGGCATGAAAAACCGTTACACCGGGTAGCGTTGCAGAACTACCGAGGTTGATCGGCACGTTCCGAGGATATTGCTCTGGGTAACCCTTTGCAGCCAGAACGACCGTGGCTGAGGCACCATCGTGCCACAACAGTGTTACGTTCTGATCGAGTTTTCCGGCGGCCGCGTCCGCTAACACAGGAAGGATATCCGTGCGCAACAGCGGAAGCAGGGTCTCGCATTCAGGGTCACCGAAGCGAACGTTGAACTCAATGAGATGAGGTCCGGCTTCCGTCAACATCAGCCCGGCGAACAAAAACCCCCGAAAAGGCATCCCACGCCGCACCATTGCCGCGAGTGCAGGATGGATAATTCGAGCCATCGCAGCATCGATGACCGCCGCCGTCGCCAAGGGATGCGGAGCAATCGCGCCCATCCCGCCGGTGTTCGGCCCGGTATCACCTTCCCCGACCCTTTTGTGATCTTGCGCAGCACCACAGAAAACCGCGGTCTCTCCATCGCATATCGCAAAAAGAGAAATCTCCTGCCCCGATAGATACTCCTCAATGAGAACACTCGCCCCTGCATCACCGTGAATACGGCTGGTCAGCATTGCCTCGATGGCCGCGGTGGCTTCTGCCATGTCTGTCGCAACGACCACACCTTTGCCGCCCGCAAGGCCATCAGCCTTCACAACGATCGGCGCCTTCTTGGTTCGGAGATAATCCTTAGCAGCCGCAGTGTTGGAAAAACTGGCCGCTTGAGCGGTCGGAATGCCTGCTTCAGCACAGATCTCCTTGGTAAACTGCTTGGAGGTTTCCAAGCGCGCCGCAGCTCGACTCGGCCCGAAACATGCAACACCGGCTTCTGTCAGCGCGTCTGTCAGCCCCAATGCCAGAGGGGCCTCTGGTCCCGGAATAACGAGGTCAATTTTTTGAGTCTTTGCCCAACACACTAATCCGGGAATATCCTCCGCAGCAATGCCGACATTTTCGCCAAAGAACGCTGTGCCCGGATTTCCTGGTGCGATAAACAGTCGATCGAGGGTCGGGCTTTTGGCAACAGCCCAAGCCAAGGCGGCTTCTCGCCCACCACTTCCTACCAACAGAACCCGCATTTGCACTCCAACGCTTGTGAATCTGCGGCGGCCTTAGCATACTCCAAACCAATGAGTGAAACGTCTGCTCCCCGAACCGATAACGTACCCGCAGTCACCGTCTCCGAGCTTGCAGGCGCGGTCAAACGAACTCTTGAATTGGCATTCAGCCGCGTGCGCGTTCGTGGTGAAATTACCGAGCTGAAAACTTACCCTTCAGGCCACACGTACCTCGCCTTGAAAGATCAAGGAGCGAAAATTCGTGCAATCATATGGAAGGGTAGCGCCGCGCGGATTGGGTTACGGCCGGAAAACGGAACGGAAGTAGTCGCAACTGGAAAAATCACGGCCTATTCTGAGCGTTCAGAGTACCAACTTATCATCGAACGTCTCGACTACGCGGGCGAAGGTGCCTTGCTCGCCCGGATCGAAAAGCTGCGGGTCGCACTCGCCGCCGAAGGCCTGTTCGACACGACCCGAAAAAGACCACTGCCTATGCTGCCGCGCGTCATCGGCGTCGTATCATCATCTCAAGGTGCCGTTATTCAAGACATCAAAACAACGATTGCGCGCCGTTTTCCTAGCACCATCATTCTCTGGCCGGTCGCGGTACAAGGAGAAGCTGCGGCCGAGCAGATTGCTGCAGCCATCTCTGCCTTCTCACATCTTCCAGCAGAAGGAGAGATCCCGCGTCCTGATGTCGTGATCGTCGCGAGGGGAGGTGGATCACTCGAGGACCTGATGGCCTTCAACGATGAGGCCGTTGTGCGCGCCGCAGCAGCGAGCACTATTCCGTTGGTCTCAGCGGTCGGCCACGAGACGGATACGACGCTGATCGATTTTGCCGCAGACCTGCGCGCCGCCACTCCCACGGCCGCGGCCGAGATCGTTGCGCCGGACCGGCTTACTTTGGCGGCAGATCTTACCCAGAGTGGAGCTCGCCTGAGCGGGGCTCTGACCCGAGTAATCCACGAACGGAGACTGCGCCTCGACCGAGCGGGTACAAGACTTCCTGATCTGCCCACTCTACTGGGCGCCGCACGCCAGAGACTTGATGACCGCAGCAATCGCTTGGAGATGGCCCTTCCGTATTTCACCATCGCTAAACGAAGGTCGCTTGAGAACGTAGCAGGTCGTCTTCCCGATGCCGCCGGGATGCTCGCGCGTAAATCCCACATGCTCGAGCTTGTTGCACAGCGGCTTCCTATCTTGTTCAGCACACGCATGAGGGAAACTGGAATTCGCCTTGAGTCGGCCGGTGCACGACTAGAGGCACTCTCGTACAATGCGGTATTGGCACGCGGATTTGCCCTCGTTACCAACCCGAAAGGCGCTGCCATTTCCACGCTTGCCGCTGCGACACGCGAATCCGATCTTGACGTGCATTTTTCCGACGGCACACTCCCTGTACAAAGAAAGGGAACATCGCTGCGGCAAGAGGCTCTCGACCTATAGGCGCGGACACATGACATTCCAGCGCCTATCCCCCGGCAGTCCTCTTGCCACGAAAGTCGGTTTAACGATCACCAGCTTCGCGGTCCTTACAATCGACAAGAATATGCGGCATCACTTCCGCTCCTCTCACGATAGCGAAAATGAATTCTAATGCTCGAGGGTTGGCATGCGATGTC
>DAIDMG010000057.1 GCA_027449105.1 Acidiphilium sp. | reverse complement strand
AATACCGCCCGGCGACACTCGGGCAGGCCGGCCGCGTGCCCGGCGTGACGCCCGCCGCGCTCTCCCTGCTCCTGGTACACCGGAAGAAGCGCGCTCCGGGCGCGGGCTCGCGCGTCGCATGCGCGGACGCTTGAGCGTGCAATGGCGCGGGCTTTGCGCCAGGCCACCGAGAACATAGAGCGCCGTGATCCCGATCTCGCCACGGGAGAGCGCGGCTTCTATCTCCAATTCGATTTAGCTTCATCCCAGACTGAAGCTCTGGATGCCTTAGAGAACAAGCGGAACGCCATCGAGTTGGTCGCGGTTCAGCTGCCCTCGGAGGGCGAGGCCACCGTGTCGGCGACGGTTTTTGTTCCCGAGCGCTCGACAGATTTCTACATGCGCAAAATCGAACAATATCGCGATGAGGATACCCCCAAAGGTAATCCAAAAAATGAGCGCCTCATTGCGCGGGTCGATTCGGTCCGCCTTGGGCTGGTGAAAGCCTTGTTCACTGACCCGGTGGAGACCTTTCCATCGCAATCGGCGTCAATTTGGTGGGAGGTTTGGCTTCGAGAGGACCGCCTAGACTCATTCCAGCGGACCGTTACCAGATTGGGCCTGGAGGTCAGGGAGCATATTCTTCGCTTTCCAGACCGGGAAGTCCTCTTGTTGCAAGCATCCGAAGTTGATTTGACCCGCCTGGTTTTGAATACGGATGCCATTGCAGAGTTGCGCCTCGCGAAGGATAGCCCCGCCATCTTCATGGAAATGAACCCGGTTGAGCAAGCAGCATGGGTCGATGATCTCGTTGGGCGAACCTCCGCTCCCCCGCATTTTGCTCCGGCTGTTTGTCTTCTCGATAGCGGTGCCGTACGCGGGCATCCCCTTATCGCCCCGGCATTGGCGGTGGCTGATCAGCACGCCTATGACCCGAGTTGGGGCGTCGATGACGCGCGTGGCCCTTGGCAAGGCCACGGTACAGGGATGGCCGGTGTTGCCCTTTACGGTGATCTTGAAGCAGCCCTGACACGGAACACCGCGGTAAAACTCCGGCATCGGTTGGAGACGGTAAAAATTCTGCCCACTCGCGGCCAGAACCTGCCGGCACTTTATGGCGCAATCACAGCGAGTGCTGTCGACCGGGTCGAAAGGCAAGCGCCGGGCCGGTCGAGAGCCTTTTGTATGGCCGTGACCAGCGAAATAGGCCTTGGCCGTGGGCGGCCGTCATCCTGGTCGGCGGCGGTTGATCAGCTCGCCTATGGCAACGAGGCTGCCCGCCGTTTGTTTGTGATCGCCGCGGGCAATATTCGGGAGGGCGTTACGGCGGACGGCTTCCCTGATTTCAATGATCTCGCTGAAGCGGAAAACCCTGCTCAGGCTTGGAATGCACTTGTCGTGGGTGCCTATACCGCCAAGACCACCATCAGCCAGGAAGACTTCGTTGGCTGGGCGCTCGTTGCTCAAGCGGGCGACCTGAGTCCGACAAGCCGAACCTCTGGTATTTGGGATCGCCAATGGCCGATCAGGCCGGATGTCGTGTTTGAAGGCGGCAATCAGGCTCATGACGGGATCAATGAGCCGAAAGCAATTGATGATCTTCAACTGCTCACTACCCATCACCGGCCGACACAACATTTGCTGACGACCTTTGGCGAAACTAGTTCAGCGTCTGCCCTTGCGGCGCGCATGGCGGCACGGATCATGGCTGCCCGCCCAGGACTATGGCCTGAAACCGTGCGCGGTTTGATTGTCCATGCAGCGGAATGGACGCGTATCATGCGCCGTCATGTCGAGCAAGGAGCCTCGCAAACCCAGAAATCGGCGATGCTGCGCCGCTATGGTTGGGGAGTGCCCAGCTTGCCCCGTGCGCTCTTGAGCGCCAGCGATGATGCTACTCTGATGATCGAGGATAGCCTCACGCCATTCAGGCAAGACGGTAGTGACATCAAAACCCGAGATATGAACCTACACAGCTTGCCCTGGCCACGCGAAGAGCTGCTGGCGCTAGGCAGCCAGGAAGTCGAGCTCCGCATCACGCTGGCTTATTTCGTGGAACCTAACCCCGGAGAGCGGGGTTGGACGCGCCGGCACCGCTACGCATCGCACGGCCTGCGGTTCGCATTAAAAAGGACACTCGAAACGCTGACTGATTTTCGGAGCCGCATCAACAAAGCTGCTAAAGCGGAGGAAGTTGGTCGGAGCCTCAATTCTGGTGCCGATAGATGGGTGCTGGGGCCAAATGTCCGCGACCGGGGTTCAATTCATTCAGATATCTGGCGAGGTAGCGCGGCGGCATTGGCCGACCGTGATGCTGTGGGTATCTTCCCAGTCACTGGCTGGTGGAAAGAGAATCCTAGCCACAAGAGATTCGATCGAAATGCCCGATACGCTTTGATAATCTCAATCCGAGCCCCCGAAGCTGAAATCGATATCTACTCTGCCATCGAGCAAAAGATCGGTATCGAAGTGCCAGCACGGTGATCTAATTTAGCAACCATGACATAAGGTTTTCTAAGAGGCCGAATCTGAATGGTAATGCGGCTATCGGTTGCGTGCGATTTTCCTTGTGAGCAGGCGGATATGGGCGAGGAAGAGCCATGCGGTGGCGCTGGTAACGGTAGCCTCGAAATCCTTTGCAAGGCACTCTCCACCCCAACACTTTTCAGTGGAAATCAACAATGGCGCCTCTTGAGGCCGAGTTGCTGACACAGGCCGGCCGGTTATGGGCGAGGATGACGCCTTGGTGATGATCGATGACACGGCGCTGCCGAAACCTGGCCGACATTCAGTGGGGGTAGCACACTCGATCTACGCCGTTCGATCCGATGGCTCCCACAGATTACAAAAAGGGGTGCGACAACCGCGTAAACTATCTTTTCATGTGGCGCCCACCGGTATCTTGTCCTGCACACCGTAATCCGCAAATTTCGCCAGTGTGTCGTCAATATTGGTATTCGTCAGAATATATGGATTTCCGAGTAGAAGTGCATGATAGTACTGACGAGCGATTGTCTCGAGTTCGATTGCGCGCCACATAGCCTTATCCAGATTTTCACCGAGAACGATCATCCCGTGATTGGCCAACAGGCAACCCATTCGTCCTTCTAGCGCCGCGATCGCGTGGTTGGAAAGATCTTTCGTACCGAATGTCGCATAGGGTGCGCAGCGCACGTCATAGCCGCCGAAAGCCGCGATCATATAGTGGCAAGCTGGAATATCTTTGCGCGCGATGGCAAGAATCGTGGCGAAAGTCGCATGTGTATGTACGATTGCATTCACTTCCGGCCGCGCCCGCATGATGTCGAGATGGAACCGCCACTCGGTCGAAGGCCGAAGTGGTCCGTCCCAGGCACCATATTCGCCATCAACCGCCATGGTCGCTACCGTTTCCGGCTGCATCTGGTCATATGGCGTGGCGGAGGGGGAAATCAGCATCGTATTGCCGCTACGAATGCTAATATTCCCGGAGGTGCCTTGGTTGATGCCAAGCGCATTCATCCGCCGGCAGGCATCAACCAAGGATTTGCGCAGGTCGAGGTTTTTCATATGAAGTTCTCCGTCCGACAGGAAAAGGGATTGACGTAGACGGGCGGAATCCGATGATTGCTGCCCAACTTTCTCGGCCGGCATTCGTATTGAACTGCCATTCGAACACCGGCCGTTGCACCGCACCTCCGGCACCCAGAAAGGCGCCGGAAAGCATGCTAATCTCTAGCTTCGGCAGTCTGCGCTCTCATTGCTTACCATAGGTCTTATCAGCTAGATCCGTCTTAACGAGTGACGGCAAATTCAAAAGAAATGCATTCCGGTGTGTGTACATCTGTTCTAGATAATGCTGTGCATTCGCCTTGGTTACCACCGGCATATGGATGTAGATTGTCTTCGGCACTGATTTGCCGTCGACCGCGTCAACAGCGACCTGTAAAGCTTCGCCAAGCTGCAGCGGCGCATTCTGCAAGTTCGTGATTAGCTGCCGGCCGGACCTGACGTTGTTCAGCCCTGCCTTGATGCCATCGATGCCGACGATTGGAATATCGTTCATACCGCGCTGTTTCATCGCACGGATCGCCCCCTCGGCCATATCATCATTCTGTGAGATCACGCCGTCGATTTTCGAACCGTATTTGGAAAGCCAGGATGACATAATTTGATAAGCCTTCGTGCGCGACCACTCACCGGGCTGTCGCGCTAGAACCTTGATGCCTGATGCCTGCTTGAGCGCTTCGTTGTTGCCCTTCGTCCTGTCGATCGTCGCGGACTGGCCCAGTGGGCCTTCCAGAATCACCACATTCCCGTGCCCGTTCAGTGCCTTGATCATCGCGTCAGCCTCTCGTCTACCGGCGAGCACATCGTCGGGGCCGACATAGGACGTGAGATACTTGTTACCCGGCGGAAAGATCTTCACATTAGTGCCAATTACCTTAATCCCGGCTTCCTCCGCCTTCTTGATCTGTGGCGCGAGCGCTGCTGAGTCTACAGGATCGATTACAATCGCATCGACATGCTCGTTGATGAAATCTCGCATCTGCTCGGCCTGTTTCGCTACCTGGAAGTCGGCGCTCGCCCAGTGCAGATCAACATTATCCGCCTTTGCAACCTTCTTGACACCCTGATAGCCCGACGAGACCCATCCGGACATGCCATAGACAGTGAACCCGATCGAGATCTTTTTGGCCGCCTGTGCCGGGCGAGGAACCGCGATTGCCGCGACCAGCAGCGCACCGGAAGCACAGGCGATGGCGAGTTTCTTCGTATTCGTCATGATTCTATTTCCTTCCCTTGATAAGAATACCTGCAGTTCGATTCAGCTAAGCGACATAGACAATCGTTCTGTCACATCACACGAGCCTCCGTTTGTTCACTAGGATGTCGATAGACACCGCTACTACGATGATCGCCCCACGGATGATGTGCTGGTAAAAAGGCGAGACGTTCAGGATCGTCATACCGTTGTCAATGGTTCCAAGCAGCACCACACCGAACAGCGTGCCAAAAAGTGACCCCCGCCCACCCGCGAGGCTGATCCCACCAATGACGGGTGCCGCAATCGCCACGAGCTCGTAACCGCTGCCGTTACTTGCTACCCCCACGGTGACTTCGGAACTCAGAATGACGCCGGCAAGGCCGGCGAGCGCACCGGAAATCACATAAACGGATAGGAGAATTTTTCGCACCGGAAGGCCTGCCACATAGGCTGCGCGGAGATTGCCCCCCACTGCATAGACGAAGCGCCCCCATCGCGAATAGGTAAGATACCCCCAAAGCACCGCGAAGGCGCAGAAGATGATGACAATCGGTGTTGGGATTTCAAAGATGCGTCCGCCGGAGATATTCAGGAACGTATTGTTGTCGATCGAGATCTGCCGCCCGCTGCTGATCACATAGGCTACGCCGAGCGCCATCGAGAGCGTTCCGAGCGTCGTGACGAAGGATGGCAGATTGACGTAGGCGACAAGTACGCCGTTGAACAATCCAACCGCAGCCCCTGCGGCGATGCCGGCGAAGACCGAGAGCAGGACCCATCCGGCCGAACTATGTCCGTCAATCAGCAACGCAGCGACCACGCCCGACAGACCTACGATACTGCCAACGGAAAGGTCGATCCCTGCCGTCAGAATCACAAGACTCTCGCCGAATGCAATCAGCGCATAGACAGAGGTCAGCAGCAGGATCGAGAGGATGTTGGAAAGTGAGATGAAATTCGGCTCGGCAATACTTAGCGGGATGACGTAGAACGCAAACGCGATCCATAAGATCATCCCGGCGAGCCGGCGCCGATCCGGTAGCAAACGGCCGATCCCAAGTCGCCGCGGCGCCAGTGTCGCGCTGCCCGCATTCGGTTGGATGTCGAGATTCGTCATCCTATTAATCCTCATTCCTATGCTTCGGAGGCGTCGGCTGCGGCACCTTCGCCGATCGCCACGCGGATGATGTCTTCCTCAGAAAACTCGCCACGCGAAAATATCCGCTGAGGCACGCCGTTGCGGAATACTGCGACGGCGTGGCAGAGCAGCATGAGTTCTGGTAGTTCGCTCGAGGAGACGATCACCGCAACGCCACGCTCGGCCAGCGTTGCAATGATGCGATAGATATCGACTTTGGCACCGACATCTATGCCGCGGGTTGGTTCGTTGAGCAACAGAACCTCGGGCTGATCGGAGATGAGCCAGCGCGACAGCAGAACCTTTTGCTGGTTTCCACCGCTTAGTTCGCCCACTTCCTGACCAAGATCATGATAGCGGGTCCGCAATGCGGTCAGCGACTTCTCCGAGCGCTCGCGTTCTACCCCCCGCCGGACAATGCCGAGTGGTGTGCAGAAGGCGTTGAGTTGAGTGAGGGACGTATTTGTCACGACATCCTGGGCCAGAACCAGACCGGCTGATTTCCGGTCCTGCGGCACGTAAGCGACACCGGCCGCGATCGATCGCCCGGGACGGCGGCCGGAATAGGTTCGACCATTAATGACTACATCGCCGCCAAAGTGGCCCCCGATCCCAAACACGCATTCCATGAAGGCAGTCCGCCCGGCACCGGCAATGCCTGCAAGACCCAGAATCTCGCCAGCTCTACAGGTCAGACTCACACCTTCGACTTTGTCCTTCGTCGTAATGAGATTGCGTGACTCAAACACGATGCGAGCATCATAGTTCGGCTGATGCAATTGCAGATCGATGGTCGAAAGCTCTCTGCCGACCATGGCGCTGACGATCTCATCCGTCGGCGTCTTGTCGACTTGGCCGTTCAGCGTGATTCGACCATCCCGAAGCACCACCACATCGTCACCGATTTGTCCTATCTCGTTCATCTTATGGGTTGTGAAGACGATCGACGTACCGGCGGACTTCATCTGATGGATGAGCTTGAAGAGCGATCGTGTTTCGCCCTCCGTCAAAGCCGATGTAGGTTCATCTAACAGAAGAATCGCTGGTTTTCGATTGTAGACCTTCAGGATCTCGACAACCTGCGCATGAGACAGACTAAGGTCGTCAATACGGGTATCAGGTGAAATGTTTAGGCCGAACGAATCAAGAAGCTCCGCCGTCCGCTTGCGCATGTGCCGTCGGTCAAGCACGCCGTGCTCCCAGCCGCCCAGGCATAACTCGCGACCTAAGTGAATGTTTTCCCATACTGTTAGAGCGGGCACGAGCGAGAGTTCCTGGGTGACGATCTGCACGCCGCGGCGCTGTGCCTCCGTTGGAGTAAAATTCTCTACCGCTTCCCCGTGCACAAAGACACCGCCGGATGATGGAGTGAGCAGTCCTGCAAAGATCCCGAGTAACGTTGACTTTCCAGCGCCATTCTCGCCCATCAGCGCCAGTGCGCGCCCCTTTGCGGCCGACAATGTTACATTGGTAAGCACGTCAGTGTGCCCGAACCGCTTTCCGAGTTTTGCGCAGTTCAACGAGATCGGCTGTGATCCGCTTTCCGTAACGTCCACCACATGTTCTGGCTGGACCAATGCCGGCGCCATCACTTGACCCACCATGTCGCTTCGGGTTGCCCGGGCAACATGTTAGACGTTTCCCGCCGTATTGATCCTACTCATCGGAATATGAATGATCATTGTTAAACGTTCCTCTTCGCCGGGCTTATTTTCCCGCTCCTGGTTATTTTTTTCGACTATTCAGACGTAGTTATAAGACCCTCTTTCTCTATTACTGCAGACGGGTCATCGATCGGCATAACATCGGCTGGAAGCATGGCCATGCCACCAATGGCCAAGGGCAGCCAAGTCGCCCTGTGTCATATGCAGGCCCGCCTTGGTTCGACGCCAGACAATATCGTCTACCGTTTCGGCGTATTCATGCGAACGCAGATATGTGACTTCTCGCTCGGTCAGTCCGCCGCCAAAATCTTGTCCAAGATCTTCGACTTTGCGCGTGTCACCGAGTAAGGCATAACTTCGCGTTCCGTAATGTCGGACGAGCCGCATCGCCCGAGATTTTGAAAGAAAAGCATAGCGTCGGGTGAGTTCGTCGGCGAGTGCCGATACTCTGTCGCGAGGAAAATCTCCACCTGGAAGGGCGGATGTGGCGGTCCATCCTTCATTGCGGCCGCAACGTGGTTCGATCTCAGCGAGACGATGCAATGCATCTTCAGCAAGGCAGCGATAGGTCGTAATTTTCCCACCGAAGATTGAGAGTAGGGGCGCTCGTCCGTCGGCATCACGGTCTAGGGTCAGCACATAATCTCGCGTCGCTTCCTGCGCTGCCGTTGCACCGTCATCATACAGCGGCCGCACGCCAGAATACGTCCAGACAACGTCTTCCGGTCTTACTGACTGCCGAAAATAGCTGGAAGCCGCCTTGCAGAGATAGTCAATCTCCTCGGAATTAGCGGTGACATCAGCGGGATCGCCATGATAGTCACGATCGGTAGTGCCAATCAGCGTAAAATCATCTTCATAGGGTATTGCGAAAAATATCCTCCCGTCGGGATTCTGGAAAATGTAGCAGCGGTCGTGATCGTAGAGTCGCCGCACGACGATATGAGAACCTTGAACGAGACGCACGGAGCCTGCGGCACCCCGGCTGAGCACTTGCATACCGATCTCGCCGGCCCATGGTCCGGCTGCATTGATTAGCGCATGTGAGCGGATCGTCATCGGCTCCAAGCCATTCGGCCGGTGAAGTTGAAGATGCCAGATTCCCTCAACGCGCTCAGCACGCACGCATCGACATCGCGGCAACACCGTCGCTCCACGCTCTTCTGCATCCATAGCGTTGAGCACGACCAATCTATTATCTTGTACCCAACAATCAGAATACTCGAAGCCAATTGAGGACACGTCGCGTAATGGCGCACCGAGGGGATCTCTGGATAGACGAATTGTGCGTGTGCTGGGTAGCACCTTGCGCGTGCCGAGATGGTCGTAAAGGAATAGACCAGCGCGCAGCAACCAAGCGGGACGCAAGCCGCGACGGTGCGGCAATACGAAACGCAGCGGCCAGATGATATGTGGCGCGATACCTAAAAGCCGCTCTCGTTCGGCAAGTGCATGGCGAACTAGGCGAAACTCGTAGTGTTCAAGATACCTCAGCCCGCCATGGATCAGCTTTGTCGACGCCGACGACGTCGCACCGCCAATATCGCCCTGCTCACACAGCGCAACCGTCAACCCTCGTCCCACGGCATCACGGGCAATGCCGCAGCCATTTATCCCACCGCCGATCACAGCTAGATCGTAAATGCGACTCATGGAGCACAATGCCTATCTTGCCGGACGGCAAGAAGACGCTCCGCGACCTCGATGAAGCCTCCAGCACTAGTCGCCTTCGTCACATAGGCCGGCTCGGCAGGGAGCGCGCCGATGAATTGACGGACATTCGCGACGCCGCAGCTATTCGCGAAGAAGCCGAACATGGGTGCGTCGTTCGGGCTGTCGCCCACAAAGGCGATCTTCGCATTGTCGCGGGCGATATCCAGATGCAGAATGTCGTTCGCGAACTGGCGGCACATCGTGAGCTTGTCGTAATCGCCAAACCACCCATTGACGTGGATGGACGATACTTTCGCCGTTGCCCCGGCCTCGGCAAAGAGCGTCGCGATTCGCGAGACGTCTGCTTCGCGCAGTGGGGTGACGTCCTCGCAGAAATCGATGGCGAGATCCGCTTCACGATACAGCTGATCGGCGGCGACGGCGCAACCCGGCACGTCAGCAAGGATACGATCGGCGAGTGAACGAAGGCGCACACGGTTGGCCGCTCGCTGTTCCTCAGACGCAGCGAAGACTCGGCGCATCCGCCGCTCGCCGCGATCATAGGCGAAATACAAGGCGCCGTTCTCGCCTACCACGCCGGCAACCGGCCAGAAGCGGGCGATCATGTCGCACCAGCCCGCCGGCCGGCCGGTCACCGGTGCGACAGCGATTCCGGCGTTATCGAGCGCTTCCAGTGCAGCATATGAGTGGGCCGGCAGTCGGCCTTCCTCGGTGATCGTATCGTCGATATCGGCGAAGACCACACGAACTTGGCGCGCCACTTCATCCGACATTTCACAGATCGGGCGCATAGATCAATCCTCTGTCGTCACGAAAGACTCGAGCAGGCGGGCATCCGCGGCCAGATCGAGAAAGGAAAAGCGATTGCGCATTTCCCTCGCGTGAAGCACTGCCTCATGGTAGAAGTCACTACACAGGCCGAGATCTTTTGCCGAGACTGGTGCTCCGGCTGACCGCAGAAGACTTTCCATTTCTGAGACGGGTATCATCATTGGACGTGTCTCCTCTCGCAACGCCGGCCAGAGTTCAGCGAGGCGTTTATTGAGAGCCTCAGCGCCGACGGCATCGAGACGTTTCGGTGCTATGTCAGCATAACATTGCGCGGCGATCTCACGGCCCATCCGTTGCGCCATGTCCTGCGGATCGATCTCCGTCGGCTTGAGCTTCGGCGGTGTTTCGGATGCAAGTAAACTCTGCTGCACCCGCGCCAGTGTCAGCGACGCCACTCCTACCTGCTGCCCGTGCAGGGTGCCAGGATGCCGATCGCCAGCGAAGCAGTCGATATAATGGGAGATTTGGTGCTCACCCATCGATCCTGGGCTCGACGTACCCGCAAAGGATATCCCCAATCCGCAGAGCGTGAGGACTCGGCTGAGATAACCGAAGGCTTCTATGTCACCTGCCGGTAAGCTGGCTGCACGCCGGTTCAGTTCCGCTTCGTCCGCATCCTGGATGACATAAGGTGCCGTCGAATAAGCGGAACCTAAGAGGCGGTGAGAGAGCCACCAATCGACCTGAGCCACGGAGCGCGCGATGCAATCTGCGAAGCCCGACGCCGCAAGGAATTTAGGCGCAGACGCGGAAACGCTGAGATCCCAGAAGCAGCCCGAGGGTGCATGGGACCGCAGAGAAACTTTCAAGCCGCTGTCGAGCGTGATCGACGCTGTCGTCGAGGTGTAGCCGTTCATCGAGGAGGCCGTAGGAAACACGCAGTATCGCCTGCCATCACAGCTGGTGACGTATTTGCAGAGGTCGTTGATCGTGCCGGATCCGACCGCGACTAGCGCATCCACACCTCGCGTTCGCGCAGCAAGATCCTCGACGGACCGCATATCAGCGTGAGGCGCATCGAGGACGACCCGCTCAACCGTCGCTATCGACCCAAGGCGCTGCGCGACGCGCTCACCCAGTGCGGCCTCCGTCGCTTGGTCGAAGACCACGGCGAGACGGGGGCCAAGACCAAGATCGCGTACGAGGTCGGCTTCCGCGCCATCAAGAGAGTCGGCGATTACAATCGAATCATAAGGAACGGTCGCGTAGTCCCCCGTTTCCGGGTTTACCCAGCGCCCGGCGACGATATCGTCGATGAGGAAGGTCCACTGTCCGTTCGACGTCGCTGTCCGTGCGAGCCCACCCGCTGCCGGCATTAAGCTTCTCCAAGTTATCGTCTTGGACAAATGACAAACTATCATGTCGAATGTCAAGACAAAATTTACTATAGTTTGACATCTGACAACGCACTCCATAGACTCGAGTTAGGAGGACAACATTCCGACCATGGAGCATGATGGCAATGGTGAGGCGGCCGAGCGGAAGGTCGTGCTGCCGATGGAGCTCGATAACGATGTTGTCTGGGCCGCATGGCTTTACTACGTCGACGAATTGACTCAGAGCGACGTCGCAAAGATCCTCGGAGTGTCTCGTGCTACGGTAGTCAATCTCCTGCGCGACGCCCGTCAGCGCGGTGTCGTGTCGATTCAAGTCAATGCCGAGATTTCGACTCGGGCCTTGCTCGCGCGGCGCCTAGCCGAACGCCACGGGCTCGTCGGTGCTCTTGTCGTTCCCTCAGACGGCCCGACGCCGCTGACCGATCGGATCGGTAATGCCGGCTCCCGAATTCTTACCCAATATGTCGAAACCGGCGACGTGATTGGCGTCGCTTGGGGGCGCACGGTCCTTGCGACAGCCAGGGCGATCTCAGGTAATTATTCGGTGTCGTCGCTCACTGTCGTGCAGGTCTCTGGAAGTACGTTCGGGTCGTCTGATTTTTCGCCGGAATTCTGCACCTCCCTGCTAGCGAACAGGCTGGACGCGCGCTGCGTCAATCTGCTCGCACCCGCTGTGGTGAGTTCCCGTTCACTGCGCGACGCGTTGCTGCAGGAGCCGATCCTTGCCAGGCAGTTCAACCTCATCCGGTCGGCGACGAAGATCATCTTCGGCGTCGGCGATATTGGTCCATCAAGCACGGTCCGCGCGGCCGAACTTGCCGGCCCCGATACCTTTGATGCCTATGCCGCGGCGGGCTCCAAGGGCGTTATTATTGGTCGGTTCATCGACGCCAATGGTCGGCCGGTCTCCGGCCCGCTGGATGAACGCATGATCGGCATCTCACTCGACGAGTTGCGCCGTATTCCGGTCAGAATCTGCCTAGCCGGCGGCCGCGACAAGCGCGAGGCAATCCGCGCCGCGCTCCGCGGCGGGTATGCGACACATCTAATAACCGACAGCGCAACAGCAGAGTGGCTGCTGCGCTAATAAACAACCGGCTTTGCGTCATGGGAGGGCGTTATGGGCGGAGAAAAATATGTCATCGGTATCGATGCATCTACGCAATCGACTAAGGCTATTGCCTGGACACGGGATGGCCACGCAGTGGCCGAAGGTCGAGTAGCGATCCGGACGGACCAACCCCATCCCAGCCATGCCGAGCAGGATGCGGAAACCTGGTGGTCGTCGACGCGCGAGGCACTGCGAGCTGTGCTTGCCAAAATCGATCCCGCTGATGTCGATGCAATCGCGATATCCGACCAGCGCGAGACGATGGTTTTCGTAGACGCTGCAGGCCGACCGCTCGCCCCTGCAACTCTCTGGATCGACGGCAGGGCGGCCGAGAGTTTCCGTGACTTCGCCGAGGCGTTCGGTGCCGAGCGCCTGCACCGGATCACCGGCAAGCAACCCGATGTGATCCCAGCCGTGTACCGCCTCCACTGGTTTCGCCGCCACAATCCTGATCTACTCGACCGGGCGGCACAGATTCTGGATGTTCACGGTTTCCTCACGATGCGGCTGAGCGGTTCGCCGCATGCCACACACACCAGCGCGGACCCACTCGGTATCTTCGACCTACAGAGCAAGAACTGGTCAATCCCCATCCTTGACAGTGTTGACATTTCGATCACGAAGCTGCCACCGGTTCACGCGCCAGGAACTGTGATGTGTTGTGTTTCGGAGCCCGGTGCCGCCGAGACGGGGCTTCGTCCGGGCACGCCGATCGTTGCGGCCGGCGGCGACGGCCAATGTGCCGGTCTGGGCGCAAATGCCGTCAGGCCCGGCACTGTCTATCTCAATCTCGGTACGGCCCTAGTCGCTGGCCTGTGGTCGCCGGATCCACTCACGGACCGTTATTGGAGAACCATGACATCTCCCACGGGAGAGGGGTATTTTCTCGAAGCAGTGCAGCGCGCCGGAGCCTTTTTCGTCAATTGGCTGATCGATAATTTCGCCGGAGGCCGCGCCGATCCAAACATCTTCGTCCGACTTGAGGCCTTGGCGTCGCAAATCCCAGTCGGCTCGGAAGGCTTGCTGGTCCTGCCGTATCTCACCGGCTGCATGGATCCCCACTGGAACCCTGATGCCCGCGCTGCCTTTATCGGTCTCGGGGCCCATCATACGACTGCTCATCTCTATCATGCCTCGCTCGAAGCCCTGACTCTCGAGACCGCACGCGCCGTAGCCGCTATGCGAATGGCAGGACTTGCTGCCGAACGGATTATCGCTGTTGGTGGTGGTGCCGCCTCGGCTCTCTGGCTCAGGATGTTCGCCGACGCCACGGGATTACCTGTTTATCGCGGCGAGTCCGATGAGGGCTCCGCTCTCGGTGCTGGCATCACCGCGGCCTTCGCGGTCGGTTGGTACGAAACCATCGATTCGGCCGCTGCTGCCATGTCCCGAACCGCACAGCGGATTTCCCCGGATCCAAGTACACGCGATCGATGGGCCGCACTGTCGTCGGCACAATCAAAGCTCTACGCCACTACGATGAAAGCGTTGCAGCGGTCCTGAAGTTCATGGCAATGCGCCGGCGCTATGCGCCCGCCGCTACTACCAGGAATAAGCTCCCTGCCCTGCCCACGGAGTTAACCGCTCAAGAAGCAACAGGACCGATGGCATTCCGTCTGATTTCGGGCACTTCGCCCGGGGGTTCCGAGATTCATTTGCCCGGGT
>DAIDMG010000056.1 GCA_027449105.1 Acidiphilium sp. | reverse complement strand
CTGTTGGCGCGGGATTGATTGTATCCTGATCCCCACTGTCAGGGGAACAACCTTTCCGCATTGCGTCGAATCAGATCTCTTGGCATTAATCGCTAGATTTTACCTGTCATGTTGGAATAAATCCCTTCTCATTACCAATCGCTTTGCTTCCCATTGCTGTTTCTGCTGGACGCCAGCCACTTTGAAAATGTCGGGAGTTCTTTGGTTCCGTCCCCGCCATCCCTAGGCAGGTGGCCTCGCGTCATCGCGTGATTGGCTACCGACGCGCCGATCGCAATCTCCTGGGACGACTCCTGTATTTCTTTCACTTTTTTCTCCGCCACCAGAAGTGCTATTCTCCACGCTCCGGGTCACAACTCATCCTCCCGGGGCCAATCGGAGATTTTGATGCGCACCTTGATTTTATCCGGCTTTATCGCTGCCGTTATCGGCGCAGCAACGCTCCTCCATTTACGATCTCACCGTGTACCCAGCCTAGTACTCGTCACCGATCTCGACTACGGTCAAGCAGTGGCAAAAATGTACGCCGTAAAAACCGGCATACCAATACGCGTCCTTTATCTTCCGCCGCGTGCGCTGATTACACACCTCAAGGCTGCCGGTCCCCATCCTGACTGGACGCTGGTGTGGTTGAGCAGCAATACCACCGCTGATACACTGGACCGTGCCCACTTGCTTGCTCATGAGCTTCCACCGCCTCCCAATCTAACAGCGGTTGGTCGGTTGATGCTGCCGCACAATGGCGTGTACGTCCCAACCGGATTCATTCTCGGCGCCGCCCTAATCAGCATCAAGAAAGAAAGTTTCATTCCCCCCCCAACGTGGCGTGACCTGGCATTGCCGGCCTATCGCGGCGTCATCGGCATTACTGACCCGTCGGTATCGGACGCAACATACCCCGCTTTTGCCAGCGTGCTACAGTCGACCGATGGCTGGCCAAAAAGCAAGCTGTTTCTTGAAACCTTAAGGAAGGACGGTCTGCACATCTACGCCAACATGCAAACAACGTTCGCGGCTTTGCGTAGCGGTGCAATCAAAGCAGCAATCGTTCCATTTTCCTCGGCTGTTTACAATGCCGATCAGGTCAATCGTAATCTTGTTGTGACTTTTCCAGCTCCGTTTTGCCTGCTACCAAATGTCATATCGATGGCAAGGGGATTGCCCGCCAAACTCCGACATAATGCGCGGAGCTTCATTACCTACGTCAATTCCCGTTCCGCGCAAACAGTCCGTATGGGTCTGGATTCCCGCGATAGCTATTACTGGCCGGTGGTCTCTGGGATAGCACCGCGCTCAGGAATGCCGCGGCTAAATTTGCATGACGCCTTCCCGCTTCACTCTGCTTTCTGGAGTCGTACGCAGCGTACCGTCGCCATTTGGTTTAGTCAAAACGTGATCCGCACAGGCATTTGATGCATGTGTCGCAATGTACGTTACCGCCTGAGAAGCGCCACATCCATAATTCACACGGCGTGCTTGCAGCCTTGTGTTCACACTTTCACCTGATTTCATTATGAATGACATGGTTCCTAATGATTTTCTTGATAAGATAATAGCCGCTTTGGTGCCTTCTAGGCGAGAAGTGCTACTTACATCCCATAGCAAATTCAATTGATGTCGCGGAATTCCATTTGAGAAGAAATACCCGCCACTATCGTCACCACATCAGAACTCATTAACTGTACCGTTTTGTTGATACGCCCGAGACGCTAGGCAAGTGCAGCCCTTAACGCAGCACCGGCCGCCGTTGGTGCCAAGGGAAAAAAGACGGCAAGCAGCGCAAATAACATTGCAAATTCGCTAACTGGGTGTGGACTGACTGCCCCGGCAGCGCCGAAAATTACTGCCGGGATCATCAGAGGTAAGGCGATCAACGGTAGAAGGATTGTTCCGCCTCGAGCACCAAGCGTAATCGCACCGCTCATCCCCCCTACCAACGAAAACAGCAACGTGCCCGGTAGTAGCGTCGCGAGCAGTTGTGGCACCGCATCGCCGTTAAGGCGAAGCATGATGGCAACGGGACCAGCTGCGATGAGCAGTGGCACGCCTGTAGTCAACCAATGGCCAAACATCTTGGCAAACGCCACAGCTGAAGCCGGCATTCCCGACAGCATCAGCAAATCAAGTGATCCGTCCTCGTAATCGGCACCGAACAGCCGGTTCAGCGGCAGCAATGCGGCCAACAGTGCGACAACCCAAACCACTCCAGGCGCGATTCGTGCCAGAGCTTGCGCAGAAGGGCCAAGTGCAAAGGGAAACAAACTCGCCGCGATAACGAAGAACATGAGCGCCGCCACAGAATCCCCGGCATGACGAAGCGCCAAAACAAGTTCTCGGCGAACCAGCCCAAGGAATATCTTCATTGTGTATTCGTCCCACCCAACCGAAGATACTGCGCCGCCGGCAAATCAAGCGGCAGGTGGGTCGCCGCCACAATCATCCCACCCGCGGCACGATAGGCGGCACACTGGACCTCGAGCCGACGGACTGAGGCAGCATCTAGCCCGGTTGTAGGTTCATCGAGCAGCCAAAGTGGCGCAGCACTTAAGGCAAGACGTGCAAGTGCAAGACGACGACGTTGACCGGAGGACAGCAGGCGTGCCGGCAAGGCTGCAAAGGGCTCGAGGTTGACGCTTGCAAGGGCGGCCAACACCTGTGCGTTCGTCCATCGCCCGGTCAAGTACAAATTATCAGTAACGGTCAATCCAGGTTTGATCGCGTCGTGATGTCCTACAAAACAGACCCGCGTCGCGTGAAGCGGTGGATCATCGAGCGCGTTTTCTCCCTTCCAAAGCAGTTCTCCTGCGATCGGTGGAGTTAGCCCGGCAAGCAGTCGCAATAATGAGGACTTACCGGCACCATTTGGTCCTACCAAAAGGAGCGCACCACCAGGGATCAAGGAAAAGGACACGTCATGAAAAACCAGACGCTCGCCTCGAATCGCGGCGAGTGTGCAAGCACGCAGCAGGGGATCGTTCTGTGGCTTTGGCACAGCAGGTTCCGGCATGGTGGGGCTCCTCGTCGTATCGGGTTAAGATTGAGGCATGGACGCCGAAGCCCTCGCGTGATTAAAGCACCTCGTCAACCCGAATTTCTGTGGTGGCGGGCATCACGGCACGCGGAGATAACTGACCATGAGTATGATCGGCCCCGATACTCTGCAAACCAAGCGAACCCTGAACGTCGATGGAATAAAGTACCGCTATTTTGCCTTGGACGCTGCCGCCGAAAAACTGGGGGACATTTCCCGGCTACCGCGTACCCTCAAAGTTCTCCTTGAAAACGTTCTCCGGTTTGAAGACGGGCATAGCACGACGCCGGAGCATGCCAAGGCGCTCGTGGCGTGGGCAGGCACAGCTCATTCTGAGAGCGATGTTCCTTTCCACCCTGCACGCATTCTGATGCAGGACTTTACCGGTGTCCCCGCCCTTGTTGATCTCGCGGCGATGCGCGAAGGCATCGCTAAACTTGGCGGCAATGCCTGTCAGGTCACCCCACAGGTACCCGTCGATCTTGTGATCGACCACTCGGTTGTGGTCGACGTATTTGGAACCCAAGCCGCCCTTGAACAAAACATGGCCATCGAGTTCCAGCGAAATCGGGAACGCTACGAATTCTTGCGCTGGGGGCAGGAGGCTTTCGCCAATTTCCGTGTCGTACCGCCCGGAACCGGCATCTGCCATCAGGTGAATCTTGAATATCTCGCGCAGGCAGTATGGGTCAGTAGGGAAGATGGCGGACTTTATGCATATCCGGACACCGTCTTGGGTACGGACAGCCATACGACCATGATCAACGGGATGGGCGTACTTGGCTGGGGTGTTGGTGGCATTGAGGCTGAAGCCGCAATGCTCGGACAGCCCCTCACAATGCTGATCCCCGACGTGATCGGGGTCAAGCTCACGGGCAGACTACGAGAGGGAGTCACGGCCACCGATCTGGTGCTCACCGTAACACAAATTTTGCGCGCGAAAAACGTGGTTGGAAAATTCGTCGAATTTTTTGGCTCAGGCCTCGATCAGTTGCCCCTTGCAGACCGAGCGACAATCGCGAACATGGCGCCAGAATACGGTGCAACCTGCGGTTTTTTCCCGGTTGATGAGATAACGCTCCGTTACCTAAGACTTACTGGACGAGACAACCATCGAATAGCCCTCATAGAGGCCTATTCGAAAACGCAAGGGTTATGGGGTCACGATGTCGACCCAGTTTTTTCCGATAGCGTGGAATTGGATCTATCGAAGGTGGAACCCTCGGTGGCTGGCCCAAAGAGGCCACAAGATCGCGTCTCTTTGGGCAAAGCACACAAAGCATTCGAAGCCGAGTTGGAGAAGCAACCGGGCATTTCCAGACTGAACACCGGGTTACGCCCAATTGTTGAAAAAAAAGACTCCAGAATCGAGCACGGCGACATTGTAATCGCCGCCATAACATCATGCACGAACACTTCTAACCCATCGGTCATGGTCGCTGCCGGCCTTGTTGCACGCAAGGCACGGGCGCTGGGCCTCTTACCAAAGCCGTGGACGAAGACTTCTCTGGCACCCGGCTCCCAAGTGGTGACCGAATATCTCGCAAAATCAGGATTACAGGAAGATCTCGACGCTTTGGGCTTCCAGACCGTTGGATACGGTTGCACCACCTGCATTGGCAATTCAGGCCCTCTCGATACTGTCCTTGTCGAGGCGATCGAAACAAACAGGCTTATTTCTGTTTCCGTATTATCAGGAAATCGTAATTTTGAAGGTCGTGTACACCCCAATGTACGCGCGAATTACCTTGCGTCTCCGCCGCTGGTCGTAGCCTACGCTTTGCTTGGCACGATCCGCAAAGATATTACAGTAGAATCTATCGGAACCGCTAGCGACGGTCAGCCAGTCTATCTCAAGGATATTTGGCCCACCGCACAGGAAATCAAGGAAATTGTTGAAGCAACGCTGACGCCAGACATGTTTCTGGCTCGTTACAATGATGTGTTTAAGGGCCCGAAACAATGGCATGCGATCAACGTGAAAAGGGGCCTGAAAACCTACGCCTGGAGCGATGCATCGACGTATGTTCAGCATCCGCCTTACTTCGATGAAATGACCAAGGATCCCCCACCGGTCACGAATGTTCTCCAGGCGCGTATTCTTGCAATGTTCGGCGACTCAATCACAACGGATCATATCTCTCCGGCGGGCTCGTTTAGCAAGGCGACACCTGCCGGGAAATATCTTCAGGAACGACAAATCCTGCCGAAGGATTTTAATTCCTATGGGTCCCGGCGAGGTAACCACGAAATCATGATGCGGGGAACTTTTGCCAATATCCGGATCCGCAATGAGATGCTCGACAATGTGGAGGGCGGGTACACGCGGCATTACCCCTCGGGCGATCAAATGACGATTTTCGATGCCGCGATGCGTTACAAGCACGAAGGCGTTCCGTTGGTTGTTGTCGCTGGTCGCGAATATGGCACCGGTTCATCGCGCGACTGGGCAGCAAAAGGTACAATTCTGCTTGGCATCAAAGCGGTGCTTGCCGAGAGTTTCGAACGCATTCACCGGTCAAATCTGGTTGGCATGGGTGTCCTGCCCCTGGTATTCAAGAACGGCATGAGCCGGACAAGTCTCGGACTTAAAGGCGACGAGATACTGGACATCCGGGGAATAGAAAAGCTTGAACCGCGAATGGACATCGAGCTGCTAGTCCGCCGAAGCGACGGATCGACCGACTCCATTCCTGTGCTGTGCCGGATCGACACCAAGGAAGAGGCTGCCTACTACCGCAACGGCGGGATCCTGCATTACGTCCTCCGTCAGATGGCCAACAGCGCCTGAACGAACTTTGCTGGCAGCACATCTGTTCCATATCATGGGTGCGGCCGGTCCATGACGTCAAAACGTGACGGCGAGGTGCCTACGCTGGCATTCGCCGGTCGCCCGGGACCGCGGCAATCGTCAAATCTTCGCGCCATTAAATTTGTCACTTGCACCGACACGAGGATGCCCTTATGTGCGCATGCACGCAGCAACGTACGTGCCTCTGCCACCCATCGTCACGGGCGGTTACGCAACGACGTCAAGCGTTCTGGCAACACAGGGTGCGCCGCACCTATTTTCGTTGGTCGCTGGTTCGTTCGACCGTTTCGCAACCGTCTCGCTGTAGCGAGACTTCGGGTTTGGAAGGGAGAGGGCGATGAGCCCGAAACTTGCTCGTTTTCTTGATTCCGGTGCATTCAGCACGCCAGCACTAATATGCGACCTCGATCGCGTACGCGACAATTTCAACGCGCTTCAGGCGGCGTTTCCGAGAACGGCGATCTATTACGCCGTAAAGGCCAATCCAGCGGCGCCCGTCCTCGATACGCTCACGCAACTCGGCTCCAAATTCGACGCGGCAAGCATCGAGGAAGTCCGGCTATGCCTCGCGGCAGGCGCAAATCCGGCGGAAATCAACTTCGGAAACACGGTCAAAAAGTGCTCGGCAATTTTGGAAGCATGGCACGCTGGTGTGAATCTGTTTGCCTTTGATTCCCGTGAAGAATTGGACAAGCTAGCTCAACTGGCTCCTGGAGCCCGTGTATACTGTCGTCTGGCAGTCAGCCAAAGCGGAGCCGAATGGCCGCTGTCCCGAAAATTCGGCACGGATCCTGTAGACGCGCGTACGCTTATGGTAGAGGCCGCTGATCGTGGCTTAGTGCCGTACGGACTTTCCTTCCATGTCGGTAGCCAGCAGACCGGTGTCGGCGCATATCAGGAAGCTATCGGCATCGCTGCGATGGTTTTTACGGATCTTCGGTGTCGCGGCATCGACCTTACGATGCTTAATATCGGCGGCGGATTTCCCATCCGCTACAGGGAAGACGTACCGTCGATGGGCGACTTCGGCGCAGCGGTTACCGATGCGCTACGCCAGTATTTCGGCAACGATTGGCCAGAACTCATGATTGAGCCGGGGCGTGCCTTGGTGGGCGACGCAGGGGTCATTGTCTCGGAGGTGGTTCTCGCCTGCAACCGCAGTACAGACGGCGACCGGCGATGGATTTATCTCGATATCGGCCGCTTCGGCGGACTAGCGGAAACAGAGGGGGAAGCCATCCGCTATCGAATTTCTGCACCCGGCATTGGCGGCCCAGATAACAACATGGTGATCGCCGGCCCTACCTGCGATGGCGTCGATGTCATGTACCGTGAAGCTGTGACCCCGCTGCCAGAACGCCTTGCGTCAGGTGATCGCGTATTGATTCATGACACTGGAGCCTACGTAACCAGTTACGCCAGCCAAGGATTTAACGGTTTTAATCCGCCCGAGGAGCACTATCTATAATAGATTAACGCCGTCACCTCCGAGCGAACGGCTTTTCGGCGTGGCACCACGGGAAGGGAATCGCCTCATGACCAGGCCTGCTGGCGTGACAAGCCGCTATGTCGAGATCTTCGCCGTAGATGGCTCCGGTTCATTCAAAGCTTTCGTTGCGTTACCCTCGACGCTGCCGACTGGTGTAGTTGTGGTGATCCAGGAAATTTTCGGCGTTAACAAGTCGTTGCGCGACACCGCGTACCAATTCGCCGAAATGGGTCTTATCGCCGTGGCGCCCGACTTGTTCTGGCGCCTCGAGCCAGAAGTTGATTTGACCGACCAGACCGAAGCCGAATGGCAAAAAGCCTTCGACCTGATGAAGCGCTTTGATGAGGACAGAGGCATCGACGACCTTAAGGCCACGATATCGTTTGCCCGCAGAATGACGGGCAGCAATGGCAAGGTAGGAACAGTGGGTTACTGCCTAGGCGGCCGACTCGCCTTCCTGATGGCTACGCGCTCCGACGCCGACATCAACATTTCCTATTATGGCGTGAAGCTCGATGAACTGCTTGGCGAACTCCACCAGGTCACACATAAGCTGCTGGTCCATATCGCCGGGAAAGACCAATTTATGCCACAAGCCGCCCGCAATGCGGTTATTTCTGCCAGTGCAGGGAACAGGCTCGTTGAAACACATATTTATCCTAACGCGCAACATGCATTTGCCCGGCTGAACGGCGTTCACTTTGACCGGTTCTCCGCGACCATTGCCAATGGCCGTACGGCTGAGGCATTGGCACAAGCCTTGCTTTGAATGCCATATTTGCTGTCACGCCGCTCATTTCTTCGCACTTGTGCCTTGGTATCAACAACCGCCGATGGGACAACGACGGCGCCATCCATGTTAGCACAACAATGCGTCAGCGCGATTGCCGCGCAACTCGACGCCAATGGATCAGGCCCTGCACTACTCCCCAGTTACCCCTCGTTAGGTAATGCCCCAAAAGAGTTCGCGACTGCGAATGCATTTACCGCATACGTATATGACAACGCATTAGCCGGCTTGTCCCTGCTTGCGTTGGGCGAACCACTGCGGGCAGCGCAAATCGCCGATGCACTCGCGTTAGCTCAGGAGCATGACCCTGATTTCACTGATGGACGACTACGCAACGCGTATCGCGCAGGAGCTATCCACGGAGCGATAGCACTTCCCGGCTGGTGGGACAGCCGCGCAAAGCGATGGGTAGAAGATCCCTATCAGGTCGGCTCGGAATCGGGGCCGATTGCCTGGGCCATCCTATTATGGACATCACTCGCCCTGCATGGCATCAATTCCAACGTCTATTTCTGTGCGGCGAAGCGTGCCGCCCACTGGATCAACAAAAATCTCGTTGCATCGAATGGGTTTTACGGAGGCTATTTCGGATTTCCACCAAACCCACAAAAACTGCGCTGGATTAGCACAGAGCAAAATACCGATCTCGCAATTGCATTTCATCGAGTAGGTATGACCGCAGAAGCCGCACACAGCGCGCAGTTCGTCCATACGATGCATAACCCGCATACTGGATTGTTTGCAGCCGGGTTAACACCAAACGGCCGGTTGAACACAATGATAGCTGCTGACGCAAATTTATGGCCCTATCTTGCAGGCCTCACAAATCGAGCCGTCGTCAGCCTCACAATTCGTAAGCTTGCGTGGCCGCGCGTGAAGCCAGCCGGAATCGGATTCTCCCTCGCAAGCCAAGGTATTTGGATGGAAGGCACAGGATTTGCCGCGCTTTCACTTATAAAAGCAGGATACGCACCACAAGGTCAAAATTTCCTCGCAACAATCAGCACCCAGATGGCACCGGACGGATATATATTTGCTGCAAGCACGCGCACGCTTGATACGGGCCTTGCGGTTGGCCCCGGAAAAAGTTCTGAAAAGTTTGAATACTATCGCGTTCCCGCCCTTGCCCCCACGGCTTGGACTGCACTCGCAGCTGATGGTTACAATCCTCTAGTACCAAATATCTCTTAAACCATTCTCATTGTGCGACAAACGCTTCGCATGGTTCACGCAATATCACTGAAATCTCGACCGCTAGCTCCCTCCACGGACAGTGCCATGTTAGAACGGCCCGAACAGCTACAGCCAAATTTTTGGAACCTGACGGTCGTCTTGTCAGTAAACTACAACGCTTCGGATACTCTCTCCACGACGCATGAGTTCAAACCCCTCGTTGATCCTGTCAAAAGGCAGGACATGTGTAATGAGATCATCAATATTGATCTTTCCATTCATGTACCAGTCGACGATTTTTGGAACGTCGGTGCGACCGCGGGCGCCGCCGAACGCAGTGCCTCGCCAGTTGCGGCCCGTCACGAGCTGGAATGGTCGAGTAGAGATTTCCTGGCCCGCACCAGCCACGCCGATAATTACCGAAGTACCCCAGCCGCGATGACAGCACTCCAGAGCTTTTCGCATCACATCGACATTGCCGATACACTCAAAGGAATAATCGGCTCCACCATCAGTGAGATTAATCAAATGCGGAACAAGGTCTTCGCCAATTTCCGCCGGGTTAATAAAGTGCGTCGCACCGAACTTTTCCGCTATTTCCTTTCGGCCGCTGTTACGATCGACCCCAATGATCATATCTGCGCCCGCCATCCGTGATCCTTGGATCACGTTGAGCCCAATTCCGCCCAGGCCAAAGATAACAACATTATCACCCGGCTGCACTTTGGCCGTGTTAATCACGGCGCCAATGCCGGTAGTCACTCCACAGCCGATGTAACAAATCTTTTCGAACGGCGCATCTTCACGAACTTTTGCTAGGGCGATTTCGGGTAGAACAGTGAAATTCGCGAACGTCGAGCACCCCATATAATGCATCACGGGTGCGCCAGCACAGGAAAAACGGCTCGTACCATCAGGCATGACACCTTTACCTTGCGTCTCACGGATCGCCGTGCACAGGTTAGTCTTGCGCGACAGACAGGATTTGCATTGACGGCATTCAGGTGTGTAAAGCGGAATTACGTGATCGCCAGCTTTCAGAGTCGTGACGCCAGGCCCAACCTCGACAACGATTCCGGCGCCTTCGTGGCCGAGAATCGCTGGAAACCGCCCCTCGGGATCAGCCCCCGAAAGGGTATAATCATCTGTATGGCAGATGCCGGTCGCCTTTATCTCAACAAGGACTTCCCCGAACTTAGGTCCTTCAAGCTTTACGGTGCCAAGTTCGAGCGGCGCTGCGGCCCTCCAAGCTATCGCGGCACGAACGTCCATGAGGCATTCTCCACTATCATTCGTTCGACCCCTAACACGCGCATGCACTCCTCGCCAGGTTCCTGCAATGGCCCTATTCATCCCGTACGGCACGGCTGAGCAGTCTGGTCATCGCTTCGGGAATGGTGATTTGCTTCGCCAGCAGATCGGCGACGGCCTCGGTGATCGGCATCTCACAACCGAGCTGCGCAGCCCGGGCCCGCAGGGCCGGTGCGGTAGACACTCCCTCGATCACCGCACCGTCCGTGTCGGTGGCGATCGCCTCGCCTCGGCCAAGAGCCAACCCTGCACGGTAATTCCTGCTTGCGCTTCCGGTCGCAGTCAAAATGAGATCTCCAAGACCGGCAAGTCCCACGACTGTCTCAGCCGAGCCACCGAGAGCATCGGCTAACCGCGCTATTTCAGCAAGCCCGCGAGTAATCAGAGCGGCACGCGCATTCTCACCAAGGCCAAACCCGATAACAGCACCCGCGGCAATCGCGATGACGTTTTTCGCAGCTCCGCCAAGTGCAGCGCCAATCGGATCGGTGCTGCCATATAGACGCCAACGCGGTGTCGCTAATTGTTCGATTAGATAACTCCGGAGAGCAGGGTCTCTCGCAGCAAGCACAGCCGCGGCTGGTAGATTAGCCGCTATCTCGTGAGCGAAATTTGGGCCGGTCAACACAGCGCAAGGTCGATCCGGAACTAACTCGTCAGCAATTTCTGGTGAAAGACGAAGAGTGTCTCGCTCGACGCCTTTGCAGCACATGACAAGCTTCGTAACGTGCCGAGGCAATCGGCTGATTGTTGCACGCAGAAACTGCATCGGGCTGCACAGGACTGTAATGTTCGCTACCGGAACCACACCGGTAATGTGGAGATTCTGCGGCAGCAGGATGCCAGGCAAGTGCGGGCTACGCCGGCTAGTGCTGATCTCTAGAGCCCGAGCCTCATCTCGGGCCACAAGAACCACGTTCCGCCCCTGCCCGGCAATTACCGCCGCAAGCGCTGTGCCCCAAGCCCCTGTGCCAACTACAGCGATTTCAGAAAGCAAGTTCATCGGCAAGCCTCGTAATTGTCACGCTACCGTCCGTTTCAGAAAAAGCTGGTGCCGCCGCGCGTAACAGAATCTCGGCACTCGAACTAAACCCGAAAGGCGCATTGTGAAGCAAAATTCCGCATCCATTGAGCCGAGCAGGATCCACAGGCTCACGCCAGGTGATCTGGATATCAAGAATATCCGGTATCCTGCGGGCGAGAAGATCGGCATGAAACAATCGTACCGGCGCGCGATGCTTTAATGGATACCAGACGCAGAAAACCCCTGCGGGGAATCGTTGGCGCCCTCGATCCACGGTTGCGGCAATCTTTTCGAACTCATCCGGCTGCTCGAACGGAGGGTCGATGAGAATCAATGCGCGGCGCTCAAGCGGTGGCAAGAGGGCATGCACCGCCTCGTACCCATCCCGACAATGAACCTGAATGCGCGCGTCGTGGCGGTAACGCTGTCTCAATGCAGCTGCATCTTCGGGATGGAGTTCGCACAATGCGAGCCGGTCGCCTTCGCGCAAGATTGCGCGCGCCAATTCCGGCGAACCGGGGTACCAACGCCGACCGCAACTGAATGCTCGTACCAATCCTAGGTAGTCAGCGAGTTCTATAGCATTCTCTGAAAGCAGGCGAGCAATCCCGGTCTCAGCTTCAGACGTCCGCCGCGCGGCTTCCGACTCAAGGTCGTACGCACCTCTTCCCGCGTGGGTATCCAGCACGAACAGGGGCTTTCGTTTGCGAGTAAGCGCACGACACAGTCCGACGAAAACAACGTGTTTAATGCAGTCAGCCCGGCCGCCGGTATGAAAAGCGTGACGATAATTCATTCCGGCCCGGCTGATAAACCCGTTCAACGCGCCGTACCAGACCAGCCAGACCCCGATTTTCGTAAGTTGGATCAAGTGGGCGCACGCATAATGAGACCTGTGTGCGGATAACGCTGGACGAGGCTGGCTATTTCTGATTCGCTCAGTCCAAACGACGGATTGAGGCGGGGGATGTCACGGTGGGGGATTGGTCAGGGGAACTTTGGATTTGTGGTTGACGGTGGCGGACGGCACTCGTCGCTGGAGGAGCTTTGCGGCCTCATCGACTGGAAGCCAATCGAGCGCCATCTGGCGGTGATTTCCTGCGCGGCCAAGGGCGAGCCGGCATGGCCGCCGCTGGCGCTGTTCAAGGCCCTGTTGCTTTCGGTCTGGTACGATTTGTCTGACGTCAAGCTCGCCGAGGCGCTGGACGACCGGGCCTCCTTCCGTCGGTTCTGCGGGTTTTCTGCGTCGGAGCCGACACCCGAACGCACGGCCTTTGTCCGCTTTCGCAAAGCCCTTGCGGCGCATGAACTGGACCGGTCGCTGTTCCATGAAATCACCAGCCAACTCGAGGCCAAGGCGATCAAGGTCAAGACCGGCACTCTTGTTGATGCGACGATCATCGCATCGGCGAGCGAAAAAGACGGCGATGCACATTGGGTCAAGCACAAGGGCAAACCAGCGGTTCACGGCTTCAAAGCCCACGTCGGTGCTGACGCCGATACGGCGCTGGTGGAAGAGGTCGCGATCACTCCAGCCAATGTCAACGATGGCAAGGCCGGCCCCGACGCCTTGCCTGACGACCCTGGTGCGGTTTTTGCCGACAGCGCCTATCGGGGGAATCATTTTGGTGATGCCGTGCGAGCCAAGGGCGGCACGCCACGCATCGTTGCTACCGGCATGTGGGGCCGCGACGAGACCGAAACCCTCAAGCGGCGCAATGCCTGGAACCAGCCGATCCATCGGGTCCGTGGCCGGATCGAGAAAATCTTCGGAACCTGGAAGCGAAGTTATGGCCTCCGTCGCATGCGATGGCGGGGGTTGGCCAAGGCCGCCGTCCAGGTCCATCTCACCGCCATCGCCTACAACCTCAAACGCAGTCTGATGATTGTCGCCGCGGTGTGACAAACACAACAACTGCCGAGATCGCCGCTCTTCCGCCGAGGCGTTGACATCACCGTCAATCGCCACACCCAACAGCGCGCTCCAGAAAATGTCAGAAAATCAATGCGAAACCTGACCCGCACACAGGTCTCCCTAGAGCACGTCCATTGATTGATGAATCGAACGTGAAGCGACACGGGGGGGGGGATTGGCTGATTCAACATCCACTTTGATTGAGGTGGATGATGGCGAGAGCGCTGAGTGACGATCTGCGATCCCGGATCCTGAAGGCTTCGGCGGAAGGGATGTCGGCGCGGCAAGCCGCGGTGCGTTTCGGGGTGGGGGTATCGAGTGCGATCCGGTGGATTGCGCGGGCGAGGATTGGCGAGCGAACGCCGCGCCCGCAGGGGCGTCGGCGGGGTTCGAGCCTGGATGGGCACGAAGCGTTCATTGTCGGGCTGATCGAGAATCGCAAGGACATCACGCTGAACGAGATGGTCGACCGACTTGCGGCCGAGCGGGCGGTGCCGATCGGCCGTAGCGCGCTCAGCGTCTGGCTACGCGGGCGCGGCTGGACATTTAAAAAAGTCCGCCCGCGTATTGGAGCAGGACCGGCCGGATATCCTGAAGTGTCGCCGCGCCTGGTTAGA